>NZ_JADARC010000134.1:0-224644 GCF_016464245.1 Marinobacter sp. bablab_jr003
AACGCTGGAAGCGAATCAAGGGGTTTGACCAACTGAAGCTGGTCGTGGACAACGTGCAGTTTCAGGATGGAATACAGGTGGAAGATCAATCTGGCAGGAACGCTGCCTGATGGTCATACACCAGATTTGACAATAACTCTCACTTGAGTCCCCGCATGCTTGCCTGAACGAACCCGCTTCTGGACCATAGGAGCATAGCAACGAGGACAAAAATTCTCCGGCGCCTCACCGGTACGAGACGCACTACTAGGCTCTCCAGCTGGCTGACCGCTCCCTTCAGCTCCAGCGGCTAATTCACTAATGGCTTCACTCGCCTGACCTAAACCCAGTGCTCGTAGAATGTCCGAGGTGGTGTAGCTCCGTTTGGCTTTAAACCTCACCAAAGGTAGCCCTGCGGCATCAAAGGCACTATCTAGAAAAGAGTCCCGCTCCCTTCTCTTGGTCGATTCATGCGATTTATCGTCCAGCTCGATAGCCCAAACCGGCTTGAAGGTTTTGCGTTCGACTACAACGATATCTATGTGGCGACTTTTTATTCTATTACGGAAAGACTGACGGGTTTGACGCTCAAGCCCAGCCTTCACCGAGATGAGATCTTCTACACGAACCTTACCGAATAGCCTGTATTGATCGCGGGGTAATGCGAGCTCAAGAACCTGATAAAAAGATCCCTCAGCCTCTGTCATTAGCCTGTCTCGACGCTGATAAGGGAGCTCGAATACCACACTTTTAGCAAAAGGCGAATTGGGAGAAACGAATAAATAGAATAAGACTGCGAACCCCGCTAACAGGATCGGAAACAACAATCCATCGAACACAAGAACACCTTTGCCTTTTCGGTTCCTTATGAGGTTATAAATAGTAGCCTATATTTCTTATCCATTACCAATTGACTTTAACAGGCGCCAACCATTTGACAGCAATATCCAAACTCAATACAGATCACGGCCTGCTTGTCGCATGGCACAAGTTCAAACAGAACGCGGGCAGAACTACGGAAAATGGATGAGAGGAGTAATATGCACGAATTGCATATTGCTACATTAAACACATCCGGCATTTCCGGAACGTTCGATAAAGGATCAGGCGCATGCATTCACAACTGGCAACGACCGAGCCTTTCTCGGTAGTTGCTTAACATGCAGCTTGTGGAATTTCGGTCTCTGGTGTTCCGCCGGGTTAGCCGCCAAACACATGTGTTCCATTCTGGAACCTATGATTAAAGAAAATCCGCAAATTCCCGAAGCTTTGAAACTGTTTGGGGTAACTGCTGCTTTTGCAGCGTTGCCAAAAAAGTATCGACACTAAGTGACGGATTCTTCAGCGCTGACCGCTGCGCCTGAAAAGCACGACAACATAGCGTCGGTGCCATGTCGATCTGATAGAGAATAAAATCGTCCGGGTGAATTACTTCGATATCGTACTGGCGAAGCGATGCATCAGGAAAATCTTTGAGGTTGAAAGTAACGATGGCGTTGGCGTTACAACGTATGGCGGCGGCCAGCACATGGCGATCATCCGGATCCGGGAGGTCCAGCCCCTCAATAAGCGGTTCGTAACCGTAAACTTTTGCATCTCGCACGTGCCGATCCATCAGCTCCTTCACCCGTAACAAACTTTCCGACGACTGTTTTTTCGCCCTCAATAGCGCGTTGATCCACTCGTCGTGGATGCGATCTGTCCAGTGCGCCTTGAACAGGTCCGTCAATGCCAGCCGCATTAGCGCATCTCTTAAGGGGGCGGGATACAGCACGCAGGCATCGTAGACGACGGTGAATTTGCTCATTGCCTGTCAGTACCCCAACCCCTCGCGCTGTGACAGCTCGGCCAATTCATCCAGTGTGGCCTGCCGTTGACGATCTATCTGTTCCTTATAGCTCAACACATCCTGCAGCTTGACCCGCCGGTGAGCGCCAACCTTACGGAATGGTATATCACCCGCCTCCAACAGCCGCACGAGGAACGGGCGGCTGACGTTCAGGAGGTTGGCCGCATCCTGTGTGCTGATCTCCTGATGATAAGGGATCAGGCTGATGGCATTGCCCTGAGACACCTCCGCCAGTACGTCCAACAAAATCTGCAATACATGCCCAGGCAGTACCAACTCATCAGCTTCGCCATTGCTGCCGCGCAACGAAAGCTGCACACGATCCACATCAGCGTATTTAGACAGCGTACGACTGGAGAGCTTGGCCTGTTCCACCTCTGCCGCCGTCGGCAAATGCACAATTTTCTGAGCAGACATCGTATCCCCCCCTGATATGAAAACGACAAATATCTATCGATGCATTATGCCCGCCAAACGAAATAAACAAAACACTCGAAATAGACGATTCACCAATAAGCCAACGTAGCTTGGGGCGGTTATCTGAACGTCTCGATATTATGGCAATCAACAAACGGGCTTTTGCCGTTTCAGCCCCACCAAAACAATCTGTTCAACATTTGCCTAATCCCCAACCCTGTGCTTTTATGAAACTGACAGGTCATTTGTTTGTTTTGATCTTTCATCCCGCCCTCGCCCGCCCAGCCTACGGCGCAACGGGCACAGAACCATTGCGAAACGGAGTTGCTTTGTTATGGCTTACGAAACGATAGACGGACAAAAATACGAAAAAGAACTGCTCGATCTGGCCCGCAAGCACACGACGGGGCGAGGAGAAGGCAAGTTGTCAAAAGATGAAGTGGCCGATTTGTTCAAATCTGCCCATGACGGCCCCGGCGTAACCGATACCGAAAAGGCCACCTTGGCCTACATTCGCAAGAACTTTGAATTTACCGATGCCGCCGCAAAGGATTTTGATGCTGCCTTTGCCAAACTCTAACCATTTTCCACAAAGGTTCCCGGTGCCGGGAGCCTTACCCTGCCCTGACCAAACTGGCTTCCGCCAGCCGGCGATCGCAACGACACATCGCTAAAGCTGCCGGGTCAGTTCCGCCAGTTCCTCGTCAAAAACCCGACGGTTCTCACTGTAATCCACGGGCACATCCACCAGATGCACGCCACCGGCGGCGAGAGCGTGCTCCAGGGTATGGCGCAGGTCTTCGGTGCGGGCAACCCGGTGACCGGTGGCGCCATAAGATTCGGCGTATTTCACGAAGTCCGGATTACGGTAATCCAGCCCGAAATCCGCCAGCCCTTCCTGGGCCTGCTTCCACTTGATCATGCCGTAGGCGCTGTCGTTGATGATCAGCACCACCAGGTTGAGGTCCAGCCGGACCGCCGTCTCCAGCTCCTGGCTGTTCATCATGAAGCCGCCATCGCCGCAGATGGCCATCACCTTCAGGTCCGGGTACAGCATGGACGCCATCATGGCACTGGGTAGCCCGGCGCCCATGGAAGCCAGTGCGTTGTCCAGCAGCACGGTGTTGTTGTCGTAGGCCGGATAGTTACGGGCAAACCAGAGCTTGTACATGCCATTATCCAGGGCAATGATGCCATCCTCAGGCATCACCGCCCGGACGTCGTGGACAATGCGCTGGGGAATCACCGGGAAGCGATCATCCTCGGCCTTGTCCCGGAGGTGCCGGTCGACGGCGGCCTTCACTTCCATGAACCGGGTAAAGTCGTGGTTGTGGCAGATACCACAGTTCTCCGCCATGTACTCGACACTGTTGGCGATGTCCCCGACCACCTCATGCTGGGGGAAGTACACCGGGTCCACATCGGCCCCGGAGAAGTTCACATGGATGACCTTCTTGCCTCCCGGCTGCATGAAGAACGGCGGTTTCTCCACCACATCATGACCAACATTGATCACCAGGTCGGCATGGTCGAGGGCCCGGTGTACAAAGTCTCCGGCCGAGAGGGCGGCATTGCCCAGGTAACGGGGATGGCGCTCGTCAACCACGCCCTTGCCCATCTGGGTGGTAAAGAACGGGATGTTGGTGGTGTTCACCAGGTGGATCAGTGCCTGGGAGACCCGCTTCCGGTTGGCACCGGCCCCGATCATGATCAGCGGGTGCCTTGCCTCACGAAGCATGTCGCAGGCAATCTCCAGGCTCTTCTGGCTGGCCGAGGGGCGCCGGGCATCGCTGGGCGCGAAGATGTGGGTGTCCGGTGCCGGCACTTCGGCGGCGATATCCTCCGGCAGTTCCAGGTGCACGGCGCCGGGGCGCTCCTCCGAGGCCAGTCGGAATGCTTCCCGAACCTTGGCGGGAATGGTATTGGCGTTGGAAATCTGGCGGGTGTACTTGGTGAGCGGCCGCATCAGGTCCACCACGTCGAGGATCTGGAACAGCCCCTGTTTGGAGGATTTGATCGGCTTCTGCCCGGAAATCATCATCATGGGCATGCCACCGAGCTGGGCGTAGGCAGCCGCCGTGACCAGGTTGGTGGCGCCCGGCCCCAGGGTGGACAGGCAGACCCCGACCCGGCCGGTCAGACGACCAAAGGTGGCGGCCATGAAACCTGCCGCCTGCTCATGCCGGTTGAGGATCAGCTGGATATCGCTCTCCCGGAGTGCCTCGAGCAGGTCGAGGTTCTCCTCGCCCGGTACTGCGAAGATGTACTTTACGCCCTCGTTCTCGAGGGCCCGGACGAACAGTTCTGCGCCATTACGCGGCGTGGCTTGCGCGTTGGTCATACTCTGCTTCCCCGTCAGGCCAATTTGCCTCCGAGCATAGCATTCTTTCCAACGCTGTCGGCAATCAGTCAGTACCGGGAGACTCAGCTTGAAGGCGGACAGCGGGTTATCCCCACTGTCCTCTGCACTTTCGGCGCTGCCGATACTGATTGGTTATATCAAGCGAGATTCAGGGTTGAAAGCGTACGCTCCCGCACCTTGTTCAGCAGCTGCTCGTCTTCCACCAGGGTCTGGCCGTATGACGGCACCAGCTCTTTCATGCGCTCCTGCCACTCGGCAGACTGCATCTTCTCGGGGAAGCAGCGCTCCAAGACATTCAGCATGGCATTGGCTGCGGTAGACGCACCCGGGGAAGCACCCAGCAGCGCCGCCAGCGAACCGTCTTTGGCTGCCACAATCTCGGTACCGAATTCCAGCTTGCCACCGCCTTCGACGGTCTGCTTGATGATCTGCACGCGCTGGCCAGCCATCTGCAGGGCCCAGTCGTCTTCCTGGGCATCCGGGAAGAAGTTGCGCAGGGATTCCACACGGTCAGTGTGGGACTGGAACACTTCGCCAATCAGGTACCGGGTCAGGTCCATGTTGCTCTTGCTCACCGACAGCATTGGCCGCAGGTTGGTGGCCCGCACCGAACCGAACAGGTCAAACACCGAGCCCTGCTTCAGGAAACGGGTGGTGAAACCGGCAAACGGCCCGAACAGCAGCGCCGGCTCACCGTTGATGATCCGGGTGTCCAGGTGCGGAACCGACATTGGCGGCGCGCCGATGGGCGCCTTGCCGTACACCTTGGAGTGATGTTCTTTCACGATTTCCGGCTTTTGACACACCAGCCACTGACCACTCACCGGGAAACCACCGTAACCGCGAGCTTCGTCAATGCCGGATTTCTGCAGCAGCGGCAACGCACCACCACCGGCACCCAGGAATACAAAGCCGGCTTCGAGCTTGGTCAGCTCACCGGTTTTCTGGTTCTTCACCCGGACTTTCCAGCGGCCGTTGTCACGCTGGTCGATGTAGTGCACCGGGCAGCTGAGCATCAGTTCGAAATTGGGCTGGGTTTCCAGCCACTTCACCATGCTGCGGGTCAGGGAGCCGAAATCCACATCGGAACCGTGCTTGATGCGGGTAGCGGCAACTTTCTGCATCGGGTTCCGATTGCTGACAACCAGTGGCATCCACTCAGCCAGGTCTTCCGGGTTTTCGGTGTATTCCATTTCCCGGAACAGGTGGTGGGCTTTCAGCTTCTGGAAGCGGCGCTTGAGGAAGGCAACGTCTTTCTCACCCCAGACAAAACTCTGGTGCGGCGTGCGGTTAATAAAGGTGGACGGCTCGGGCAGAATGCCCTGCTCTACCAGGTAAGACCAGAACTGCAGTGAAACCTCGAACTGTGCGTTGATCTGCAAAGCCCGGGCAATTTCAACATCACCGTTTTCGGTTTCGGGGGTGTAGTTCAGTTCGCAGTAGCCGGCGTGGCCGGTGCCTGCATTATTCCATCCATCGGTGCTTTCATGGGCAACGTGGTCAAGACGCTCCACCATGACGATGTCCAGAGACGGATCCAGCTGCCTGAGCATCATGCCGAGAGTAGCGCTCATGACGCCCCCTCCGACCAGCACTACGTCTGCCTGTCTTACGGCCATTGGTTTTCACCCTAGCTTAGTGTTGAAGCCTGATGCCACTCCACGATCAGCAAAGCGGCCTGTCGGAAGCCGGTCGGGCGCGAGGTAGACGGCGCTGCCGTATGCTTCCGGTATGAGATTGAGCGCGATTATCCCGATTTTTAACGGAATAATAAATTGCGATTGTCAATCGACGTGTGTCGGGCAAACTATGTTGTTTGCGACCATTCTCGCCTGTTTTGTTAACAATATCAGCGCCACTTTAGTCTGATACCGGCCAGGGGCCTATGCGGATCACCCCGTATAGCGGTATTTCCGATAGCCCGGGGGCTGACCTGAAACGCCCACTTACTGTATCTTTGTGCGCCAACTGTGACCTCGCCTGCGTAACCTGCGGCGACAACCTGAACCTAACGAGGTCTTCCTATGTTAATGGCTATAGGTGCCATTATTGCCGGGCTGGTACTGCTGGTCTGGAGTGCAGACAAATTTGTGGAGGGTGCGGCCGCCACGGCCAAGCACCTGGGCATGCCTACCTTGCTGATTGGCATGGTGATTATCGGCTTCGGCACCTCCGCACCGGAACTGGCGGTCTCTGCCATGGCGGCTTCAGATGGTAACCCCGGGCTCGCCCTGGGTAACGGCTACGGTTCGAACATTACCAACATTGCCCTGATTGTCGGCCTGACCGCCATCATCGCGCCCATTGCCGTGCATTCCCAGGTTATCCGCAAGGAACTGCCGCTGCTGCTGGTGCTGACCCTGATTGCCGGTGCACAGCTGCTGGACGGCGAACTGTCACGGCTTGATGGTTGGGTGCTGCTGGCTGTTTTTGCGGCCGTTATGGGCTGGTCTATCTACCAGGGTTATCAGGGCAAGGAAGATCCGCTGGCCGGGGACACCGAAACCGAGATGATCGCTCACCCCATGCCCCTGAAAAGCGCCATCATCTGGCTGGTGGTCGGGCTGGTTCTGTTGATTGCCAGCTCCCGGATTCTGGTCTGGGGCGCGGTAACCATCGCCCAGAGCCTGGGCATCAGCGACCTGATTATCGGGTTGACCATCGTCGCGATCGGTACCTCCTTGCCGGAACTGGCATCGGCACTGGCCGCAGTAAAGAAGAACGAGCACGACCTGATCCTTGGCAACATTCTGGGTTCCGGGATTTTCAACACCCTGGCCGTGGTGGGCCTTGCCGCGGTTATTGAGCCGCTGTCGGTCGCCCCGGAAGTACTCTACCGCGACTGGACCCTGATGTTCGGGCTGACACTGGCCTTGCTGGTGATGGGCTTCGGCCTGACCGGCTGGCGCAAGCTGATATCAAGGGTAGATGGTGCCCTGTTGCTGCTGGTGTACGTTGGTTACACCGGTTATTTGTTCTCCACCATGGCAGCAAGCTGAACCACTTGCCGTCCGCGAGGCTGGCGCATCAGCCAGCCTCGCCATCCCCCAGTAACTCTTCCAGCCGCTGGCGCACTTCTTCCATGACCCCGGCCAGGTCTTCCTTGGACTTTCCTGCCGTATCGATGGGCGTTCCTACCCGAACATCGACTGGCTGCCCGAGGTTAATCTGCATGCTCCGGGCGGGCAGCACCCGGTGAATACCCCGGATGGCCACCGGAACAATCACCGCTTCGGTATCCAGAGCCAGGTGGAAACACCCCTTCTTGAAGGGCAGCAAGTTACCATCCGGTGACCGGGTACCTTCAGGCGCCGCCCACAGCACTATCCCGCTCTCCATCATCGCCCGCGCCCGGTCCAGGTCACGCACGGCATTTTGCCGGTTGGAACGGTCTATGGACGGAAACTCGGCGGCCGCCATGGCCTGGCCTAACAAAGGGATCTTGAACAGCTCTTTCTTGGCGAGCATACGAATGGAGCCGGGCAGCGAAACAAAGCTGACCGGAATATCGTAGTGACTGGCATGGGTGCTCATGATGATATACCGCCGGCCGTCGTTGAAGTCCGGAACCTCCCCGCGAACGGTCAGGCTGGTTCGTACCAGTTTCAGCAACGCGGTAGACCACTCCCGGCAGTACTTGTCGACAATCCGACGGTCCAGTTTGCCGAACAACGCCCGTAACAACACCAGTAACGAATAAAGCGCCGTCAGCCCCACAGACCCCAGCACCACAGCCGCGCGCCGCAGCAGGGTTGCCGATTCAGTTAACGGGCTCAAGTTCAGTCGTTTCATGCTGAATGCTCTGTCTCCCGGAACACCAGAGACACCGAATTCAGGCAATACCGCTGACCGGTGGGTGGCGGACCATCGGGGAACACATGGCCCTGGTGGCTGTCGCAGCGGGCACAGCGGATCTCCGTCCGCACCATGCCAAAGCTGGTGTCCTCAATGTAGCGGATATGTTCCGGGTCAAACGGCTGGAAGAAGCTCGGCCAGCCTGTGCCAGAATCAAACTTGGCATCGGAGCTGAACAACGGCAGGTCACACAGCCGGCAGTGGTATACCCCGGTCTTCTTGTTGTCCAGCAGGGTACCGCAGAACGGGTGCTCGGTGCCGTGGTCCAGCAACACCCGTCGCTCTTCCGCGCTCAGTGCGCTGGCCTTGTCTTCAATGTCCGCTTCGCTCAGCGGGGTCAGGTCATAGCCTGATGCCGATACACTCATTGCATTCTCCTCAGGCCAGGTCCTGGTCGTCCTGGCTGAATTCGGGTTTCAGTCGGTCCGGCCATGCGCTGGCCAGCTTTTCCATCTTCGGGGCGGCTACGGCCATGATATAAGGCTGGTACGGATTACGGGCCGCAAAGTTCTGGTGGTGCGCCTCGGCCGGGTAAAACGCCGTCAGCGGCTCCAGGGTGGTAACCACCGGTGCCGGGTAAACGCCGGACTCATCCAGTTGCCGGATGTAGGCCTGCACCAGCTGCTTCTGGGCATCGGTTTCATAGAATACGGCAGACCGATACTGGCTGCCGATGTCGTTGCCCTGCCGGTTCAGCTGGGTCGGGTCGTGGGCCACCGAGAAAAACACCCGCAGCAGTTCGCCGAAACCGACCTTTTCCGGGTTGTAGTGCACATCTACCACTTCAGCATGGCCGGTGCTGCCGGAACAGACCGCCTCATAATTCGCTGTGTCAGCCGAACCACCGGCATAGCCGGATTCAACCCGGGTAACTCCGTCGATAGCCAGGAACACCGCTTCCACGCACCAGAAGCAACCACCGGCCAGCACCACATGGGCTTCGCTGCCGGCTTCAGGCAGTTCCTGTTCCGGGGTCGGGAACCGGCTGCGCGGCACATTCAGGCCCGGAATATTGCAGCTTTCGGTCATAGTTTGTCTCCAGTCTCTGGTTGCACAGGTTATACCCGTGTATACGACCACCGATAATAAACAGACACAACCGCAACATGAAATTATGTCAGGACGGTTGCACATGCCCTGTCAGCCACCATAATGAAAACAGGGGCCAGCGATAAGACCCCGCTCGGCATCAGGGAAACAGCATGACAGCAAAAGTCCGCGAACCGGAAGATCAGGACGAGCTTCTCCATTACCGCCTAAGCCTTCGGCTGGGGCCGGTACACGCCCGCCAGCGCCTGGGCATCGAGCAGGAATCCGAAGCCCTGGTTCTGGGCCGCGACAAGCGATCATTTCACCTGGAAAACCTCGCCAATGCGCCGGGTTTCATCCGTTTTTGCCTGCAGTCGGTCGGTCTGTTTAACCGGGCCCAGAGCAACAGCCGCAAACTGCGAACCGCCCACAACAGCTTCGTGCTGCCAGACCTGCCCGAGGCCTTTGAAGGTTTCAGGATACTGCACCTGACCGACCTGCACGTGGATATGGACGAGCAGAACCTGCAAGCCGTCATCCGCCAGATTGAACCACTGGACTACGATCTGTGCGTACTGACCGGCGATTATCGCCAGCGCACCTGGGGCCCGGTAGATGCCGCCCTGGCGGGCATGGAAAAGCTCCGAGAGGCGATCCGGGGAGACACCTACGCGGTGCTGGGCAACCACGACAGCGTGCGCATGGTTCCGGCACTGGAAGACATGGGCTACCGGTTGCTGATGAATGAAATGGTGCCACTGGAACGGGAACAGGCCAGGATTTACCTGGCCGGAGTAGACGACGCCCACTATTACAAAGTGCACAACCTGCACCGGGCCGGCGATGACATTCCCGCAGGCGGTATCAGCCTGCTGCTCAGTCACACACCTGAAATCTGGCGCGAAGCGGCCCACGCGGGCTATGACATGTTTTTATGCGGCCACACCCACGGGGGGCAGATCTGCCTGCCCGGCGGCATTCCGGTCACCCTCGACTCCGACTGCCCCCGCAGGCTCGGCAAGGGCTCTTGGCAGGTGAACGGTATGCAGGGGTATACCTCGCCGGGGGCGGGAACCTCGGTGCTGAATGTGCGGCTGAACTGCCCGCCGGAAGTGACACTGCATACCCTCACCCGGGGCCCGGCCTGAGGCCCTCAGTGAGGCTGCTTGCGGATACCCAGCCGGAACAGCAGCGGCGACACCACTACGTTGGCAATGGCAAACAGCACAGCCACCGAAACCGCCTGCCATAACGCCAGCGGCAACCAGTACCAGGCCATCAGCATGGGCAACAGGGCTTCCGGCAGCTGATCCAGCCACAGGGCGCGGGAACTGGACACCAGCCCTGCGCGGCGCTTGATGAAACTGCTGAGCAAATCCCCCAGCAACGCCAGCAAGCCGAACAGCGCCCCGAAAATCCAGCCCAGCCCCAGCCAGGCCGCGAATAACAGACAGGACAGCACACCGGAAGCCAGCCCGCGCCAGGTTTTGCTGTGACCAAACACCGGCCGGCCGTCACGCCATAGCCGGTCACCATCTACCGGCCAGTCCCAGCGATTGTGCAACAGCCGGGCCACCACCACCGGAGACCCGTTGGCCAGAACCAGCATGACAAACAACTCCAGCGACAACAGCACGGGCTACCTCCGGCGGGACTGGCTCAGGCGAGCCCTCCACGGGTCAGCTTGAGCGGATCCATCAGTTCTTCCAAACGCTGACGGCTCAGGCCACTGCGTTCTTCCGCCACATCAATCACCGGCCGGCCGGTGCGATAGGCTTCCTTTGCAATGTCCGCCGCCAGGGCATAGCCGATCTCCGGGTTCAGGGCCGTCACCAGCACCGGGTTGCGCCCCACACCGGCATTCAGGTTATCGGCATTGACCGTAAAGCCCTGAATGGCCTTGTCGGCCAGCATGGTTGTGGCATTGGCCAGCAGGCCGGTCATATCCAGCAGGTTGGCGCCCACCAGCGGCAGCATCACGTTCAGCTGGAAATTGCCGGACTGGCCGGCCATGGCCACGGCGTTATCCAGCCCCATCACCTGGGCTCCGACCATGGCCACCGATTCCGGAATGACCGGGTTCACCTTGCCGGGCATGATACTGCTGCCCGGCTGCAGCGCCGGCAAGCTGATCTCTGATAAGCCATGAATGGGGCCGCTGTTCATCCAGCGCAGATCGTTGGCGATCTTGGTCAGTACCACCGCAAGCCCCCTGAGCTGGGCCGACAGCGCCACCGGCGCGTCCACCGCACTCTGGGCTACGAACTTGTGGTTGAGGGATCGAAAACTGTAGCCACTGTTTATCTTCAGGAACTTGATGAACTGCCCGGCAAACTCGGAAGCGGCATTTACCCCGGTGCCTACCGCCGTTCCACCCTGGGGCAGGTCTGCCAGCTCGTCCATCGCCGCTTCAAGCCGCTTTTCAACTGCTGCCAGCTGCTCCCGCCAGGTTTTCAGTTCCTGGCCGAGGGTAACGGGCATGGCATCCATCAGGTGGGTTCTGCCGGTTTTCACCTGCCCTGCCAGCTCACCCTCGCGCTGGTAAATCACCCCGCGAAGGTGCGAGATGGCTGGCAACAACTTGTTCTTTACCGCCAGCACCGAGCTGATGTGAATGGCGGTGGGGATCACATCGTTCGAGCTCTGGCTCATGTTCACGTGATCGTTCGGGTTTACATCCACCCCCTGTTGCCGGGCGATAGCGGCCACCACCTCGTTCACGTTCATATTGGTACTGGTGCCGGACCCGGTCTGGTAGCGGTCAACCGGAAACTGGTCGGCAAACTCGCCCATGCTCAGCCGACCGCAGGCCTGCACAATGGCATCCCGACAGGGCGCACCCAGCAAGCCCAGGGAAGCATTAGCCTGGGCGGCAGACCATTTCACCAGTACCACCGCCTTGATGAAATCGGCCGGCATGGGCTGGCCGCTGACCGGAAAGTTGTCGATGGCCCTTTGGGTCTGGGCGCCCCAGAGGGCCTCTGCGGGTACTGCCACTTCGCCCAGACTGTCCTGTTCGGTTCTGTAGTCGGTCACTTGATCTCCCTGCTCCGTTGCACTTGCGTCCGACCAGTATAAAGCTAACCGGCCACCGGAATCACAATGCGACCTCGAATCTTGCCATCCATCAGCCGGCCAGCGGCGTCGATGGCATCATCAAAGGCCACTTCGGTGATCATGCTGTCCAGCAGTTCCGGAGACAGATCCTCGGCCAGGCGCTTCCAGGCATACACCCGGTCCGCTTTCGGGGCCATCACACTGTCGATGCCACACAGGGTCACGCCACGCAGGATGAACGGAGCCACGGTTGCCGGAAGATCCATGCCGGCTGCCAGGCCACACGCGGCCACTACCCCGTGATACTTCATGCCCGCACAAACATTGGCCAGTACCTGGCCGCCGGCCACATCCACAGCACCTGCCCAGGTTTCCCGGGCCAGCGGTTTGCCCGGCTCACTCAATTCGGCCCGGTCCAGAATCTGTTTGGCGCCCAGGGATTTCAGGTAAGCTTCCTCTTCCGGCCTGCCCGTTACCGCAGTCACCGAGTAGCCCAGCTTGGCCAGAATGGCCACCGCCACGCTGCCAACACCACCTGTAGCACCGGTTACCAGGATGTCGCCGGATTCTGGCTTAACGCCGTGTTTCTCCAGAGCGATGACACACAGCATGGCGGTGTAACCCGCGGTGCCGATGGCCATGGCCTGGCGGGCCGTGAACGGCGCCTGCAGCGGGATCAGCCAGTCACCCGAAAGCCGGGCTTTCTGGGCCAGGCCGCCCCAGTGTTTCTCACCCACTCCCCAGCCATTGAGCACCACTTCGTCTCCGGCCTTGAAGTCGGGGTTGGACGATTCAGTCACCACACCAGCCAGGTCGATGCCCGGAACCATCGGATAGGTTTTCGCGATGGGAGCGCGACCGGTAATGGCCAGGGCATCCTTGTAGTTCAGGGTGCTATAGGCGACATCAATGGTCACATCGCCTTCGGGTAGCTGAGCCTCGTCTACGGACTTCAGCGATACCTGTTGGTCGCCACGGCTGCCTTCAATCAGGATTGCTTTGAACATGTTGCCTCCAGGGATTCTGGTAACGTGAATTGAACTTCGTGAATCAGCAACTGCGAACCAGCGCCATAAAACCCTCGGCAAACTGATCCAGCGGTTGCGGGGATTGCTCAAGCTTGGCGCGCAAAACCGCGCCTTCCCAGCCAATCCAGAAAAACTTTGCCATCTGCTCCGGCTCAATATGTCCTGGTATTTCGCCAGCCTGCCGGGCTTCTTCGAGAACCCGGGCGACCCGGGCTTCCCAGTCTTGAAATACCTCTCGCAACAAGCTTCGAAAACTTTCCGGCAGTGCGGCCATTTCCTGGCCCAGGTTGCCGATCAGGCACCCCCGCCGGTAACCGAACCTGTGCATACCGGCTCTGGCGTCGTCTACGAATGCCTGGATGCGTGCCAGGGGGCTGAGATTGCTGTCGGATAAAGAACGCTCCAGCTTGTTGGCGAAAAAACGCCCGTAGGCTTCAATCAGAGCCGCGCCAAAAGCTTCCTTGTTGTCAAAGTAATGGTAGAAGGAGCCCTTGGGCACTCCCGCCTGGCGCAGAATTTCATCAAGGCCGGTGTAGGAGTAGCCCTTTTCAGTCAAGGCCGCCAGCCCTACTCCGATCAGAGCCTGGCGGGTGTCCTGGTAACCGGCATTCCGGCTTTTCGGAGGGCGCCCCCGTTTACGTTTGACTGCTGCAGATTCCAAAGGCTCCCCCTTTTTAGACCGGTCGTCTATTTAACTTCACAAGAATACGATCGATCGTCTATTAAAATCAAATAAAAAGACCCCCGGGAGGGGGCCTTAGTACTGCTTGCAGATCAGAAGAACCCGAGAGGGTTGGTGTCGTAGCTGGTCAACATACACTTGGTCTGCTGATAGTGTTCCAGCGCCATCTTGTGGGTCTCGCGGCCAACACCGGACTTCTTGTAACCACCGAAGGCCGCGTGGGCAGGGTATGCGTGGTAGCAGTTCATCCAGACCCGACCGGCCTGGATATTGCGGCCCAAGCGGTACGCAAGATTGGTGTCGCGGGTCCACACGCCGGCACCCAGACCAAACTCGGTGTCGTTGGCAATGGCCAGGGCTTCTTCCTCGGTCTTGAAGGTGGTGACACCCACCACCGGGCCAAAGATTTCTTCCTGGAACACCCGCATCTTGTTGTCGCCCTTGAACAGGGTCGGCTGGATGTAGAAACCGTTGTTGAACTCGCCTTCCAGGTGCTCGCGGTCACCACCGGTCAGCACAACCGCGCCTTCCTGACGACCAATTTCCATGTACGACATGATTTTGTCGAACTGTTCCTTGGACGCCTGAGCACCAACCTGAACGTCGGTATCCAACGGGTTGCCACGCTTGATGGCCTTGGTGCGCTCAACCACTTTCTGCATGAACTCTTCGAACATATCTTCCTGAACCAGCGCCCGTGACGGGCAGGTGCAGACTTCGCCCTGGTTAAAGAACGCCAGCACCAGGCCTTCCACGCACTTGTCGACAAATTCCGGCTCAGCCTTCATCACATCGGAGAAGTAGATATTCGGGGACTTGCCACCCAGCTCAACCGTCGACGGGATGATGTTTTCAGCCGCGCACTTGAGGATGTGCGAGCCCACCGGGGTGGAGCCGGTGAAGGCAATCTTGGCAATACGCTTGCTGGTAGCCAGGGCCTGGCCGGCTTCCGGACCATAGCCATTGACGATATTGAGCACGCCCGGCGGCAGCAGGTCGCCGATGATTTCCATCAGCACCAGGATGCTGGCCGGAGTCTGCTCGGCGGGTTTCAGCACGGTGCAGTTACCGGCAGCCAGGCACGGGCCCAGCTTCCAGGCCGCCATCAGCAGCGGGAAGTTCCAGGGAATAATCTGCCCCACTACACCCAGCGGCTCGTGGAAATGGTACGCCACGGTGTTGTGGTCGATCTCGCCCATATGGCCTTCCTGGGCCCGGATACAACCGGCGAAGTAACGGAAATGGTCGGCGGCCAGTGGAATGTCGGCGTTCAATGTTTCACGAACCGCTTTGCCGTTGTCCCAGGTCTCCGCCACCGCCAGCTTTTCGAGATTGGCCTCGATGCGATCCGCAATTTTCAGCAGGATGTTGGAACGTTCTGTAGGGGATGTCTTGCCCCAGGCCGGTGCCGCCTTGTGGGCGGCGTCCAGTGCCAGGTCAATATCCTCGGCAGTCGAACGGGGTACTTCACAGAACACGGCGCCGGTGACCGGGGTGATGTTGTCGAAGTACTGGCCTTTTACAGGCGCCACCCACTCGCCGCCAATGTAGTTTTCGTAGCGGGATTTGAAGGAAACAACGGAGCCTTCTTGTCCGGGTTGTGCATAGATCATGACTTCTGCCTCTTTGTTGTGATTGTCGCAGGGCAACGCAGCCTTTTGCGTTAACACAACAAAGGTAGACCCAATCCGGAAGGTTTGCAGGCAGACGCAGCAAGAATCGGCTAAGCCAATGGTCGTATGGTCAGTCCAGCTGATCCAGTTCCGCCAGGCAATCCTCCAGAAACGCCGCAGGATCCGCCATCACGGCCTCATCCGCCACAACGCCAAACTGCACCTGCCCGGCATAGCTGACAATGCTCACACCCAGGCCGATATTCCCGGCCTGGGGCACCCAGAACATCTGCTCGGTAATCGGGCAACCGGCCAGGTAACGGGTTTCCGGGGTGCCCGGCACGTTGGAAACCACGGCCGAGGCCTTGCGAAAGAACAGGTCGGCCAGGGGTTTGCGGCCGATGTCTGGCAACAGGGAGGCGCAGGCAGTCAGGCCCCAGGCCAGGCCCGGTTGCCAGCTCTTCTTGAGTTTGCGGGTTTCGTGTTTGATACGGAACAACCGCTCCAGGGCGCTTTCGCCATCTACCGGCAGTGGCACAAACACGGTACCGAAGCAGTTGCCGGGCTCGCCGGCTTCGGGCTTGATGCCTTCGGGCAAGCGGGTGCGGATGTCTACCGGCACGGCGGCGTGCATCACCGCATCGTCCAGCTGTTCCGGTGTCATGCCCAGCCGCGGGCGTACCGCTGCAGCCACGCAGGCCAGCAGCACATCGTTGATGGTGGTGCGGGTTTGGTGGGCAATGGCGCGAAAGCGCTCCAGCGGCACCGGAGCCGACCACCGGCAATTGCGCTGGCCGGCCAGCGGCCGCTTGAGATCAGACGGGGAATCTTCTTCCTCGGCCAGGAATTCGCTCAGCTCATGCACCAGTCGCGCCCCGTTCTGTACGGTGCGGGCCGCAAGGGTTTGCTCCAGGCCGGTCTCCGGCTTTTCTGAATCAGTCTGTGTGGTGGCGCCGCAGCGGGCAAGCTGTGAGCCCAGCCATTGCTGGGCGGTTTCCAGCCAGCGCCCTACCCGGGGCTGCTCCGGGGCGCCGTATACCGCCGGGTATTGCCGGGGCGACGCCGGGCACAACTGGTCGAAAATACTCAACAGCGACAAACCATCGGCATAGCAATGGTGCAATCGCAGCAGCAGGGCTGCGCCGCCTTCGGCGTTAGGGGCCAGCCAGAATTTCCAGGCCGGGCGATAAAGCGGCAGGGGGTCGTTCAACCGGGCAGACACCCAGTCCTGCAGCTGGTGCTGGTCAAACCGGTCCAGCGCCACATCCAGGTGGTGCGCCACATTAAAGGTAGCGTCTGGCTGCCAGTACCAGGCCGGGGCTTTCCACACCGGGCGGCAACCAAAGCGTTCCCAGGCCGACCAGTAAACCTCAAGAAACTCCCGGAAACGGCCGGCGGTCAGCCCGTCCACCCGGAGCATGATGGTGATGGTCATGGGGTTGTCCGGCCGTTCCAAAGCCAGCCAGGCCGAATCCGAAGGCAGCATGAGATGCGAGTGCTCTTGGTTCAAACCTGAAGGTCCCCGGTCAGTAAACTGGTGAAAAGCCAATCCGGCATTGTGCCAGAGTCGTTCATCCGGCTCCATCGTGTGGATACCTCGCACAGGCTTACAAAAAGTTACACGCGATTAACTGTTCGCTTCTATACTCGCTATATGGCTTGATGCAATGGTTATAAACTGAACGACGCAAAGCCTGATTGGCCCCGAATCACCAAAAATCCGGGCACTGGTGCCACTACACCCGCACGCCGATCGGGGTACAAAAGCTAAACCGGCTATCCAATTCCAAAAAAAGCCTGAAGCTGTGCCGGGGGGAGATGAACAATGAAAGCCAGTCATGTTCGCAAGCTGATCAAACCCATCGAAAACGCCTATTCGGAAATGTTTTCCGGCCGGGTATTCCGGGTTGGCAAGGGCGCTGTGTCTGTGCGGAACCACAGCGGCGCGGCAGAACAGACCGTGATCGGCGTACACGGCTTTCTGGAAAACCACTGCTACTTCACCCAGGCCTACGACGCCCCCACAACCGAACTGATCCTGCTCACTTGCAGCAACTACCACATACCGGTGAATGGCGTAACGCCTGAAACTCCGGACTGGGAAGTACCCATCAAACACCTTGAAGGCACCATCGAATACGATGCCTGCATCCTGAACCAGGCCTTGCAGAACCTGCCCACCACCCGCAACATCCGGGTGCACGGCCATTCCCGGGGTGGCGCGGTTATTCTGGAAGCCATCCGCCAGTGGCCGGAACTCTATGAAGACGCGGAAGTCGTGCTGGAAGCCCCGGTACTGCCCCAGGGCAAACTGCACGCCCTGGTAACCACGCTTCTGGAACCGGTCAGCCACGGTATGTGGCCCTGGCTGATCCGCCTGATCAACAGTGCCCCGCAGTCAGCCTATGGCCAGACCTTCTTCGGCAAGATGAACCCGCGCAAGCGCCAGTTGCTGGGCAAACTGTTCTACGCCACCAAGGATCACCTCACCATTGTTCGCAACATCGAGAACATCATGGAGTGGATGGCCCGCACAGACAGTTCCGTGTACCAGCATGTGCGCCATGGCACCTTCCTGATCCCCGGCACCGACCGCATTCTGGACCGCACCGCCATGCTGGCCAGCGCCCGCACCAGCCCCACCACCATGCGGATTGTTGAAACCGGGGCACCCAGCCACTTCATCACCCTGGACAGCAAGGAATGGGTACCGGGCTTTGAAACCCTGCCTGCCGCCGCACAAGGCTGAATTCCTGGCCCCGATTCCGGGTGCACCGGCTGCGGGGCTCCGTTAAACTGCGCGGTTTCAGGTTCAGTGTGATGGAGTCCCGGCATGTATCGTGAGCGCCTGGTCGCAACGGAAGTGCAGTCAGAAAACGCCCACAGGCTCAAGCGCCTGCTGCTTGAGTACCACGACTTCCGGCAACTGAAAGCTGCCAGTCCACTGCTGGGCGACACCCGCCGGATTGCCGACTGGCAGGCCGAGCGCCTGAAAACTACCCACCAGGACCTGTACCGCCACCCCGGCTATCACACCGGCCTGGAATTCCTGCTGACCGACCTCTACGCCCCGGCCGGCATGACCCGCCGCGATGACAACATCGACCGTGTATTCCCGAAAATGGTGAAGTGGCTGCCCGACCACCTGCTGGCCACCTTTGCCGGCCTGGTCGAATTGAACCTGCTGACCCAGAGCCTGGACCTGGAACTGGCCGAATGGTTTGACAGGCAAGGCCTGGATACCGGCTCGATCACCGCCGCAGCCTGGTGCGAAGGCTACCGGGCCAGCGGGCAACTTCCGGCACGGCACCGGCAGCTGGAACTGGTTTCCGATACCGGCCAGCAGCTCGACCGCTATGTACGCAACCGCACACTGGGCTGGCTGCTGTCGATGACCCGGGGACCGGCGGAAATGGCGGAACTGGGCGATTTGCACAGCTTTTTGCACCGGGGTTACAGCGCTTTCCGGAAAATGGACAAGGTAGATCTGTTGATCGAGCGGCTTATCAGCCGGGAAAGGCAGGTAATGGAGAACATACTGAAAGGCCACCCGGAGCCGTTTACGCTGCCGGGCGACCTGTAGCGATCAGGCCTGGATGATCTGGTCCAGCTGGGAATGAATTTCCTGCTCGATGCGGGATTTGAACGGTCGCAGCATCATGCCCAGTTCCAGGCGGATATGCAGGTCGCTCTCGGCAATTTCCAGCTGGCCTTTCACGCCGCTGCGCTTGAATTTAAGCAGGTCGCCTTCCCACTGATAGTTAACGTCGAACTGCCGGGACAAGTCCTTGGCCAGGGTTTCGGCGGCCTCTCGGGCGTGGGCCTTGTCCAGGGAATGGGCGCGATGGATATCGATAACAGACATGAATCAGTTTTCTCGGTGATTTGGAAACGGTTTTACAGTGTAAGCCGGCAATAAACTTGTAGCCAACCCCTCAAAGGTTAGAATACCAACCTTAGATTCTGACAGGACGAACACCCATGAGCGAGCAGCAAGCACCGGGCACTCCCGGCAACGGCCAGGACGACGTCACCCATTTCGGGTTCCGCGATGTACCGAAGAGCCAGAAAGCCAGCCAGGTAGCCCAGGTTTTCCACAGTGTGGCCGGCAAATACGACCTCATGAATGACCTGATGTCGATGGGCATCCACCGCCTGTGGAAACGCTTCACCATCGAGCTCAGCGGTGTTCGCCCCGGCCACCAGGTGCTCGACATTGCCGGTGGCACCGGCGACCTGACCATGAAATTCTCCGACCTGGTAGGCCCGTCCGGCAAGGTAGTGCTGGCCGATATCAACGCCTCCATGCTGCAGGTAGGCCGCAGCCGCCTGACCGACCGGGGCTATGCCGGCAACATTGAATATGTCCAGGCCGATGCCGAACACCTGCCGTTCCCGGACAACAATTTCCAGGCGGTTTCCATTGCCTTCGGCCTGCGTAACGTCACCGACAAAGACCAGGCCCTGCGCGACATGGCCCGGGTACTGAAGCCCGGCGGCAAGCTGATGGTGCTGGAGTTTTCCAAGCCCACCAACCCGCTGTTGAGCAAGGCCTACGACACCTACTCTTTCACCGCCCTGCCCCTGATGGGCCAGCTGATTGCCGGTGACAGCGAGAGCTACAAGTACTTGGCCGAGTCCATCCGCATGCACCCGGACCAGGAAACCCTGAAAGGCATGATGGAAAACGCCGGCCTGGTGAACTGCAAGTACTACAACATGACCGGCGGCATCGTGGCCCTGCACGTGGGAATCAAGCCCTGATGTTTCCCGGCCCTACCCTGCTGTCTGCCATCAGCGTCATTATTGAAGCCGCGCTGAACCGGGCCCTGGAGCTGGATCCTGCCGGCCACAAGGCCCTGATGCAGGCACTGGCAGGGCCGGTTCAGTTCAGCCTGACCGCGCCGGTGGCCATGAGCTGGACACTGGAACCTGTGGCAGACAGAGTACAGGTACGCAGCCAGCCCGCAGACGCCCCGGCCCTCGAGATCAGCGGCCGGCCGGTTGCCTTCGCCGCCCTGGCACTGGGTGATGACCGGGTCTTTGCCGACGAGCGCCTGCAAGTACAGGGCGACACCGCCCTGGCCCACCAGTTCCAGCGGGCCCTGAACCAGCTGCAGCCCGACTGGGAAGCCGCCATGGCCCGGCACATCGGCGATGTGCCCGCGCACTTTCTGGGCCAGCGTATCAGGAATGCCGCGAAATGGAGCCGGCAGGCGGTCAGCACCATGAACGCCAACGTGGAGGAATACATCCACGAAGAAAGCCGCACCCTGCCCGGCCGGCGCGAACTGGAAGCCACCTTTCAGGACATCGACGAGCTGAACCTGCGCACCGAGCGGCTGGAAGCTCGCCTGAACCAGCTGGCAGCACCCGGTAGCATTAACGATACGGAGACCCTGTGACCCGCCTGCAACGCCTGTTCCGAATTGCCTGGGTATTCTGCCGCTACCGGCTGGACACGTTTCTGCCCCTGTCGGAACTGCCCACGCCCCTGAAGGTCTTTTTCCTGCTGGCGCCCTGGCATCTCTTCCCGCAACCGAAGCTGAGCCGCGGCGACCGCCTGCGCCTGGCACTGGAAGAGCTGGGGCCGGTATTCGTCAAGTTCGGCCAGATTCTCTCCACCCGCCGGGACCTGCTGCCCGATGACATGGCCGAATCCCTGAAGCAGCTGCAAGACCGGGTGCCGCCCTTCCCCAGCGACCAGGCCCGGGGCATTATCGAGAAGTCCCTGGGTGCCCCGGTATCCGAACTGTTTGCGGAATTCAGCCCGGACCCGATGGCCTCGGCCTCGGTAGCCCAGGTGCACGCTGCCACCTTGCGCAGTGGCCAGAAGGTTGTCGTTAAAGTGCTGCGCCCCAGCATCGACAAAGTGATTCGCCAGGATCTGGGCCTGATGTACCTGATGGCCGGCCTGCTGGAGAAATACTGGTCTGAAGGCAAGCGCCTGCACCCGGTGGATGTGGTGGCCGACTACGATGCCACCATCCACGACGAACTGGACCTGCAGCGCGAAGCCGCCAACGCCAGCCAGCTGCGCCGCAACTTCGAAAACTCCAAGCTGATTTACATCCCTTTCATCGACTGGGATTACACCAGCAAGTCCGTACTGGTGATGGAGCGCATCCACGGCATTCCCATTGCCGATGTGGATACCCTGAGAAACGCCGGCGTGAACATGAAAGTTCTGGCTGAGAAAGGCGTCGAGATCTTTTTCACCCAGGTGTTCCGGGACAGTTTCTTTCACGCCGACATGCACCCGGGCAATATCTTTGTGGACATCTCCAACCCGGCAGACCCGAAATACATTGCTATAGATTTCGGCATTGTCGGCACCCTGGCCCCGGACGATCAAAGCTACCTGGCCCGCAACCTGCTGGCGTTCTTCCGCCGGGATTACCGCCAGGTGGCGCAGTTGCACATCCAGTCCGGCTGGGTACCACCGGATACCCGGGTGAACGAATTCGAAGCCGCCATCCGTACCGTGTGCGAGCCTATTTTCGAGCGGCCGCTGAAAGACATCTCCTTCGGCCACTTCCTGTTGCGCCTGTTCCAGACCGCCCGCCGCTTCAATATGGAAGTGCAGCCGCAGCTGGTGCTGCTGCAGAAAACCCTGCTGAACGTGGAAGGCCTGGGCCGCCAGCTGTATCCGGAGCTGGATCTGTGGAGTACTGCCCAGCCGTTCCTTGAGGACTGGATGCGCAAGCGCATCGGCCCGGCCGGGCTGGTCAAGTCACTGCAAACGCACCTGCCGTCCTGGCTGGAGCAGTCTCCGGAGATGCCGCAACTGGTGCACGATGCCCTGTTACAGCTGCGCGGCAGCGGCCCGACCGAAGAGCAGAACCGGGCAACACTGGAGCTGATGAAGCAACAGCAACTGCGCAGTGAACGGCGCTGGCGCCGGGGCTTTATCGCCGCCGTACTGGCCGTGATTGCCGTGGGCAGCAGCCATCCGCAGGCACAGCAACTGGTGGCCGACATGCCGGTGTGGAGCTGGGCATTGCTTGCCGCAGCCGCAGGCGTCATGCTCCGGGGTAGCCGGTGAACACAAAGATTTTCAGGATTCACACAAATGCAAGATTCCCCCGATAACGTCTTACAGCCTGGCTGGCTGGACGACATCAAATGGACAGACGACGGCCTGATACCGGCCATCGCCCAGGACGCCGACAACGGCGACATCCTGATGATGGCCTGGATGAACCGGGAGTCCCTGGCATTGACCGTTCAGGAAGGCCAGGCGGTGTACTGGTCCCGTTCCCGCGGCAAACTCTGGCGCAAGGGCGAAAGCTCCGGGCACCAGCAGGTGCTCAGGGATATCCGCCTGGACTGTGATGCCGATGTAATCCTGCTGAAAGTGGAACAAAAAGGTGGCATTGCCTGCCATACTGGCCGGCGCAGCTGTTTTTACCGGACCCTGAAAGATGGCCAGTGGGTAAGTGCCGAACCGGTACTGAAAGACCCTAACGCCATCTACGGCAGCAACTGAGGAGCAGACACCGTGAGCGATGTACTGGAGCGCCTGGCGCATGTGCTGGAAGCCCGAAAAGAGGCAGACCCGAACACCTCCTATGTGGCCAGCCTGCATGCCAAGGGCCTGAACAAGATTCTGGAGAAGGTTGGCGAGGAGTGCACCGAAACCCTGCTGGCCGCCAAGGATGCCGAACATTCCGGACAAACCCGGGATGTGGTATACGAGACAGCAGACCTGTGGTTCCACAGCATGGTCATGCTGTCGAGCCTGGGCCTGGGCCCGCAGGATATCCTGGATGAGCTGGCCAACCGGTTCGACCTCTCCGGCCTGGAAGAAAAAGCGTCACGGCAATCCTGAGGGAGTACCCCTAACGGGGATTTCCGCCTGAGGTAATCGTTGGCGTACAATGTCACGTAACAGAAACAATTGAACGAGGAACCCTCATGGGTATCAGTATCTGGCAACTTCTTATCGTACTCGGCATCGTTATCCTGTTGTTCGGAACCAAGAAACTGCGCAATATCGGCTCCGATCTCGGCGGTGCTATTCGTGGCTTCAAGAAATCCATGAGCGACGAAGAAGAAAAGAAGCAGGCTGACCAGGATAACCTGGAGGGCCAGCAAGCCGAACAGGCCCAGGCCGAAGAAAAGCCCAAGGAAAAGCAGAGCTGAGCAACCACTGAATGTTCGATATCGGCTTCATTGAGCTGCTGATCTGCGGCATTATTGCCCTGCTGGTGCTGGGCCCTGAACGGCTGCCCGGCGCTGCACGGGCGGCTGGCCGCTGGATTGGCGGCGCCCGGCGTATGGTTGGTCAGTTCACCTCTGAACTGGACCGCGAGCTGAAAGCCGAAGAATTGCGCAAGGAACTGAAAAAGGCTGGCGATGTTGGCCTGGATGATGTGCAGAAGACGGTCAAAGGTGCCCTGGATGAGGCCAAGAAGTACGAGCACATGATCCTGGACGACGGCGCCAGGAAAACCCGCCCGGCTCCCGCTACCCGCCGGGTTAACAAGCCGGAGGAAAGCAGCCACGATTCGGCAACAGCCCCGGCGGATCAGGGAAACACCACATCCAGCGCCGACGCCGAGCCCGGCCCATCGACTGAGAGTTCACCGGATCATCGTTCATGAATGCCAAGCCAGACGGCAATCAAGCATCTTCTGAACAACAGGAGATGCCCCTGATCGAGCATTTGCTCGAGCTGCGTAACCGATTACTGAAAATGGTGCTGGCAGTGATTATCTGCTTCGCCGTTATCTACCCGTTTGCCAACGATCTCTACCTGCTGTTGTCCCAGCCCCTGAGGGAGTTGTTGCCGGTGGGCCAGATGATGATCGCCACCGACATCACCTCGCCGTTCTTTGCGCCCCTGAAACTGGCCCTGGTGCTGGCAGTGTTTGCCGCCATCCCGGTCATCCTGTACCAGCTCTGGAGTTTTGTGGCGCCGGGCCTCTACGCCCACGAAAAACGGCTGGCATTCCCACTGCTGTTCACCTCGGTCATCCTGTTCTACGCCGGTGCCGCCTTCGCCTACTTCGTGGTGTTTCCGCTGGTGTTCGGTTTCTTTACCGCCATCGGCCCGGAAGGCATCGTGGAACTGCCGGACATCACCAGCTACCTGAACTTCGTGCTGAAGATGTTCTTCGCCTTTGGTGTGGCGTTCGAGATTCCCATTGCTACCGTACTGCTGATCCTCACCGGCGCCACCACGCCGCAGGATCTCGCCGCCAAGCGTCCGTACGTGGTCGTCGGCTGCTTTATTATCGGCATGCTGCTGACCCCGCCAGACATCATTTCCCAGACGCTGCTGGCGGTGCCGATGTGGATTCTGTTCGAATTTGGCATCATCTTTGGCCGCCTGGCCTACCGCGAGCGTGAACAGGTCGCCGAAGACGAACCGGAAGCCTGATGAACCTGGCCCTGCTGCTGGACGAAGACTTCGTCAGCCCAGACCGTGCCCGGCTTCAGGGCCGCCGGCTGCAACACCTGAAAACCGTACTCAAGGCCTGTGCCGGCGACCGCATTCCGGTGGGCCGGGTCAACGGCCTGATGGGGTACGGTGAGGTACTCAAGCTGAACGACTCCGAGGCGGAACTGCAGCTAACGCTGGACACCCCGCCACCGGCCGCCCTGCCGCTGACCCTGATCCTTGCCATGCCACGCCCCAAGATGTTCCGCCGGGTGCTGCAAACCTGCGCCTCTCTGGGCGTGAAAGATATCTGGCTGATCAACAGCTACAAGGTGGAAAAGAGCTTCTGGCAAACGCCCTGGTTGTCAGACGACAACCTGAGGGAAAACCTGACACTGGGCCTGGAACAGTCAAAAGACACGGTGATGCCAAAGGTGCAGATCCGCAAACTGTTCAAACCCTTCGTGGAAGACGAATTGCCGGCCTTGCTGGAAGGAAAACGGGCACTGGTCGCCCACCCCGGCATGGCAGCGCCCTGCCCCACCCACCTGAACGAACCCGCCGCCCTGTGCATCGGCCCGGAAGGCGGCTTCACCGACTACGAAGTGGGTAAACTCGAAGAAGCCGGCTGCCAGAGCGTGCACCTCGGCCCCCGTATCCTGCGGGTAGAAACCGCTGTACCGGTGCTGGTCAGCCGGTTGTTTGACGCCTGCCTGTGAGCTGACAGGCGTGAGAAGGTTACGCCGCCTTGCGCTGCCAGAGTTTCGAGACCGGTGTGATCACCAGTACCAGAACAGCCCCCGCCAGCAACCCGAACAGGCCATCCCCCAACGTGGTGACCAGCACCTCCGGCACCGATGAGACCATACCGGCCACATGGTGAATGGCGTCGTACACCGCCGGAATGCCGTGGGTCAGAATACCGCCACCCACCAGGAACATGGCAATGGTGCCCAGTACCGACAGGGTTTTCATCATCCAGGGCGCCAGCCAGAGTATGCCGTGCCCCACTTTCTGCGCCATGGCGCTCGCTTTCTGGCTCAGGTAGAGACCGGCATCGTCCAGTTTCACGATGCCCGCCACCAGGCCATAAACCCCCACGGTGACCATCAGCGCCACTACCGTCAGCACCGCAAACTGCATTCCGAACCCCTTGCCCGCCACGGTGCCAAGCGTGATGGCGATGATTTCTGCGGAGAGGATAAAGTCGGTGCGAACAGCGCCTTTGATCTTGTCTTTCTCGACCGTTTTCAGGTCCACTTCCGGCTTCTTCAGCGCTTCCCGGAGTTCTTCCCGGTGCTTCTGTTCTTCTTCCTTGTGCAGGAATTTATGCACCAGCTTTTCAAAGCCTTCATAGCACAGAAAAGCGCCGCCAAGCATCAGTAACGGGGTGATCAGCCAGGGCACGAAGAAGCTGATGGCCAGTGCCGCCGGCACCAGAATCGCCTTGTTGATAAACGAACCCTTGGCCACCGCCCAAACCACAGGTATTTCACGGGCCGGCTTTACGCCGGTTACCTGCTGGGCGTTCAGCGCCAGGTCGTCCCCGAGCACACCTGCGGTCTTCTTGGTGGCGGCCTTGGTCATGACCGCGACATCGTCCAGGACGGTCGCAATGTCATCGATTAAAACGAGCAGGCTGGAGCCGGCCATAAACAGTTCCTTTGTTAATTCGACAAGAAGGGAAAGACCAAAGTTTACGAAAACCCGGAGCGGGAAAACAGTTCCGGGTACCCAGAACCGGACACGTCAGGCATCAATGCCCATCGCCTCCGCGGCAATGCGGTTTTTCAGCGGCGCCAGCTGGTTCAGCCAGCGCATGCCGGTGTTCCGAAGCCAGCGCACGGGTAATTCATCCCGGGCGAACAGCTGCTTGAAACCTTCCATCGCCGCCATCATGGCCAGGTTCTCACCCTTACGCCGGCGCTGATAACGGGCCAGCACCGAGGCATCATCCGGAGCCAGGCCAAGTTCCCTGGCACGCTCAAGCTCCTCCAGCAACGCACGCACGTCGCCATAGCCCAGATTTGCACCCTGCCCGGCCAGCGGGTGGATGGTATGGGCGGCGTCTCCCACCAGGGCCAGGCCATCGGCGATGTAATCCTTGGCGTGGCGCTGGCGCAGGGGAAAGGCAAAGCGCCGGGAAACCGCCAACACCTCACCCAGCTCCCGCTCGATGGCGGCTTCCAGCTCCTTCCGGAAACTCTCGGTCCCCAGCGCCATCAGGCGTCGGGCTTCTTCGGTGTCCTGGGACCAGACAATGGAGCAGAAGTGTTCATCCCCGGCTTCATTCAGTAACGGCAGGAAGGCCAGTGGCCCGGTTGGAGAAAACCGCTGCCACGCCGTGTAGCGATGGTTCTGGCTGGTGCGGACGGTACAAACGATGGCCTGCTGGTCGTAATCCCATTCTCGGGTTGCCAGGCCGCTCCACTGGCGCAAGCGCGAAAGCGCGCCATCTGCGCCCACCACCAGCCTGGCAGCCAGGCACCGACCGTCTTCCAGCTCCACACCCTGCCCCCGGCTCCAGGCTCTCACCCGCACGCCATCCAGCAACTGTACCGAGCTGTCTGAAAGGCTTTCGAACAGGGCGCGAACGATGTTCCGGTTCTCGACGATGGTGCCAAGGTTGCGGGCGTGCAATTCAGCCGCATCGAAATGAATCCGGCCAGTGCCGTCACCGTCCCACACGGTCATTTCCCGATAACCACAGTGGCGGCTGGCCTGTACCTTCGGCCAGGCTCCCAGTTCTTCCAGCAAGCGCTGGCTGGCCAGTGAAATCGCGCTGACCCGGGGCTCGAAGTCGTCAACCGAGCTGGCGGGTTCGGCCGGCGCCATCAGGCTTGCGGCCGGCGCACCTTCAATCAGACCCACCTGCCAGCCTTGGCGGGACAAGCCCAGGGCCAGTGCGGAGCCGATCATGCCGCCACCGACGACCAGGATATCGAATTGCTGTGTTGGGGCATCAGCGGTCATGGTGTTCGGACTCCTGCAAAGACTCAGCGGCGGAAATCACCGGCTTGCGGCCACCGGTACCCATGGCCTTGCGGGCAAACCAGCGCTTGGCTCCGGGCACCAGGTCCAGCCCGACCAGGCCGGCATCCCGGGCGGCAGCCAGCGGTGGCAGGGATTGCCCGAAAACACGGATCAGGGAATCAGAGAACTGCACTGTCTGCTGCCAGTCCTGGCGATGCAGGCGCTGGTATTCACCCAGCACAGACAGGTCACCGATCGACACACCGGCATCCACCGCCTTGCGGAACTGTTCCACCAGCGTCACCAGCCCACGCAGGGCCAGGTTAAAGCCTTGCCCGGCCACCGGATGCAGGGCATGGGCGGCGTTGCCCACCAGGGCCACGCCGGGGCGCACGGCTTCGTCTACAGTTACCAGCTTCAACGGGTAATGATTGCACTGCCCGATGCGGGTAAAGCGCCCGAGACGCCAGCCGAACCGATCCTGCAGCTGCCGGCATTTTTCATCGTCAGACACCGACAGTATGTGCTCCAGCGCGCTGTCAGTCAGCGTCCACACCAGCGCAGACTGGTTCTCGGCCCGCACCGGCGAACCATGGGGCAACAGGGCCATGGGGCCGGAATCGGTAAAACGCTCGAACGCGGTGTACCCGTGCGAATCGCTGGTGGACACGTTGGCAATCAATGCATTCTGGCCATAGTCCTCGGTTCGGGTCACAAAGCCCAACTGTTCCCGAAGTCCGGAACGGCCGCCATCGGCCACCACCAGGCACTGACCGGTCAGGGTTTGTTCTTCACCCTCTTTACGGATGCTGACCTTCACACCACCGACAATCGGCGTCATGCCAACCACTTCTGCCGGCGCCTGCCAGCTTACCGGGGTTTCCAGCAGCGACCGCATGAGGCAAAGCCCCATCCAGCGATTGTCCGCCACATAACCCAGGGCCGGCTGGCCATGATCGGCAGCATCCAGCCGGGTGGCGCCGAACCAGCCCCGGTCAGATACATGAATATTCCGGATGGGCGTCGCGTGTTCAGATAGCGCAGCCCACAAACCCAGCTCTTCGAAGATCAGCCGGGAGCCCCAGGCCAGCGCCGTGGAACGGGCGTCATAGCTGGGCTGGTAGTCGTCCGGCAGGGCATCGGGCGAGAGCGGAAAACTTTCCACCACGGTCACCCGCAATTCCGGCACCACGCGGGCCAGCGCCAGCGCCAGAGTGGCGCCGGCAAGGCCGCCACCGGCAATAATCAGGTCGGTATCCATCCGGGGTTCGGTCACAGGCTCAGTCCGCCATCAGGGCTTCAATATCGGCCACGGTTTTAGGCACCGCGTCGGTCAGCACGCGGCAACCGTCTTTGGTTACCACCACATCGTCTTCGATGCGAATGCCAATACCGCGCCATTTTTCCTCTACGTTCTCGTTATCCGGCGCAATGTACAGCCCGGGTTCTACGGTCAACGCCATACCCGGTTCCAGCTGGCGCCAGGCATCACCTACCTTGTAGTCGCCCACATCGTGCACATCCAGCCCCAGCCAGTGGCCGGTGCGGTGCATGAAAAACGGTTTGTAGGCTTCACTGGCAATGGCATCGTCCAGGCTGCCGGACAGCAGCCCCAGATCTATCAACCCCTGGGTCAGCACCTTCAGAGCCGCCTCGTGGGGGTGGTTCCAGTGGTTACCGGGGCGCACCGCATCAATGGCGGCGTACTGGGCATCCAGAACCACGTTATACAGAGCTGTCTGTTCCGGGCTGAACTTGCCGCTGACCGGGAAGGTGCGGGTAATGTCAGAAGCGTAGCAGTTCAGCTCACAACCGGCATCGATCAGCACCAGGTCGCCCTCTTTCAGCGGCGCGCTGTTCTCGATGTAGTGCAGGATGCAGCCGTTGGCACCACCACCCACGATGGAAGGATAGGCCGTGGAGCGGGCACCGTGTTCCATGAAGGTGTGGATCAGCTCGGCTTCCAGGCTGTACTCATAGCCACCCTTGCGGGCCCGCTTCATGGCGCGGCAATGGGCTTCGGCGCTGATTTTCCCGGCCCTGGCCATCACTTTCACTTCGGCCGCACTCTTGTACAGGCGCATGTCGTGCAGCAGGTGTTCAAGGGCCACCAGCTCACCGGGCGGATGGGCACCGGCCCGCACCTTGCTACGGATGACCTTCACCCAGTCCATCACCCGGTTATCGAAGACCGGGTCTTTGCCCAACGGGTAATACACCCGGCTTCGGCCTTCAATCATGCCGGGCAGGATGTCGTCGATATCGCCGATCGGGAAGGCATCGTCCAGGCCATAGCGCTCGATGGCTCCCTCTGGCCCCACCAGAAAACCGTCCCAGAGTTCTTTCTCCGGGTTACGCTCCTTGCAGAACAGCACGGTCTCGCCGTGTTCCCGGCCCGGAATCAATACCAGTACCGCTTCCGGCTCGCCAAACCCGGTCAGGTACTGAAAGTCGCTGTCCTGGCGGAACGGATGCAGAACATCCCGGTTACGCACACGCTCCGGCGCTGCCGGCAGAATGGCGATACTGTCCGGAGCCATCCGGTCCATCAGTTTTCGGCGGCGGTCGGCGAATTCTTTCATCGGAATCATTGAGGCCATGCTGTCTCCTGATCAGTGCAGGGTGGGCGTTGCGCCAGCCGGTTTCTCCGGCTCATTGAATTCGGTAAACACCGCCAGGGCACCCAGGCGGACGTATTCGGTGATTTCCAGCAGTTGCTGCTCGCTTTCGTCGTCGGACTCTTCGTCTTCCGACAGCTGGCTGATGGCAACCATGTCTTCAATCAGTTCACGGATTTCATCCGGAGCCTGCCCCAGCGAAGCACCGGCCGCCAGGGCCATGCCCTCGAGGAAACCTCGCACCCAGGCGATCAGGGCTTCCAGGCGCTGCTCAATGGCATAGTCGTCATCCGGCAGCAGGGGCTGGAAGGTCATCTCACTGGATTGCAACTGCGCCAGGGTTTTCTCGTAGGCACCGTACATGAACGGCGCCAGGTCATCCGATTCTTCCATGGCCTGGTCCGCCAGCCCCATGTGCTCGCACACCATGGCCAGCCACTGCTGTTCTTCAATACGGGTGCCGGCCGCCAGCCGACCACAAAGCACACCGTGCAGTTCGGAGGGGTGGCTGAAGGCCTTGTGAGCCGTGAAGACGTTGGCCCAACGTTCGAATTCGGCAGCGCGGGCGGCACCTGAAGTATCGCTTTCAGACATGAAAAAACCGGTTCCTGTTTCGGGGGAGACTGCCGGGGCCATTGCCCGGCCGCTCCGTCTGTTTGAGGTGTCTATCCTAGCATTACGGCGCTGTGCTGGCACGGGCCGGCCAGATCGGCACTTGCTTTTACCGGGCCAAAGGAGAAAAATGTTATAACATATCAAAACACCGGAGATTCCCCCGATGCGAAAGCGCCTGCCCTTGTCCGCTTCCCCCAGACTGATCCTGGCCCTTGGCCTGGCAACCGTTACGGCACCTGCCATGGCAAAGGACAACCCGGCCGCTCACCAGCATGGCCATGCCGAACTCCAGGCTGCCTTTGACGGTGAACAGATTGACCTGTTGCTGGAGTCGCCGGCCTGGAACCTGCTGGGCTTCGAACACCAGCCCCACACAAAGGAACAGCGGCAGAAACTGGACGGTTTGCGCGAATGGGTGGCCGCGAATGCCCTGATCAACACCGAAGGAGGCAACTGCCGGGTGACCACTTCGGAACTGCATACCGGCTGGGAAGGGCATGAAGCTCACGATGACCAAGGGCATGACCACGGCCATGACCAGGACGCCCACGCAAACCATTCCGACCTGGAAATCACCCAGAGCCTGCAGTGCGATGCCTTGCCCGATGCTTCCGCCTTCACCGCTCCCATACTCGACGCCTTCCCGACCCTGGAGCACCTGAATGTGCAGTGGGTGTCGGCACAGGGCCAGGGTGGCACCCGGCTGACCCGGTCCGACAACCGTTTCCGGCCGGGGTAGTAAACTTACTCGGTATAACGCTCTACAGACTCCGCCACCATGGAATAAGACGAAGTACCCAGGTCGTTTTCGGTACGCTCAATCACCAGCTTGCCTTCGATCCAGACCGGATCGTACAGGGCTTCCAGGGTGAAGCCTTCGCTGTACTTCACATGGATAATCTGGTTCGGCGGTGGTGGCGGTACGTGGATACAGGCGCCGTAGTAAGGCACCAGGAAGAATTCGAGGATGCGCATGTCACCGGTGGTTTTCAGGGGTACCACAAAGCCCGGAATACGGCCTTCGACATCGCCCATTTCCGGCACAACCCGGCCCGTCATGATCTCGTCGGGCAACAAAACCGGGCCATCGCCTTCGTGCTCCACCTCAGGCATGCTTTCCAGCAATGCCAGGTCTTCGGCCGGCATCAGTTCCAGCCAGTCGATTTCCCGGAGCTCGGCCCGGGCTGATAATGACAACAGCAACATCAGCGGCAAAAGGCAGGCAAACAATGCCCGGGACTTCGGATACACTGGCATGGACGACATCTCCAATCAGGGTGATTCACAACACGGCCCACATCATACAACGCAACCGACCAGACCGATATGAACAGCAGTACAGCAACCGCCAGATCGGCCTGCCCGGCCATAGAGACCCGAGGCCTGATGTTTCGCTGGCCAGGCCGGGAACAGCCGCTCGTTTTTCCTGACATGTCCCTGGCCGCAGGCGAACACCTGTTTCTGCACGGGCCCAGTGGCACCGGCAAAAGCACGTTGCTGGGCCTGCTGGCCGGGATGCAGACGCCGCAAACCGGTTCGGTCAGCCTGCTGGGGCAGCAAACCAGTGCCATGAGGGCCGGCGCCCGGGATCGCTTCCGGGCTGACCATATGGGCGTCATTTTCCAGCAGTTCAACCTGGTGCCTTACCTGAGCGCGCTGGCCAATGTGACCCTGCCCTGCCGGTTATCGGCGCTGCGCCGGGCCCGTGCCGACCAGCACCCGGATGCCGCTGCCAGCGAACTGCTGACGGAACTTGGCATCCCCGAGAACCACTGGCACCACGGGGTTACCAATCTGTCCATCGGCCAGCAGCAGCGAGTGGCCGCCGCGCGGGCGCTGATCGGCGCGCCGGAAATCATTCTGGCCGACGAGCCAACCTCCGCCCTGGACACCGACAACCGCGACCGCTTCCTGGATCTTCTGCTGACGCTGGCCAGGGAACGGCAATGCTCGGTGGTATTTGTCAGCCACGACAGAAGCCTGGCCAGCCACTTCCACCATCAGCTGGCCCTGGGAGGTACGCCGTGAGCAAGGTCCGACTGGCACTCTCCCTGGCAACGGCCAGCCTGTGGTATCGGCGCAAGGTACTGGCACTGGTTTGCCTCACCCTTACCCTGAGCGTCACGCTACTGCTCGGAATCCAGTATCTTCGCACTGAAGTCCGGCAGTCATTTACCAGCACCATCAGCGGAACAGACCTGATTGTTGGTGCCCGCAGCGGCCAGCTGAACCTGCTGCTGTATTCGGTCTTCCATATTGGCGATGCCACCAACAACATCCGCTGGTCCACTTACCAGAAGCTGGCACAGGACAAGCGTATCGACTGGGTGGTTCCGGTCTCACTGGGCGACAGCTACCGGGGCTACCGGGTAGTAAGCACTAACGCACAGTTCGTTGAACGCTTCCGATATGGCAACGATCAGCCCCTGGAACTGGCAGCCGGCCACTGGTTCACTGATCTGTTCGACGTGGTGCTGGGCGCGGGCGTGGCCCGCCAGCTCAACCACCAGACTGGCGACAGCGTTGTGCTGTCCCACGGGGGTGGACGCACCAGCTTTGCCAACCATACGGACCTGCCATTCACAGTGTCCGGCATTCTGGCACCTACCGGCACCCCGGTAGACCAGGCGGTTTACATCAGCCTGGAGGCCATGGAAGCCATCCACGTGGGCTGGGAATCCGGCATTGCCCTGCCCGGCCGAACCCTGACAGAAGAGAAGGCAAAGACCCGCTCCTTCGAGCCAGACGCCATTACCGCAGCGTTTATCGGGCTGGACAAGCCGATACTCACCTTCCAGCTGCAACGGGAGCTGAACCAGTATCGCGAGGAGCCCTTGTCCGCCATTCTGCCGGGCGTTGCCCTGAGCGAACTGTGGCGCATGATGGGCCAGTTTGAGAAAGCCTTGCTGGGCATCAGCGCGTTTGTGGTCATTACCAGCCTGACCGGCCTGATTGCGGTGCTGCTGACCATTCAGGCCCAGCGCCAGCAGGAAGTGGCAGTGTTACGGGCTACCGGTGCCCCGCCCATCCTGATTGCCTCGCTGTACAGCTTTGAGTGTGTGGTACTGGCTCTGGCGGCCTGTGCCCTGGCGCTGCTGCTGGGCGCCGGCGCCATTGCCGGCCTGGGCCCCTGGCTTCTGGACCAGTACGGCATACAGATCGGACTTCGCGGCCTGAACCGGGCAGAATGGCTCCTGCTGGGCTTGGTACCGGTGGCGGCATTCGTGGTTTCGTTACTCCCGGCCTTGCGCAGCTGGCAAAAGAGCCGCAAGCTGGGATTTGCCGGATCCGGCGGCAGCTGACCTGCCACTGAAAGTGACAGGCTTCACGGCGCCGGCGCCATGACAATGCGGTAAATTGACCGTTATGGTGCGGGCACTTATAGTTACCGACATCCAAATTACTCATATTGGGCACGTCATGGAACAGTCCGAAGTACAGGCATTAGCGGACAAGCTGGACACACTGATTGAACGCTGCAAGAAGCTCGAGAAGGATAACGCCCTGCTGCGCGAGCTGCAGGACGACTGGAACCGGGAACGGGCCCAGCTGATGCACAAGAACGATCTTGCCAAAAACAAGATTGAAGCCATGATCGGCCGCCTGAGAGCGCTGGAGCACCACTGATGTCACAGCAGTCAACCACCGTTGAAGTCCGGATCCTCGATAAGGAATACCTGGTGGCCTGCCCGCTGGAAGAGCAGGAGGCCCTGCTGCGCGCAGCCCGGCACCTGGACAGCAAAATGCGGGAAATCCGGGCCAGCGGCAAAGTGTTCGGCACCGAGCGCATTGCCGTCATGGCTGCCCTGAATATTACTCACGAACTGCTGGAGCGTGACACCATGTCTGACGCCACCAGCAGCCTCCTGAAAGCCATGGACAACCGCCTGGACGAAGCCCTTGGGGGCAGTTCCGGCAACTGATTCCGGAAACTTTCCGGAATGGGGGTTGCAATCGGCCCCGGCCCTGCCCGTATAATGGATTCAACTTCCTGGGCTGTTCGCTGGTCGGGTACGTCCTCGAGCCGATGCGCACTACCCAGGTGGCTACTTCAGGGCATTGTGAGCATGTCCCCCACGGGGGAAAGCCTGATATGTCACAGCGGCCACCGACCTTGAACTTTGGGTTCAAGGGCTACATCCGATAACGGCAGCCCGGGAAGCTTTATTTTGGACACCCTGTCCCGCACCGAACTTCGCAAGCATTTGCGCCGCAAGCGCCGGTCCCTGAGTTTTGAGCAACAGCAGCAAGCCTCTGAACAGCTGGCTCTGAACCTTCTGAAACATCCGGACCTGCACCGCGCCCGGCACATCGGCATCTACCTGGCCAACGACGGCGAGATCGACCCGCACCTGTACATTGACCTGGCTCGTCGCAAAGGGATTCACTTTTACCTGCCGATCCTGCACCCGGTCTACCCGGGCAAGCTGGTATTCAGCCCTTATTTCGACGGCATCCGGCTTAGCGCTAACCGCTTCGGCATTCCCGAACCGCCGTTCCCGCGCTCAAGGCGCAGGCCGGCATGGGCACTGGATGCTGTGCTGTTTCCGCTGGTAGGTTTTGATGAAAACGGGGGCCGGCTGGGCATGGGCGGCGGTTTTTACGACCGTACGTTCGCCTTCAGCCGTATTCGCCCGGGCATGGCGCCCAAGCTGATTGGCCTGGCCCATGATTTCCAGAAGGTAAGGGAGTTGCCCATCGAGCCGTGGGATGTGCCGTTACACGGGGTGGTAACGGATAAGCGTCGTTACCGGTTCAAGCCCTGACTGGCTGACTGTACGAAGCTGGTCACAGGAACGTCTCTGGCAGAGCGTTTGTCTTCTGAAGCCTGAAGTGACGTAAACCCGGTAATGACAAGGCCGACCGCAAAGATCAGTACGATGGTGCGGATGATGTCTGGCTTGCCTCTCATTTCACGTGGTCCCATTTCTTCTTGGTTCTAATTGGCTGGAAAATCAGGTGGCTATTCTCGACTTGGAGAATTAGACGAAAGACTAACACGTAACTTCAATTTTACAATTATTGACAGGTTACGATTACGTAAGAGTTATCACTTAGCTTCGGCCTGCTTGTCGAGCATTCGCGTTCGGCGACCGAAACCGGGCGAGACACGATAGGAGAAGCAGGGGCTGGTGGGGCCTTCCGAAACTGTGCGGAGCCAGGGATGGCGGAGCTCAAGCGTCACATGGATGTGCCGAAGGAGCGTGTTTCGGAAGGCCCCACCAGCCCCTGATTCGGCAATCCACGCAAAAGGCCCGTGCCCGGTTTCTACTTTGCGTTGCCGCTTCCGTTACCCGCGCCCAGGAACAACCGGTAGGCCTCGTTATCGGTCATGTTTTCGTAGCGGAAGCCCACTTTCTCCAGCATTTTCTCGAAATCCGGAATTTCCGCTTCGTTAACCTGGGCACCCAGCAAAACGCGGCTGTAGGCTGCGCCGTGGTTGCGGTAGTGGAACAGGGAGATGTTCCAGCGGGTGCCGAGGGACATGAGGAACTTCAGCAACGCGCCCGGGCGTTCGGGGAATTCGAACTGGTAGATGACTTCGTTGCTGACCGACGGGGCGTGACCGCCGACCATGTGGCGGATGTGTTGCTTGGCCAGGTCGCTGTCGGTGAGGTCGATGACGGAGTAGCCGGTTTCGCGCAGTTCCTGCACCAGTTCTTCGCGGCCCAGGCCACCGGCCTGGATCTGGATGCCGACGAAGATGACGGCTTCGCTGGCATCGGCGTAGCGGTAGTTGAATTCGGTGATGCTGCGTTTGTGCAGGGCGTTGATGAAGGTTTTGAACGCGCCCGGTTTTTCCGGGATGGTGACGGCCAGGATGGCTTCGCGTTTTTCGCCGATTTCGGTGCGTTCGGAGATGTAGCGCAAGCGGTCGAAGTTCATGTTGGCGCCGCTGAGCACGCCAGCCAGGTTTTCGCCTTCAAGCTGCTCCCGCTCGATGTACTTTTTCATTCCGGCCACCGACAGTGCCCCTGCGGGTTCTGCGATGGAGCGGGTGTCTTCGAATACGTCCTTGATGGCGGCGCAGATTTCGTCTGTCGAAACGGTGATGACTTCATCGACGGCGTCTTTACAGATGTTCCAGGGTTCTTCCCCGATCTGTTTAACCGCCACACCGTCTGCAAAGATACCTACTTCGTCCAGGATCACCCGCTCACCGGCCGCCATGGCGGCTTGCAGGCAGTTGGAGTCTTCCGGTTCCACGCCGATCACTTTGATGTCCGGGCGCAGGTATTTGATGTACGCCGCCATGCCGGCGATCAGGCCGCCGCCGCCCACGGGGATGAATACCGCGTGCATGGGCTGGGAAAATTGCCACATCATTTCCATGGCTACGGTGCCCTGCCCGGCAATAACGTCCGGGTCGTCGTAGGGCGGGATGTAGGTGTAGCCGTGTTTTTTGATCAGCTCCTGGGCATGGGCGGCAGCTTCGTCGAAGGCGTCGCCTTTGAGTACTACCCGGGCGCCCCGGTCCCGCACCGACTTCACTTTGATGTCAGGCGTGGTCTGGGGCATCACGATCACGGCCTTGATTCCCAGTTGCTTGGCCGACAACGCCACGCCCTGGGCATGGTTGCCGGCGGAGGCACAGATCACGCCCTTGGCTTTCTGCTCTTCCGAGAGCTGGGCAATCCGGTTGTATGCGCCACGAATCTTGAAGGAGAACACCGGCTGAAGGTCTTCACGCTTGAGCATAATATTGTTGCCAAAGCGCTTGGACAGGCTGCGGGCTTCAGTCAGCGGTGTTTCGATGGCGATGTCGTAAACCCGCGCATCGAGAATCTTCTTGATGTAGCGTTGCGGCATGATGGTTCCGGTTGCTGGTGAGTGGCTGGGAAAAACCTACAGTTTAGAAACTTTGCACGGCAGCCGTCTATAAGCACAGACACTGCGAGCGTATAATGAGAAGCGAATTCAACCCGACAATCCCCCGGAGCTCCGCCATGACCCAGGACGAACTGAAACAAGCCGTTGCCAAAGCTGCCGTAGACCACATTGCCCCGCACCTGGAGCCGAAAAGCATCGTAGGCGTCGGCACCGGCAGCACGGCCAACTTTTTCATCGATTACCTGGCCGAGCACAAAAACGATTTCGACGGCGCCGTAGCGAGCTCCGAAGCCACCGCCGAACGCCTGAAAAAACACGGCATTCCGGTGTATGACCTGAACGCCGTTAACGAAATCGAGTTCTATGTCGACGGTGCCGACGAAACCAACGAGCGCCTGGAACTGATCAAGGGCGGCGGCGGCGCCCTGACCCGGGAAAAGATTGTGGCTGCCGTCGCCAAGACGTTTATCTGTATTGCCGACGAATCGAAGATGGTGGGCATTCTGGGCGAATTCCCGCTGCCCGTGGAAGTCATTCCCATGGCTCGCAGCCATGTGGGCCGGGAAATCGTCAAACTCGGTGGCGACCCGGTTTACCGGGATGGCTTTGTCACTGACAACGGCAACATCATCATCGACATCCACAACCTGGACATCTCCCGACCGATCCAGGTGGAAGAGCGGCTCAACAACATTGTCGGCGTGGTTACCAACGGCCTGTTCGCGCGGCGCCCGGCCGACTTGCTGCTGCTGGGCACCAGCGAAGGCGTGAAGAGCATTGCCCGCCCCGGTGCCTGAACCAGAAGCACCAACCAAGCCGGCCAGCAGCGCCGGCTTTTTCTGGCCCATACGCACAAACCAAGCGCTTGCTTGGTGCAGAAATTTAAGAGACACTCCGGACAACGCTAACAAGAACGCAGGAAGCCCGATTGTGCCTGACTACTTCAACGAAACCCACGAACAGGTTCGCCTGACCGCCCGTAAATTTATCGAAACCCACGTACTGCCCCATATCGACGACTGGGAAGAAGCCGGCGAATTCCCCCGGGAAATCTACCAGAAGGCAGGCGACGCAGGGCTGCTGGGCATTGGTTTCCCGGAAGCGCTTGGTGGCGTTGGTGAAGGCGATATCTTCATGAAAGTAGCCGTGTCCGAAGAGCTGATGCGCTCCACCTCCGGCGGTTTTGTCGCCAGCATCGGTTCCCTGGATATCGGCCTGCCACCGGTGGCCAAGTGGGCTAAAAAAGAAATACGCGATCAGATCGTACCGCCGGTGCTCCGGGGCGAAAAAATTGCCGCCCTGGCGGTCACCGAACCCGGCGGCGGCTCCGATGTCGCCAACCTGAAAACCCGTGCCGTAAAAGACGGCGACCACTACATCGTCAACGGCAGCAAAACCTTCATCACCAGCGGCATCCGCGCCGACCATTATACCGTCGCCGTGCGCACCGGGGGCGAAGGCCACGCTGGCATCAGCCTGCTGCTGATCGACCGCGACACACCGGGCTTCTCCACCGGCAAGAAACTCAAGAAAATGGGCTGGTGGGCGAGCGACACTGCCGAGCTTTTCTTCGAAGACTGCCGGGTACCGGCCGACCGCCTGATCGGCGCCGAAAACGCCGGCTTTATCGCCATCATGAGCAACTTCCTGGCTGAACGCCTGAGCCTGTCCATCATGGCCTACATGACCGCCCAGCTGGCCTATGAAGCCGCGATGCATTACGTCAAGGAGCGCAAGGCCTTCGGCCGCCCGGTTTCAGGCTTCCAGGTAACCCGCCACAAGCTGGTGGACATGGCCACCCAGATCGACATCGCCCGGGAATACACCTACCGCTGCGCGGCGCTGATGCAGGCCGGCAAAAACCCGATCAAACAGGTGGCCATGGCCAAGAACTTCTCCGTCGACGTGTGCGAAAAAGTCACCCGCGAGGCGGTGCAGCTGTTCGGCGGCATGGGCTTTATGCGGGAATCGGTGGTGGAGCGCCTGTACCGGGATGCCAAGATCCTGTCGATCGGCGGCGGCACCACGGAAATCATGAAGGAGCTGATTGCCAAACAGATCCGGCTGTGACCAAGGTTTAGTTTCGAATAGCAGGAGACTTCCGTATAATTGCGCCCAATTTTCCACCGCAGTTAAACGAACACTAACGTAGCAGGAAGGATCGCACATGCAATTCGACAACATCCCCGCTGGCAAGAACCCGCCGGAAGACATCTACGTAGCCATCGAAATCCCGGCTAACAGCTCCCCGGTCAAGTACGAACTGGACAAAGACATGGGCGCCCTGCTGGTTGACCGTTTCATGGCTACCCCCATGTTCTACCCGGCCAACTACGGTTTCATCCCGCACACCCTGGCTGACGACGGCGACCCGCTGGACGTGCTGGTAGTAACCCCGTACCCGATCCAGGCAGGTTCCGTTATTCGCTGCCGTCCGGTGGGTGTACTGAACATGGAAGACGAAGCCGGTGGCGACGCCAAGCTGGTTGCGGTTCCCCACGACAAGCTGACCACCACTTACCACGACGTTAAAGAAATCGACGACCTGCCCGAGCTGCTGCGCGACCAGATCCGTCACTTCTTCGAGAACTACAAGACTCTCGAGCCGGGCAAGTGGGTGAAGGTACAAGGCTGGGACAACGCCGCCGCTGCCAAGCAAGCCATTGTTGATGCCGTGAACGCCTACAAAGGCTGATCACGTATCAGGCACAAAAAAACCGGGCAGCCCTAACAGCTCCCCGGTTTTTTTGTGTCTGCGTTACCCTCCCGGGTAACGCATATCCGTTGTTACCCCCGTGACAACAGGTCCCGCATGTCACTGATTGCTGCATTGGCCCGTGACAGGTAAGCGGCCATGGTCAGGGAGTGGTTAGCCAGCAGGCCAAAGCCACTGCCATTCAGGATCACCGGGCTCCACATGGATTCCTGGGCGCCTTCCAGCTCGATAATGATCTGCTTCACACTGGCCATGGCGTTCTTGTCCACAATCACCTTGCGGAAGTCCACTTCAATGGCCCGGAAGATGTGCAGCAGGGCCCAGGCACTGCCGCGGGCTTCGTAGAACACATCGTCAATCCTGGTCCAGTCGGTTTTCACATCCTCGCCGCCGATGTCTTCAGACAGCGGATCGTCCGGATCAAGGTTGGCAACCGCATCGGACACCGAGGCCTTGCCCACACTCTCGCTCAGGGTGCGGGACAGGCTGCCCAGACGGGTTTCCAGGTCTGCCAGCCAGTTACCCAGGTTGTCCGCGCGGGCAAAGAACTGGGCATCGGCCTGGGCGGGGTCCGACAACCGGTTCAGGTAGCGCTTGAGGGCATTGATACCGCGACGGTACTCAGCCTCGGTGGAGGGTATCGCCCAGCTCTCGCTGTCGAAGTGCAACTGGGGCTCGGCAATGGTCAGGTCCGGGTCTTCAGCCGATTGGCTCTGGGAACGGCTGATGTCTTTACGCATGGCCCGGGACAGGTCCCGCAGCTGCACCAGCGCGCCGTACTCCCAGTTGGGCATGTTATCCATCCACAATCCCGGGGGGAAGATGTCGTTGGAGATGTATCCGCCCGGCTTGTCCAGCAGGGTTTCGGCAATCCGGATCATGGTGGCGGTGGTGGCAAACCCGGTTACCGGCTCCCGCTCCATGGTGTTGGCCAGGGTTCGGGTATGGTCACGCACAGAGAAGGTATCCGGCTCGCTGCTCCAGTACATGCCGAGCACAATCGTAACCAGCAGGTATACCACCAGCACCGCCAGTACAAATTTACCGATTACACCACTGCCTCCGGTGTAATCCTGTACGTCTTCCTTTTTGTCCCTGAAGTACTGTCTGATCTTGCCCGACATAAGTCTCCCGTTCTCCCGTTGCTTATTCGTCTGCCCCGAAGGGCCTGCCCAGATGGTATCCCATGGCGCCATCAATACCCAGCTTACAGACTACCGAGTATTCCGCTTCGGTTTCCACTCCGGTGGCGAACACCCGCACGCCGCGGCTGTGCGCAATGCCGATCACCGACTCCACCCAGAACCGGTTCTCGCTGTGGCTGTCCAGGTCGTGGATAAAGCTGTTGTCGATACGAATGCCCCGGAAAGGCAGATTTCTCAGATAGCTGAACGGCACCCCGCCAACGCCGAAACGATCCACCATCACCGGAACGCCAATTTTCGCCAGCGCCCGGACCAGCCGGCCAGCCTTTTTGCGATGATGGTTCAGGGCCAGTTCGGGAATGCCTACCCACAGCCTGGCCACCCGGTTCCCGGCCCGGGCCAGCGCTTCCAGCAGGTCTTCACAGAAGCGGTCATCACCAACGGAGGAGACCCCCAGCGATATGGCCAGGGTTTGGTCCGGCGTCTGTTCCAGCATCGCCAGCACCCGGGCCAGCAACAACCGGTCAATGCCGGCAATCAGGCTCAGGCGTTCGGCCACGGGCAGAAACACCCCGGCCTTGAGGTCGCCCTCCGGCGCGGGAATGCGCGAAAACGCCTGGTAATGGGCCAGGGCACCGCCTTCACAGGTCACCATTGGCTGCAGCCACAATGACAGGCTCCCGGATTCAATGGCGCCGGCCAGCAGGTCGCGCCAGGATTCCATGGTGAGATGGCTGTCCGCCCCAGCCTGCTCCAGGCAGCAACCGGATTCGCACTTCTCCTGGGCCGCCCGCAAGCCTTCATCCGCCGCCGCCAGCAGGTCACGAACCCCGGCCCCGGGCAAAGCCACCGCCAGCCCTCCGTGCACGGCCGTGTCCATGGGCGAGGCAAGGTCGCAATAGATACCGTCCAGCTCCTGGATTAACCGCTCAAGCCAGTTCCGGGCGTCGGCTGCCGGCGCCCCTGGCAGAAACACCACAAACTCCGCGCCGGTGCACCGCCCGGCAAAGGATTGCGGGTGGCGGGCAGTAAATCCGGCCAGGCTTCCGGCCACCTGGCGCAGCAACTGGTCGCCCTCTTCACGGCCATAGGCCATGTTGTAATCGGCAAAGCCCGCCAGGCGGATCATGGCCAACACACCGGGAGCCGACTTTTCTTCCGACATGATTTCCGCTTTCAGGCGCTGATCAAAGGAACTGCGGCTGGCCAGCCCGGTTACCGGGTCTTCACTGTTCACTTTGCGCAAATGCTGGATAAGCCGGCCCTGACCGACAAACAAACGCTCCAGGTCGTCCGCCATCTGGTTCATGGCTTCGGTTACGCGGTTCAGCTCACGGGTGGAGCGGGTGCGCACCCGGTTCCGGAAATCCCGCCGGCCCCAGGCCCGGGCCTGCTGCTCCAGTGCCGACAGCGGCCGCAGTAACCGGCGCACCAACAGAAACAGGGCCACCAGGCCTGCACCGCCGATCGCCAGCACGCTAACCAGCAAGCCCAGGGATATGCGCCACAGGTCGTCGTAGGCGCGGCCCGGATGACTGACCACCCTGACCTTGCCCAGGCGCGACCAGCCCCGTACTACTTCCGCCTCCGCCTGCGGCAACGGCAGCTCCGCCAGGCGAATAAACCAGCCGGGGGCGGCCGCACCCTTCAGCGCCATACGCCGGCCCGCAATCTCCTGGCCGTCATGGCCGATGTATTCCACCGACAGGTAACGGCCGCTGTCAAAAACCGCATCCACCAGGGACGCCGAGGCCACAGGGTCTGAGCCGTCAATCGCGTTGGAGAGGGAAAGCCCGGTAGCGATCGCTCCGTCAAGGGCGTGGTCTGTGAGCTGGTCCGCCACGTAGTCCCGGAAGTGCCCGAAACTGGTGATAAACGCGGCGGCAAGAATGATCACCAACAAACCGCTGGTGAACAGGATCAGCAGGCTGCTCAGGGAGATTTCACCCTGCTGGGCTGCGAACGTGTTTGTGTGCTTCCTTGCCATGATATCCCGGCCCCGGCCATGCTGGCCTGAACGATTCCCGTGATCAGCGGCCCGTGACCGGTGCCGCAGAGTTGACAAACATTTACAGTGTGCAATCTACGCCGACAACATTAAACACTATAGACTCTGGAAACCGACTAAGGTTAGAAAGTTACCCCCGCGGATCGGGTGCATCTTCATAAAAAGGACACAGGCCGGAGCCCCATGAACGACGAGAGCCAGAAAGAAAAACTCAGGCAACACTTCGCCCGCCGTGTAACCACCCAGGCCCGGGTGGTGCTGGATACCTGGCAGAAGATCAGCGAGAACCGGGGCCAGGCCGAAAGCCTCCGCGAGCTGTTTGCCGCAGACACCGACAAACTGGTGCGCTACGCCCTGCGCTTCGAGATGAATGACCACGCCGTTGCCGGCAAGCGCATCCTGCAACTGCTGGCAAGCTGGGCACCGGGCACAGCCCTGGATGACAGCCTTGCGGCGCAATTGCAGGAAGCCACCGGCAGCCTGTGCCAGAGCACCCAGCGCCGCTCCGACCAGGCCACGGGCCAGGCACCGCAGCAATACCGGCGCACCCCGGTCTACATTGCCCTGGAAAACAGTGAAACCGCCAACCGGCTGATCCGCCAGCTGGAATTTTTCGGATTCCGGGCCGCTGCCTTCGGCACTGCCCGGGAACTGGTCGAGGCCTGCAATCAGGGCAAGCCGGAAACCATCCTGATGGATGTGAACTTCGGCGGGTCCGCCCTGGCGGGTATCAGCACCGTAGAGCAGTTACAGTCCCGGCACGAGACCCCCATCCCGATCATCTTCGTCAGCGAAGACGACGGCACCATTGAAACCCGGTTGCGGGCATCCCGCTGTGGCGGCGAGGAATTCTTCTACCCGGCTGTGGACCCGGGCCAGCTGATCGAGAAAATCGAAACCTACTGCAACGGAAATTCCAGCGAGCCCTATAAAGTGCTGGTACTGGACGATTCCCGGGCCCAGGCGAAATTCATGGAGACGGTGCTCAAGCGGGCCGGCATGAACGCCTACGTGATCACCGACCCGATGCAGATCATCAACGCCCTGGACGAGTTCTCTCCGGAAATCATCATTCTCGACATGTACATGCCCGGCTGCACCGGCACCGAGATCGCCCGGGTCATCCGCCAGCAGGACAAATTCCACAGCGTGCCGATTATCTACCTGTCGGCCGAGGAAGACGTGAACAAGCAGCTGCAGGCCATGAGCCTGGGCGGCGACGATTTCCTGACCAAGCCGATCGACCCCAAACACCTGGTGGCGACCATCCACAACCGGGGTCGCCGGGCCCGTTCGCTGCTGGCACTGATGATTCGCGACAGCCTGACCGGCCTGTACAACCACACCCACACCCTGTACCTGCTGGAACAGGAAATTGTCAGGGCGAGACAAAAAGACCAGCCGCTGGCCTTTGCCATGATCGATATTGACGAGTTCAAGAAGGTCAACGACACCTACGGCCACCCCATCGGCGACCGCATACTGCGCAGCCTGTCCATGTTCCTGAAACAGCGCCTGCGCAAAACCGACCACATCGGCCGCTACGGTGGTGAGGAGTTTGCGGTGATCCTGCCCAACACCTCCGCCCAGGATGCACAGAACGTGCTCGATGAAATCCGCCAGCGTTTCTCCGAGCTGCAGCAGCAGGCCGGCGAACAGGAGTTCCGGGTGTCGTTCAGCTGCGGCGTTGCCGACTGGCAGGGCGACAGTGCCCAGACACTGTGCGAACGGGCCGACAAGGCCCTGTATCGCTCGAAAGAACACGGCCGCAACCAGATCAGCCTGGCCTCCTGAGCCCTCCCTCCAGGCTGGAGAATCGCTCCAGCCTCTGAACTTCCGGGCCGGGCGCCCTGCCCGGCCCATGAAACCAATGTCGAATACCCGCCCCGTCTTCCTTGGCCGACAATTGGGCCCATCAACGAAATGTCATCGCACCGCCGGTCATTGCTGTGTAAGCTTTTTGCAGGATCAATCCGGCAACAGGAAGATTGTCAAAAAGTGTTGATCCGAGGCTAACAAGCACGCACCATTCAGGTAACGTGCCGTTATCTTCGGCGATCCTGTTCAAATAACACCAAGGCAAAATTACCATGTCGACCATACTTGTGCTCCATGGCCCCAACCTCAACATGCTCGGCACCCGTGAGCCCGAGGTATATGGCTATGAGACCCTGGCCGATATCGATGACCGGTTGCGCGAGAAAGCGGCAGACAAAGGCCATCACCTCCTGCACCTGCAATCGAACGCGGAATATGAGCTGATCGAGCGGGTGCACGAAGCCCGGGCCGAAGGCGTGGATTTCATCATTATCAATCCGGCCGCCTTCACCCACACCAGCGTCGCGCTGCGTGATGCCATGCTGGCATCCGGCATTCCGTTTATTGAAGTGCATCTTTCCAACGTGCATGCGCGGGAGCCTTTCCGCCATCACTCGTACTTTTCGGATATCGCCGTAGGCGTTATCTGCGGGCTGGGCAGCCAGGGCTATGACCTGGCACTGCAGGCTGCCCTGCAACGAATTCACCGATAGACCAGTAAAACGGGACTGAAACAGTTATGGATATTCGCAAAATCAAGAAACTGATCGAGCTGCTCGAAGAGTCTGATGTCGAAGAGCTGGAGATTCACGAAGGCGACGACTCGGTACGCATTTCCCGCCGTCGCGAGCAGGCAGCTGCCGGTGGCCATTATGTAAGCCACTACGCCGCACCGCAGGCGCCCCAGGCACCGGCGCCCGTGGCTGAAGCAGCACCGGCGGAAGAAGCTGCTGCCCCGGCTGCACCGAGAGGCCATACCGTGAAGTCTCCGATGGTTGGCACCTTCTATCGTTCACCCTCACCCACGGCTGCTGCATTCGTTGAAGTGGGCCAGACCGTGAATGCTGGCGACGTGATTTGCATCGTTGAAGCCATGAAGATGATGAACCAGATCGAAGCCGACAAGGCCGGTACCATTACCGAAATCCTGGTCGAAAATGGCCAGCCGGTTGAGTTTGACCAGCCCCTGGTCGTCATTTCCTGAATTCGGTGATTGCTAACCATGGCCATGTTAGAAAAAGTTCTGATCGCAAACCGCGGTGAAATTGCCCTGCGCATTCTCCGCGCGTGCAAGGAGCTGGGCATCAAGACGGTTGCCGTGCACTCGCAGGTCGACCGCGACCTGATGCACGTGCGCCTTGCAGACGAATCTGTCTGCATTGGCCCGAACAGCCCAACAGAAAGCTACCTGAACATTCCCACCATCATCAGCGCTGCTGAGGTGACCGATTCCGTGGGCATCCACCCGGGCTACGGCTTTTTGGCAGAGAACGCCGACTTTGCCGAGCAGGTCGAGAAAAGCGGCTTCCGCTTCATCGGCCCCCGGGCGGAAACCATTCGCCTGATGGGTAACAAGGTCTCCGCCATCGAAGCCATGAAAAAGGCAGGCGTACCAACCGTACCCGGCTCCGACGGCCCGCTGACGGACGACGACGAGCGTACCCTCAAGCTGGCAAAGCAGATCGGCTACCCGGTGATGATCAAGGCCGCTTCCGGCGGTGGTGGTCGCGGCATGCAGGTGGTGCACTCTGAAGCCGCCCTGCTGAAAGCGGTGCAGATTACCCAGACCGAAGCCAAGAACGCCTTCGGCGATCCCACCGTCTATCTGGAGAAGTTCCTGGAAACACCACGCCACGTGGAAGTCCAGGTGCTGGCCGATATGCACGGTAACGTGATTCACCTGGGCGACCGGGACTGCTCCATGCAGCGCCGCAACCAGAAGGTGATCGAGGAAGCACCGGCTCCGAACATCAACCCGGAATCCCGGGAGCGCACCCTCAAGGCCTGCGTGGATGCCTGTAAGGAAATCGGTTACGTGGGTGCCGGCACCTTCGAGTTCCTGTACCAGGACGGCGAGTTCTATTTCATTGAAATGAACACCCGGGTACAGGTTGAGCATCCGGTTTCCGAGATGGTCACCGGCGTGGATATCGTGCGTGAGCAGCTGCGCATTGCCAGCGGCCTGCCGCTGCAGTACAGCCAGGACGAAATCCATATTTCCGGCCACGCCATCGAGTGCCGGATCAACGCCGAAGACCCGCAAACCTTCGTGCCCAGCCCGGGCAAGGTGAAGCACTTCCATGCTCCCGGCGGCAACGGCATCCGTGTGGATTCGCACCTGTACAGCGGCTACACCGTACCGCCGTACTACGATTCCCTGGTGGCCAAGCTGATCACCTGGGGCGACGACCGGGAAATCGCCCGCCGGCGCATGAAGAACGCGCTGGACGAAATGCTGGTCGAGGGCATCAAGACCAATCAACCCCTGCATCGAAAACTGGTACGCGATGGTGGCTTTAAACAGGTAGACTTCACCATCCACTACCTCGAGAAACTGATGCGGGATTAACCATGCCCTGGATACAACTCCAGATTCCAGCTGATCCGGATACTGCGGATCAGCTGGAGGATCTGTTAATGGAAATGGGCGCAGACGCCGTTTCCATGGAAGACGCAGCCGACCAGCCCCTGTACGAGCCCGATCCGGGCACCACTCCCCTCTGGAGCCAGACCACCGTTACCGGCCTGTTCCAGTCTGATCGCAACATCGAACAGCTGTTAGCGGATATCCGCGACGCCTGGCACCAGCAAACCCAGCAGTCCCTGGCCGAGATTGAAGTGACACTGGTGGAAGACAAGGACTGGGAACGGGCCTGGATGGATGATTTCCACCCGCTGCAGTTCGGTGAACGCCTGTGGATTGTGCCCAGCTGGCACGAAGCCCCGGATCCGGACGCCGCCAACCTGCTGCTGGACCCTGGCCTGGCCTTCGGCACCGGCACCCACCCCACCACCGCCCTGTGCCTGGAATGGCTTGACGGCCAGGATGTTGCCGGCAAACAGGTAACCGACTACGGCTGCGGCTCCGGTATCCTGGGCCTGGCTGCCCTGCTGCTGGGTGCGGACCATGTGATTGGCGTGGATACAGACCCGCAGGCCCTGGAAGCCAGCCGCGACAACGCCCGTCGTAACGGCGTGGAAGACAACCGCCTGGACCTCTACCTGCCCGGACAGGATCCCGACACCCAGGCGGACGTAATGCTGGCCAACATCCTGGCCCAGCCGCTGATTGGCCTGGCACCGAGGCTGGCCGAACTCACCAAACCCGGCGGTGACCTGGTGCTTTCCGGCATTCTGTTCAACCAGGCCCGGGAAGTGATGGATGCCTACGAACCCTGGTTCATCATGGACGAGCCGGAACAGAAAGAAGACTGGATACGCCTCACAGGACGACGCAGGGACAGATGACGGCCCAGGCGTTTATGACTAAACTGCCTGACTCGTACTGACCAAAATGCAATGACCTAGCGATCCCGCTTTCAGGACCGAAGCATGACCCAGAGCAGCCTGCAGACCCAGTGCCCCCAATGCGAAACCCGTTTCCGGGTAACCGGCGAACAGCTCGGCGTAGCCGGGGGCAAGGTCCGTTGCGGCAGCTGCATGAACGTGTTCAACGCCCTGGAGCACCGTGTCACTGAAAGCGGGACGACTGAGACGCCCCCCGAGGAAAAGCCGCAAGAACCCGCGGATGTCGGTTTTGGCGAAGACGAGTTTGTGTTTGCCGACAACCCCGAAGAAGACGCCACTGAAGGCCGCTACGCCGGCAGCAAGCTCACCTTCGATGAGGACGAGCTCAGCGACAGCTTCCGGGATGTGGATGAACCCGATGCCCCCGGCTTCCGGGACGACTCAGACGATCACGACAACCATCAGGTAGACGAAAGCTGGGCAGAAGCCATGCTTGAAGAGGTGGAGCCCGGGCAGGAAGGCAAGCCCGAAACGGAACCCGAACCTGAACGGGAACCCGAGCCAGTAAAGCCCTCCCCTGCCAAACCGGCTCCAAAGCCCGAATCCGAGCCCCTGCAGGAGCCGGAGGCACTGTCTCTGACACCTGTTGAAGCCGAACCGGAGTTCACGCCGGACCCTGCTCCGGCACAACCCCACGCCGATCATGAACCGCCCCTGACCTCCGATGACGACCGGGTGGGCGATCCTGTCACCAGCCGCCCCGCCAAACCGTTCCAGCCGGACAACCTTTACCAGGACCTGCGCCGAGACCCGGTATCCGTGGGTGGTGGCCGTGGCGGCCTGCGCACAGCCCTTTGGACACTGGTGGTACTGGTGCTGATTGGCGTTCTGGTGGCCCAGGTTACCTGGTTCCAGTTTGACCGGCTGTCTGCCACCCCCCAGTTGCGCCCGTTCTACGAGAAAGGCTGTGAACTTGCCGGCTGCCAGCTCAAGCCCCTGGTGGATGTCGACGCCATCCAGAGCCGGAAGCTGGTGGTGCGCACCGATCCGGAAAACCGGAGCCAGCTGATTGTCGATGCGGTTATCCTCAACCGGGCAGGCTTTGAACAGCCGTTCCCTGCCATCGCCCTGACCTTCTCGAACCTTAACGGCGACGTGGTTGCCCAGAGTGTGTTTTCCCCCGATGAATACCTGGCCGGCGAAGCCACCGGGCTGGATGCCATGCCGGTAGAAACTCCGGTTCGCATCGCCATCAGCATTCGCGACCCGGGCCGCGACGCGGTTAACTACAATCTGGATTTCCGGCCGGCATCCCCGTGACAGCGCCGGACAACCGCCATGCCGGCACACAGTTGACAGAGCAAAAGTCAACCAGAAAGCACGAAAAATAATCAATTTTTTCCTGCTTTCGCCCCTTCAATCGATGTGCCCCCGGCGGTATCATTACCGCCCTTCGGAGACCGGAGCGGTCAGAAATTAACCAACCGCTCCACCGAACCTTGCTTAACCCGCTGTGACACGGACTCAGATCATGCTGCCAACGGCAAAAATCGGGCCGTACACCCTGCCCAACCCGCTTATTGTTGCGCCCATGGCCGGCGTAACGGATCGCCCTTTCCGGCAGCTTTGCCGCCGAATGGGAGCTGGTCTGGCGGTATCGGAAATGGTCATAGCAGACAGCAAGCTCTGGCATACGCGCAAATCGCGCACCCGCCTGAATCATCAGGGTGAACCGGAACCCCGCTCGGTGCAGATTGCCGGCGGCGACCCTGAGATGCTGGCGGATGCCGCCCGGCAAAATGCCGAGTTTGGCGCCCAGATCATCGACATCAACATGGGCTGCCCGGCCAAGAAGGTCTGTAACAAGGCCGCCGGTTCTGCCCTGATGAAAGATGAAAAACTGGTGCGGGCAATCCTCGAGGCCGTTGTGGCCGTTGTGGATATACCGGTCACCCTAAAAATGCGCACCGGCTGGGACCGGGACAACCGCAACGCACCGGTGATCGCCCGCATGGCCGAAGACGCCGGCATCCAGGCACTGGCAGTACATGGCCGCACCCGGGCAGACAAATACAACGGAAACGCCGAATACGACACCATCGCCGCGGTAAAAGCCAGCGTGGGTATTCCGGTGTTCGCCAATGGCGACATCACCACGCCGGAAAAAGCCCGGCAGGTGCTCGCGCACACCGGCGCAAACGGCCTGCTGATTGGCCGTGGGGCACAGGGCCGGCCATGGATCTTCCGGGAGATTCTGCACTACCTGGAAACCGGCACGCACCTGGCTGAGCCACCGCTGGATGAAGTCGAGCAGATTCTGTCGGAGCACCTGGCCGAACTGCACAGCTTCTACGGCGAGAAAATGGGCGTGCGTATCGCCAGAAAGCATGTGGGCTGGTATCTGCAGTCCCATGACGAGAACAAACAGTTCCGAACACGCTTCAACGGCATCGAAGATGCGCTGGAGCAGAAAGACAGCATCGAACAGTACTTTGCAGGCTTACGAAATGGAGAGGTATTCGCAGCATGACCGCTGAGACTTTGGCAAACGACAACCTGGGCACCCCGGCCAACGATGATGTCCATCAGTTGCACACGGTAAATAATAGCGGCAACAGTGTCACCCTGCGTGACAGCGTGGAAGTGGCCCTGAAAAACTACTTCACGCAGCTGGACGGCGCACCGGTTTCTGACGTGTACCAGCTGGTGCTGTCAGAAGTGGAAGCGCCCCTGCTGGAGCAGGTAATGAAGTACACCCGCAACAACCAGACCAAGGCCTCCACCATGCTTGGCCTGAACCGCGGCACCCTGCGCAAGAAACTCAAGCAGTACGGTCTGCTTTAATCTGACAAAGGAAGGCAGTCACCATGGCAAACCAGGCAAACACCCCCGTCCGTCGCGCCCTGATCAGCGTAAGTGATAAAACCGGCATCGTCGATTTCGGCCGAGCCCTGACTGAACGCGGCGTTGAGCTGCTGTCCACCGGCGGTACCTTCCGCCTGCTTCAGGAAAACAACGTACCGGTCACCGAAGTGTCCGACTACACCGGTTTTCCCGAGATGATGGATGGCCGGGTAAAAACCCTGCACCCGAAGATTCACGGTGGCATTCTGGGCCGTCGCGGCACCGATGATGCCATCATGGGCGAACACGGCATCAACCCCATCGACATGGTGGTGGTGAACCTGTATCCGTTCGAAGAGACCGTGGCCAACCCGGACTGTGACCTGCCGACTGCCATCGAGAACATCGACATCGGCGGCCCCACCATGGTTCGCGCCGCCGCCAAGAACCACAACGATGTCGCCATCGTGGTGAACGCCTCCGACTACAGCCGGGTTCTGAAAGAGCTGGACAGCAACGACGGCCAGCTCACCTACAGCACCCGCTTCGACCTGGCAGTAAAAGCCTTCGAGCACACCGCCGGTTACGACGGTGCCATTGCCAACTACCTGGGCGGCCGCACCCCGGACAACGACAACGCCGACTTCCCCCGCACCTTCAACGCCCAGTTCGTGAAGGTTCAGGACATGCGTTACGGCGAAAACCCGCACCAGCGCGCCGCCTTCTACGCCGAGCGCAACCCGAAAGAAGCCTGCGTGGCCACCGCCAAACAGCTGCAGGGCAAGGAACTGAGCTACAACAACGTGGCCGACACCGATGCCGCCCTGGAGTGCGTGAAGCCGTTTGCCGACCCGGCCTGTGTCATCGTCAAGCACGCCAACCCCTGTGGCGTAGCCATCGGTGCCGACATCCTGCAAGCCTACGACCTGGCCTTCGCCACCGACCCGACATCCGCCTTTGGCGGCATCATTGCCTTTAACCGGGAACTGGATGCCGCGACTGCCAAGGCCATCGTGGATCGCCAGTTTGTGGAAGTCATTATTGCCCCGAGCGTGGCGCCGGAAGCGGTCGAGATTGTTGCTGCCAAGAAGAACGTACGCCTTCTGGCCTGCGGTGAATTCGGCGGCGAGCGCGCCCAGACCATGGACTACAAGCGCGTGACCGGCGGCCTGCTGGTGCAGGACCGGGATCTCGGTATGGTGGCCATGGAAGACGTAAAAGTCGTCACCGAGCGCCAGCCTACCGAACAGGAGCTGAACGACCTGCTGTTCGCCTGGGAAGTGGCCAAGTACGTGAAATCCAACGCCATCGTCTACGCCAAAGCCGGCCGCACCATCGGTGTCGGTGCCGGCCAGATGAGCCGCGTCTACAGTGCGAAGATTGCCGGCATCAAAGCAGCTGACGAAGGCCTGGAAGTAAAGGGTTCGGTGATGGCCTCCGATGCTTTCTTCCCGTTCCGCGACGGAATCGATGCCGCCGCCGCTGCCGGTATCACCGCAGTGATCCAGCCGGGCGGTTCCATGCGCGACCAGGAAGTGATCGACGCCGCCAACGAGCATGGCATTGCCATGGTCTTCACCGGCATGCGCCATTTCCGTCACTGATCAACGTATTCAGGAGCAGCACATGAACATTCTGGTTATTGGCAGTGGCGGGCGCGAACACGCCCTGGCGTGGAAAGCAGCCCAGTCTCCGCAGGCAGAAAAAGTCTTCGTGGCACCGGGTAACGCCGGTACGGCCCGGGAGCCGAACCTGGAGAACGTCGACCTGGACGTGATGGACCTGGACGGCCTGGCCAATTTTGCCGAGCAGAACAACGTCGGCCTGACCATCGTTGGCCCGGAAGCCCCGCTGGTGGCAGGCGTGGTGGACAAGTTCGAGGCTCGCGGCCTGCGCATCTTCGGCCCCAGCGCCGGTGCAGCCCAGCTGGAAGGCTCCAAGGCCTTCACCAAGGATTTCCTGGCCCGCCAGAAGATCCCGACCGCCGACTACGCCAACTTCACCGATGTAGACGAAGCCCTCGCCTACGTGCGTGAAAAAGGTGCACCGATCGTAGTCAAGGCCGATGGCCTGGCCGCCGGTAAAGGCGTGATTGTCGCCATGACCCTGGAAGAAGCCGAAGACGCTATCCGCGATATGCTCGCAGGCAATGCCTTCGGTGATGCCGGCAGCCGCGTGGTAGTGGAAGAATTCCTGGACGGCGAAGAAGCCTCGTTCATCGTGATGGTCGACGGCAAGAACGTGCTGGCCATGGCCACCTCCCAGGACCACAAGCGTGTGGGCGACGGCGACACCGGCCCCAACACCGGCGGCATGGGTGCCTATTCTCCGGCCCCGGTGGTCACTGCGGATGTGCACCAGCGCATCATGGACGAGGTGATCTACCCCACCGTCAACGGCATGGCCGCCGAAGGTCACCCCTACAAGGGATTCCTGTACGCCGGCCTGATGATCGATGCCAACGGTGCGCCGAAGGTAATCGAGTTCAACTGCCGCTTCGGCGATCCGGAAACCCAGCCGATCATGCTGCGCATGAAGTCTGACATGGTTGAGCTGTGCCAGGCGGCCGTGGACGGCAAGCTGGACCAGTGCGACTCCGAGTGGGACGACCGCGCCTCTGTGGGCATCGTGCTGGCTGCCGGCGGCTACCCTGCCGACTACAGCAAGGGTGACGTCATCTCTGGCCTGCCGGAAAGTGAAACCGAAGGCGAGAAGGTGTTCCACGCCGGCACCAAGCTTAACGGCGACGACGTTGTCACCGCCGGCGGCCGCGTACTCTGCGCCACTGCCCTCGGCAGCACCGTGACCGAAGCCCAGCAACGGGCCTATGAGCTGGCGAAGAAAATCAGCTGGAACGGCATGTTCTACCGTAAAGACATTGCCTACCGGGCCATTGCCCGGGAGCAAGGCTGAGTTTCAGGCTCTGCCCGTTAAAGCTGTCAGCCCGGTCATTGACCGGGCTTTTTTATGGGTTAGTGTTAGGCCATCAACCCCGAAACCATGAAAAGGAGTTCACTGTGCCCCGTAACGCACTCAACCTTGTCCTGTTGCTTGCCACCACCCTTCTGATCAGCGCCTGCTCGAAACAGGGCATCTACGACAGCGCCATCGGCTGGGAACGTTCCAGCGCCGGGCTGGAAACCGAACAGGTCGCAGTCGGGGAACTGGATATCACCTATCTGCGCAGCAAAGAGCGAGTCGACGGCGACACCGTGGTTCTGATTCACGGCTTTGGTGCCAACAAGGACAACTGGACCCGGCTGGCGAAGGAATTCAAAGGCGAGTTCAACATCTACGCCTTCGACCTGCCCGGCCATGGCGACAGCAGCAAGCCCATGGACATCGGCTACCGCTTTGAAGACCAGGTGGGCTACCTGAACCAGGCGCTGGCAAAGCTGGGCGTGGAGCGGTTCCACATGATGGGCAACTCCATGGGCGGCGCCATCACCGCTCTCTATTCCGCAACCCATCCCGACCAGGTACAAACGGCGGTGCTGTTTGACCCGGCAGGCATCTTCGAATACGAGAGCGAACTGGTCGACCTGGTACTGGAAGGCGACAACCCGCTGATTCCGAAGCAAGAAGGTGACTTCGACAAGCTGCTGGATTTCGCCCTGGAGAAACGCCCGTTTGTACCCTGGCCGATTTTCGACGTGATGGAAGAAAAGGCCATCGCCAACCGGGAAGTCAACGAAGTCATCTTTGCCGCCATCCGCGACACCGGCTTCGAGCCGGATTTCCGCAATGCCATCACCAACATCCGGGCGCCGGTCCTGGTGGTCTGGGGCAAGCTGGACCGGGTGATCGACTACCGCAACGCCGATGTCTTCGTAGAAGCCATCCCCGATGCCCGCAAAGCCATTCTGGATGACATCGGCCACGCTCCGATGGTGGAAGCCCCGGAGCAATCCGCAGAGCTGTTTCGTGAGTTCCTCGCGGAATCACAGCCCTGAAACCATCCGCTACTACAGCTGAACGCAAAAAACAGGTAGGCTTCAGGGCGTTGTAATCATCTGTCAGAAGATTCGCCATGCCTGAAGCCATCTGGATCAGTTTCGCCTTTGTTACCGGCCTGCTTGTTAAAGGCATCGGCCTGCCGCCACTCGTCGGTTACCTGGCCGCGGGCTTTGTGCTCAGCGGCCTGGCCGCCAACACCAGCATTACCGCTGAGCCCACCGATGTGCTGGCTCACATCGCCCACCTGGGCGTTCTTCTGCTGCTGTTTACCGTTGGCCTGAAACTTAAGCTGCGCTCCATTGTCAGCCCGGAAGTGATCGGTGGCAGCCTGCTGCACTTTGCCATCACCTGCGTGGTGTTTGCCCCCGGCCTCTACCTGCTGTTTGACCTGGACTGGACCACCGCCCTGATGCTGGCGATTGCCCTGTCCTTTTCCAGCACCGTGCTGGCGGCCAAAGTACTCGAAAGCAAGCGGGAACTGCGGGCGTTCCACGGTAGAGTAGCCATCGGCATATTGATCATGCAGGACCTGATCGCCCTGGTGGTGATGAGCCTGGCCGCCGGCAAAACCCCTTCCGAGTGGGCGCTGATTGTCTTTGGCCTGCCCCTGCTACGGCCCCTGCTCTACAAACTGCTGGATGCCAGCGGCCATGACGAACTGCTGGTGCTGCTGGGATTACTGCTGGCCCTGGTGGTCGGTGGCCTGGGCTTCGAGGCGGTGGGCCTGAGTTCGGAACTGGGCGCCCTGGTGTTCGGTGCCATGCTGGCCAACCACCCCCGCTCCCAGGAACTGGCCAAGTCCCTGTGGAGCGTGAAGGAAATCTTCCTGGTGGGTTTCTTCCTGCAGATCGGTATTGGCGGCCTGCCAGACCAGCAGGCCCTGATCTTTGCAGTCGTCGCCGCCCTGTTGTTGCCGCTCAAAGGCACACTGTTCTACTTCCTGCTGCTGGGCTTCCGCCTGCGTGCCCGCAGCAGTTTCCTGACCTCCCTGTCGCTGACCAACTACAGCGAATTCGGCCTGATTGTCGCCAGCATCGCCCTGCCTGAATGGCTGATTCCGCTGGCCATTACCGTGTCGCTGTCCTTCGTGATCTCCGCACCCCTGAACCGGTTTGCCCACAGCCTGTTCGAAAAGCTGGCACCACGCATCGTCCGCTTCGAGAGCAAGAAACGACACCCGGACGAACAGCCGATTTCCCTGGGCGATACCCGCGTACTGGTGATGGGTATGGGCCGCACCGGCACCGCCACGTACGACTGGCTTCAACCCCACGAACCCAAAATCATGGGCCTGGACTCCGACCCGGCGAAAATGGAAAAGCACCAGCAGGAAGGCCGGAACGTGGTCTTTGCCGATGCCGAAGACAACACCTTCTGGCAGGGCCTGCATATGCCTGCGCTGCAGTCGGTGGTGCTGGCGATGAATGATATTGAAGGCAAGCTCATCGCCGCCCGGATGCTGCGCAAGCTCGGTTTTGAAGGCTATATCGTGGCCCACACCATGTACGCCGACGAAGCCGAGAAAATCCGCATCGCCGGCGCAGACGAAGCCTACCTCACCATGAGCGAGACCGGCGTAGCCCTCGCCAGCCACCTCATGGACAAATCAGGGCTTCAGACCGCGCAGGTGCGGAACCCGGTATAAACATCACCGCGGAACGGCAGGTACGCCTGCCGGTAAGTGCCACGAACCAGGTTGGATGACGTGGCACAACTGCCCCCCTTGGTCACCTTGTGAGTGGCAAACTGCAGGGTCGACATGAACGGATACATATCCATCTTGAAGCCGTCATAAGGCAGGAACTCGTTGCTGGTCCACTCCCAGACCGAGCCAATCATCTGCCGGCAGCCAAACGGACTGTCCCCTGACGGATAATCCGACACCGGATTACGGGCCATGGACCGGCCGTCCATATCCGCCCGCGAGGCATCTGGCACGTCATTGCCCCAGGGATACCGACGGAAAGGCTCACCGGGCTTGTTACCCAGCGCCGCCACCTCCCACTCATACTCCGTCGGCAACCGCCGCCCGGCCCATGTGCAGAACGCCTCCGCCTCCCAATACGTCACATGGGTAACCGGCGCATCCGGCTCCAGCGGCAACCAACGGTCAAACACCCGCTCCTGCCACTGCCCCTCATGCCAGCGCCAATACAGCGGATGCCGTGGCACCGCCATCCGGGGCTCCGCAACCCCGTGCACCAGCGCCACATCCACTTCAGTCTCCAGCCACTTCCGGCCCCCGAACGACCAAAGCTCAGGGCGCTTATAGCCATCGTCCTCAACAAACGCCTGAAACTCCCGGTTACTCACCAGGGTACGACTGATCGCAAACGCCGGCAGCTCCACCTCAAAACGTGGTTTTTCGGCATCAAACGCAAAGTCCTCGGTCGCATACTGTTCAGACTCACCCGGCATCCCGATCACCCAACGCCCGGCCGGAATCTGCGCATCACCGCTCACCGGCTCGCCCGGAGCCGGCCGGTCGCCCTTGTAATCCACCGGCGCCGGATAACCCACCGTCTGCCGGCACCAGATCAGCGACTCGATGTGCATGTTCTGGTGATAAATGGCGTAGCGGTAGAGATACAGCTCTTTATCGGTCAGTTCCCGACCCTTGATGCGTTCGGCAACTCGGTCGTAGATGGTGTTGAAATACTTGAGAGTTTCTTCCCGGCCCGGAAACAGATCCCGACTCCAACGGTCTTTGTGATCGACATGGAAAGAGTCCCACAGGTCATCCATGGAAGGATCATAGCTGGGCGTGCCGTCCAGCAGGTTAAAGACAAAGACCTCGTAGAAGAACGCTGAGTGGCCCATTTCCCAGAGCGGTGGATTCACGCCCGGGTGATACGGAACATCCAGTTTCTCTTCGGGCAAAGTAACAATCAGCTGTTCTGTCCGGCTGCGAGCCAGCTCAAGTTCAGCCAGGAGCGCTTTCTTGTTCATGTTTAGACCTAATATCCCCTAGCCTGAAACCTCGGTGCAGGAGCAAGTTCGGAGAGGCTTTCCAAAAACCGCTCCTGGCGGCACATCCATGTGTCGCTTCTGTTCCGCCATCCCTGGCTCCACAAATTTTTGGAAAGCCTCTCCGAACTCGCTCTTCATACGCCATGAATAAACGAGAGTACCAAACAAAAAACCGCCGCCGGTAGTCACCGACGGCGGTTTTCAGATTATAACTACGATAGCCTGCCCCGGTTCAGCTCACTCAAAGCCGCAACGAACAGGCTAACGCGGCAATCATGCGGCTTTGCGCTTACGCCGCCAGTCCGCCAGATCCTCGATAAGCTTGTAGAACAAGGGCACGAAGAACAGCGCCAGGGTACTGGCCGCCAGCATGCCGCCGACCACTACCGTACCGATTTCCTGGCGGGAAACCGCACCCGCACCGGAGCTGAACGCCAGCGGCAGGGAGCCCACGATGAACGTCAGCGCCGTCATCATGATCGCCCGGAAACGCTGACGGGCTGCCGCGCTGGCTGCCTCAAACGAACTCATGCCGGCTTTGCGGTTCTGGGCTGCGAACTCCACAATCAGGATCGCGTTCTTGGCCGCCAGGCCAATCAGCACCAGCAGGCCCACCTGGAAGTAGATATCGTTCGGGAAACCGCGCCACAACGACGCCAGGGCCGCCCCGAACACACCAAAGGGAACAGCGGTGGCCACCGCCACCGGCAGGCCCCAGCGCTCGTACTGGGCCGCCAGGATCAGGAACACCAGCAACAGGCCCATGCCGAAGGCCAGGGTGCCGGAATCGGCAGAATCCTGCAGCTGGTAGGCCTCGCCGGTCCAGCCCAGCAGGGTGTTGCGGTCAAATTGCTCCGCCGCCACTTCCTGCAATGCCGTCAGGGCTTCACCGGTGGTGTGGCCCGGGGTCGGGTCAGCCAACAGCTTGGCCGCCGGATACACGTTAAACCGGTTGAGGATATCCGGGCCACTGGTGCGTTCCAGCTCCACCAGCGAACTCAGCGGAATCATCTCGCCATAGTTGGAACGCACGAACACCTTGCGCAGGTCATCCGGGTGGCTCCGGAACTCACCTTCGGACTGCAGGTTAACCTGCCAGTTACGGCCCTGCAGGGTAAAGTCGTTCACGTACAGACCACCGAAGGTGCTCTGCATGGTGGTGAAGATCTGGTCGATGGGCACACCGGCGGCCTGGGCTTTTTCCCGGTCCACGTTGGCCTTGAACCGGGGGATGCCGGTATCCAGGGTAACCCGCACGTTGGTCAGCTCCGGCCGGGCATTGGCGGCCTGGGTGAAGCCGTCGGCCATGGCCTTGATTTCAGCCGGGGTACGGCCGCCGCGGGCCTGGATGTAACCTTCCACACCACCGGTGGTAGACAAGCCCTGAATGGGTGGCGGGGTAAAGGCAATCACGAAGGCTTCCGGCATGCCGAAGCCAATACCCATCACCTTCTTGGCAATGTCAGCCGCCGCCTGGCCTTCGCCTTCCCGTTCCGCCCAGTCTTCCAGGGTCACAAACGCCACACCGCTGTTGGTGCGCAGGGCGCTGGAGATGATGTCAAAACCGGCGAAGGCGACCACGTCTTTCACTTCCGGCATGGCTATCATCTTCTGCACCAGCTCGTCCCGGGTCTGCTCGGTCCGGCTCAGGGAGGAGGTGGGCGGCAGTGAATAGGCAGTCAGCACAAAGCCCTGGTCTTCCTGAGGCACCAGCCCGGAGGGCATCGCCTTCATCAGGAAGACCGTACCGCCCAGCATGGCGGCAAACAGCAGTACGCCGACAACCGCGTGCCTTAACAGCCAGTCCACCACGGCAGAGAAGCCGGCGGTGAGCTTGTCGAAGCCGGCATCAAACCAGCGGAACACCGTCAGCTGCTTGCCCTCATGGCCCAGCAACAGGGCACACATGGCCGGAGTCAGGGTCAGCGCCACGATACCCGAGATCACCACCGACACCGCAATCGTTATCGCAAACTGCCGGTACAGCTCGCCACTCAGGCCACCCAGGAAGGCCACCGGCGCGAATACCGCCACCAGCACCAGGGTTGACGACACTACCGCCCCGGAAACCTGGCCGATGGTAGCCACGGCGGCGTTGTAGGCCGACATGCCCTCTTCCTTCATCAGGCGCTCGGCGTTTTCCATGATGATGATGGCGTTATCCACCACCACCCCGATGGCCAGTATCAACCCGAACAGGGTCAGCAGGTTGACCGAGAAGCCCAGCGCCTGCATGCCCGCAAAGGTGCCGACAAGCGAGACCGGAATGGCAATCAGCGGGATCAGGGTCGCGTTGATATGCTGCAGGAACAGGAAGGTCACCAGCACCACCAGCAACACCGCCACAATGAGGGTATTGATCACCTCCTGGATGGAAATGTCGATAAAGCGGGTGGTGTCGTAGGGAACGCTGTATTCCAGCCCCGCCGGGAAACGGTCAGCAATTTCCTTCATCGCTTCGTCTACCGCCTCGGCGGCGTCCAGGGCGTTGGCACCGGGCTGCAGGTAAACCCCCATGGGTACGGTAGCGCCACCGTTATAGACCGCAGCAAAGTCGTAGTTCTGGGCACCCAGCTCAATGCGGGCAACATCCTTCAGGCGCAGGGAGGCACCCTGCTCGTCACTGCGCAGGATCACTTCTCCGAATTCTTCCGGGCTGGCCAGCCGGCCGGGCGCAGACACACTGAAGGTGAAAGCCTGGCCTTCCGGGGCCGGTTCGGCACCGATACGACCGGCGGCAAACTGGGCGTTCTGGCCGCGCAGGGAGTTGGCCACATCACCGGGGGTCAGTTCGTACTGGGCCAGCTTGTCGGGCCGCAGCCAGATCCGCATGGAATAGTCCTGGGCACCGAACAATGAGGCATCACCAATACCCGGAAGGCGCACCAGCTCGTCCAGCACGTTCAGCAGGGCATAGTTGGAGATTTCCACCACATCCATGGAGTTGTCCGGAGAGGACAGGGTGATCACCTGCAGGATGGAGGTGGAACGGGCTTCCACCTTCAGGCCCTGGTCCCGCACCGACTGGGGCAGCCGTGCCAATGCCTGCTGCACCCGGTTGTTGACGTTGATGGTGGCCTGGTCCGGATCGGTGCCGATTTCAAAAGACACGGTTACCCGGAAGCTGCCGGAGTCGGTGGCGCTGGATTCCAGGTAGATCATGTCGTCCACGCCGTTGATCTCCTGCTCCAGTGGGGCCACCACGGAATCGGCGATAACATCGGCACTGGCGCCGGGGAAGCGGCCGTCGACCACCACCTGGGGTGGCACCACGTTGGGGTACTGTTCCACCGGCAGGCCAAGCAGTGCCAGGGCACCACCCAGGGTAATAATAATGGAGACGACCGTCGCGAAAATCGGGCGGTCTATGAAGGTGCGTAGCATCAGTCAGTCCCCTCCCCGTCTTCGGCATTGGTCACATTCACCTGTGCGCCGTCGCGGAGGTTGGTCAGGCCACTGACAATAAAGCGGTCACCGGCTTCCAGCCCTTCAAGCAAAATCTGCCGGCCCTGGGATACCGGGCCAAGCTCAACCGCCTTTGCGCGAGCCTTGCCTTCGTCATCCACCACATACACCACCGGGCCTTGCGGGCCCTGGGCGACCGCTTTTTCCGGCACCGTGATGATGTCGTCAAACGACTGCAACTCCACCCTTACCCGGACAAACTGGCCAGGCACAACCATCTGCTCCGGGTTCGGGAACACGGCCCGGGCCGACACCGAACCGGTGCGCGGGTCGAGGGTCGAGGCGGTGAAGTCGATGCGGCCATCCAGCGGGTATTCGCTGCCGTCCGCCAGCACCAGGCGGGCGTTCACGTTCTGCTCTTCACCGGCACTGGCCATGCCTTCACGGGCAACCCGGCGGATGGTGGCGTCGTTTTCCGGCAGCGCGAAGCGCACATGAATCGGGTCCAGCTGCACGATGGTGGTCAGCAGGGTGCCTGTATCAATCAGGCTGCCTTCCGGGAAGTCTTCCAGGCTGGTAACCCCGCTGATCGGTGCAGTCACCTCGGTATAGCCCACGTCCAGCTCGGCCTGGGTCATGCCGGCATTCGCCACGGCCATATTGGCCTGGGCCAGTTCCAGGGCAGACTGCGCCGAGTCACGGTCGCGCTCACTAACCGCATTACGCTCGTAAAGCGAGGAAATCCGGTTCCACTCCCGCTCGGCCTGGCGCAGATTGGCTTCCGCTACCTGGCGCTGGGCTCGGGCACGCTGAAGCGCCGCCTCGGCCGGCTTGCGATCAATCCGGAACAGGGCATCGCCCTCACTCACCATCTGCCCTTCGTCGTACAGGCGCTGCTCCAGAATACCGCTGATCCGGGCGCGCACTTCGACTTCCCGGGCACCACGGGCACGGCCAGCGTAGTCCTGGCGCACACTGGCGTCTGTCAGTTCAGCGGTTTCCACCACCACGGCTGCCGGTGGCATGCCGCCCCCACCCTGCTGTGCCGGCTGATCGTCGTTACTGCAGCCCGCCAGCACTAACAGGGCAGACAAACCTGCAAGGATCAGCCCGTTACGGGCCAACGGTCGATGAGAGCTTTCGAAGGGCATGTGCGTTCTCCTGAACACCGGATCGGAAAAATTAAGAGCGCGATAACATACATTCATTCGTGTATGTATGTAAACTGTTCTCGTTTATACTCCTTTGCCAAACACACAGACCACCACACGAGAACCATGGCACGAAAAACAAAAGCAGAAGCGGAAGCCACCCGGGAAGCCATCATGGACTGCGCCGAGCAGGTGTTCATGGACAAGGGCGTAGCCCGCGCCTCACTGGAAGAAATCGCCCGGGAAGCCGGCGTTACCCGGGGCGCCATTTACTGGCACTTCCGCAACAAGCAGGACATCCTTCATGCCATGCTCGAGCGGGTACGGGCACCACTGGGTGAAATGATAGACGATGCCAGCCGGGGCGGGCACAGCGTGGAGAACCTGAAAGAACTGTGTGTCGTGGCCCTGCGCAAACTGGCGGAAGATGCCCGGTACTTCCGGGTGTATTACATTCTGTTCCACCGGAATGAATCCGACCAGGCCCTGAACAAGCACCGGGAACTGGCAGATGAAGGCCTGGCCTTTGTCAGCAGCATTTTCAGTATCCCGGAAATCCGCAAGCAACTGCGCCCGGGCCTCACCCCGGAGCAGGCAGCCTACCTGCTCCACACCCAGATGCTGGGCCTGTTCTTTGACTGGCTGGCGACACCGGAACGCTGGCGCCTGGCCGAAATCGCTCCGGTGCTGGTCGATAGCTTTTTCAAAGGCCTGTTACAGGACTGATCAGTTCCATACCCACAGAATCATCGGCACTGCGGTGACCGTCACCACCGCAGAGAGTGGCAAACCCAGCCGCCAGTAATCCCCGAAACGGTAACCACCCGGCTCCATGACCAGGGCATTGGACTGATGCCCGATAGGCGTCAGGAAGGCACAGGAGGTACCCACCGCCACTGCCATCAGGGCAGCATCCGGCGACAAACCAAGCTGGGCCGAGATACCGAGGGCAATGGGTGCCACCAACACTGCCGCCGCCGCATTGTTAACCACGTTAGACAGCAGCATGGAACCCACCAGGATAATCGTGAGTGCCACCCAGGGTGCCTGCCCGGCGGCCACATCCAGGATCTGGCCGGCAATGAGCGCGGCACCTCCGGTGCTTTCCAGGGCCTGCCCCACCGGGATCATCGCCGCCAACAACACAATCACCGACCAGTCGATGGCCCGGTAGGCTTCTGATGTATCCAGCAAGCGGGTAAGCACCATGGCCACGGCACAGGCCACCAGGGCCACCGGTGGTGTCAGCCAGCCGGACAGGATGAGGGCAATCGCTGCCAGGAACAGCCCGCCAGCCAGCCAGAGATTGCTCTGCCGCCCCAGACTCAACTCCCTTTCCGCCAGTGGCAGGCAACCCAGCTGCTGCAGGGTGCCCATCAGGGTGTCTTGGTAGCCCTGAACCAGCAGGATGTCCCCGGAACGAAAACGGATATCGGCCAGGCGCTTTTTCAGGCGATGCCCCTGCCGGGCAACCGCCACCACGTTCAAACCGTACCGCTCCCGCAGGTTCAGCCGGTTGGTGGTGCGGCCCACCAGCTGCGACGAAGGCGTGATAATGGCCTCGGTCAGGCGAACGTCACCGGTAGCAATCTGCGTTTCCGCGGACTCACCGGCAGGTCTCGCCTTGCCAGGGTCTTCCGCCGCCTGTTCGTCCGAATCTTCGCTTTCCTCTTCCCCGACCACATTGGCGAGGGCGAGCCCGGTGAAATCCACAAACTCCTGCAGGCTTTCCGTATCCGCCTCAACCAGCAGCAGATCCCCTTCCCGCAACACGCTGTAGGTGGACGGTGCCGGAGAGGTTTTGTCACCCCGGATCAGGGCCAGCACCACCACACTCTTGTCGCCCTCTCCGGCTGTCAGCAGGTTGTGCAAGGTACTACCGGCATAGTCGGAACCCTCAGGCACCCGCAGTTCGGTCACGTAGTCCCCCACACTGAACAGCTTGTCGCCGGCAGCAGGATCGTCCCGCTTCGGCGTCAGGCGCCAGCCTATCAGCCCGATAAACAGGATACCGGCCACAGTGATGGCCAGGCCCACCGGGGCGAAATCCACCAGGCCGAACGAACCTGCCTCCCGGTAGCTGGCAATGATGATGTTCGGCGGTGTACCGATCAGGGTGATGGTGCCACCCAGCAGTGAGCCGAACGCCAGGGGCATAAGCAGCAAGGAGGGGGACCGGCCGGATTTACGGGACATCCAGATAGCCACCGGCATCAAGAGCGCAAGGGCCCCTACGTTGTTGATAAACGCAGAGCACAGGGCCACAACCAACGTCAGGGTAATCACCTGCAACACGGCGTTACGGCCTACCTTGCCGAGCAGCCGTGCCACGGCATCGACCACCCCGCCGTTGACCAGCCCCTGACTGATAACCAGCACCGCCGCCACGGTAATCACCGCCGGGTGACCGAAGCCTGCGAACAACTGGTCAGACGGCACCAGCCCGGCCATAGCCACTGCCAGCAAGGCCAGCATGGACACCACATCAAAGCGCAGCCGGTTCCAGACAAACAGCCCGAGGGTGATGCCGAGCACCAGAAACACAATCCATTGGTCAGACAACATCAAATCACTGCTCCACTTCGATGTCCGTGTCGACAATATTTACAAACCGGACGGGCAGGTTAAGGGGCCATACCGGCAAGCCTCTGAAACACGGGAAGGCTCCAGAACTGGTTCGAAAACTGCTTGTAACCTGCTCGAGGATTCAGCCGCCCTGAACCCGGGCAGGCCACAGGGCCGTGGACGACTATAGCAGTTCCCGCAGCAGTACCCGAAAGATCCCCTGATCATAAAAGCCGTCGATTGTTCAGCCACTTTGCCGGAGCAAAGACCATGGAGCAGAAGCGACCGCTTGTCTGGCTGTCAGCGGATTCCCGTCAGGATACAACCGGCCTGCCTGTCGAAAAACACTGGCAGGCCACCTTTGTGAACGCCGCCAGCCCGCCGGTTGCCCTGCACCCCGGGTGGGTTGGCAAGCCTGTCGGCGTATGTAACCTGGCCGGGCTGTCACCGGAACAGGCAGAGGGTGTGCGGCACTGGCTGGAGCTGTTGCCGGTACGCTGCTGGCTGGCGCTGGTTCAGCCCTCCCAGAAGGAGCAACCCGAGATACAGCGGCTGATCAGGGATTATTGCCAGGACTACCACACCCTGCCCGCCGACTGGCCGCGCCTGAACAACAGCCTGGGCCATATGTGGGGTATGAGCAGGCTGAACCAGGCCGACAACAGCGCCGGACACCTCGGCTACCAGGACGTTGTGCTGGAAGGCCCGTCTGAAACCATCCGGCGCACACGAAGCCTGCTGCGCCGGTTTGCCGCCACCGGTGAGCCGGTGCTGATCTACGGCGAAAGCGGAACCGGCAAAGAAGCCGCAGCGGAATTTGTTCACCGGCATTCAGACCGCCAGCACCAGCCGCTGGTCAAGGTTAACTGCGCGGCACTCCCGCCGTCGCTGACCCAGAGTGAACTGTTCGGCCATGAGCGTGGCGCTTTCACCCACGCCCTAAAGGCCCGCAAAGGCCGGATTGAAGCCGCCGATGGTGGCACCCTGGTACTGGCCGGTGCCGACGAACTGACCCCGGAACAGCAGTCCGCCATTCTCCGTTTTCTCCAGGAAGGCCAGATTGAACCCGTAGGTTCTAACCGGGTGATCACCGTTGACACACGGGTTATTGCCATCTGCAATACGCCGCTTGACCAGCTGGTCCGGCAACACCAGTTCCGGGAAGACGTGTTCTACCGGCTGGGCAACCTGACCGTCACCCTGCCACCTTTACGGCAACGGCTGGAAGACCTGCCCTACCTGGTGGACCGAATACTGGAAACCGGGGGCGGGAAAAACTACCGGATCGGCAATGCCACGCTGATTGCCATGGCTCGGCACAGCTGGCCTGGAAACCTGCGAGAACTTCAGAACCGCCTTAGCCAGGCGATGTTACTGGCAAAGAGCCTGCGTTTGGAGCCCGAAGACCTGGGCCTGCTGGGCGCACCGTTGACCAGCCATCCCGACCGGCTCTCGCTGGAGGCCTACCGCGCCAAGGCCGACCAGGAAGCCATCAGCACCAGTCTTTCCCTGACGCACCAGAACATCTCGGCGGCCGCCCGGCTGCTGAAGATTTCACGGGTGTCCCTGTACCGGTTGCTGGAGAAACACCAACTTCAGCATCTGTCCAACCACAGCTCCCACCAAAACCCTGACCGGGGTAACGGAGAAGGATCATGAACACAAAACTGTCCGCTCTGGCACTCGCCGCCGCACTGATACCCCTTGCTCACGCAGAACCACCAACGCCGGAATTTACCTCCGGTGGAATCAGCAGCCGAACCAGCCCGCAGCAACCGGTTGGAACAACCGTTAAAGCCGAGGCGGATGCCCGGGCCCAGGATGCAGCCACGGATATTGCCTCAATCACCGCAGACCGGGGCATTGTCACCCGGCCGGGGCGGTTTACCATCGAGCCGTCATTTTCCCACGCCCACAGCAACGCGACCCGGGTCGCCATTGAGGGCTATACCGTGATTCCTGCCTTGTTGATCGGGCTGATCAACATCTCGGAAGTGCAGCGGGATATCTTCGTGGGTGCAGTCTCCCTGAAGTACGGTTTTACCAGCCGGTTCGAGGCAGGTTTTCGGGTGCCATACCTGAGCATCAACGAAGACTTGCGGGAGCGGGAGGTTTTCGACGGAACACCGGTCGATTTTGTCCGCGAATCCTCCGGTGACGGACTTGGAGATGTCGAGCTTTCCCTGCGTTACCAGCTGAACGATGGCCTGGATGGCTGGCCCTACCTGATCGGCACCTTCCGGGCCAAGGCCCCAACCGGAGACGGCCCTTATGATGTCGAGCAGAAAGTCCTCACCGACAACAAAGGCAACCCGATTGGTTTCGAACTGGCTGAGCGCCCAACCGGCTCCGGCTTCTGGTCCGTAGAACCCGGAATATCCTTCATCTACCCGTCAGACCCTGCCGTGCTGTTCGGCAATCTGAGCTACGTGTGGACCATCGAGGAAGACCAGGGCTTCGAGAACGGCGGCACGGTCGACCCCGGCGATGTGGTGCGCTTCGGTTTCGGCATGGGCTTCGCGTTCAACGAACGCACCTCGTTCAGCCTGGGCTATGACCACTCGGTGATCCGCAAGACCACCCTGGAGTTCGGCAACGACCTGTTTGCCGCCAACTTTGACCGCATCCAGGTGGGCTCACTGGCCTTCGGACTGTCCCACCGGGTATCAGACTCCACAACCCTGAGCCTGACCGTCGCGGTGGGGGTAACAGACAGCGCGCCGAACAGTGAAATCACCCTGAAACTGCCGATCAACCTGTAAGGCAGCCTCAGGGCAACAGGGGCAAGCCGGAATCCCTCGGGAACCGGTAAGCCCCGCCCAGATTGTTCAGCTCGATATTGAGGGTGCGGATGTGCTGGATGGTGGTGCTGTCCAGACTGTTCTGCAGCACCGTCATCCAGCCGCCATTACCCACCGGGGCAGAAGTCAGCGACATCCCGGCAGCACCGGCGGCCTGAACGTTCATGACCGTTTCCATCTGCTGCATCTGCTGGGTTAACCGGTCGCTGCTCATGGCCTGGTTCAGGTCAGGGATATTCAGCCGGTTCACCACCAGGGTTTCACCGTTCACAGCCACCAACTGTTCCAGGCCGATGGCAACCTCCAGGCCATCCAGCACGAAACCGCCACGCAGCATCGCCAGTTCGGCATCCGGCAGGGCTTGTACGGGCAGCTTCAGCTCCGCCCCTGCTGTGCCGGCAAGTATCAAGAAGGCAACCAGAAAGCACGCTTTGCGTTTCATAGCCTCACCAATCCTGTGTGCTGGGCCAGTACGGCAGGGTATGGCCCAAAGCCGGGCTTCCCAGCCCCTTGAACAACGGCGCCCGGGCCAGCCCCGGCCAGTCATTTTTTGCCAGGAAGCCCGCACGTCCCTGATCCAGGTGGCTGCGGATTACAAACGCCGAGCCATCCCAGTGTTGTTCGAACTCCGCCACGCTGTAAGCTTTCAGGCCCCGGGCCGGATCGCCCACCAACACCTCTGTATCACTGATGCCCTTGATCACCACGAAATGCCGGTAGCCACCCAGGGTTACCAACGCAATCACCGGAACCCGCACCTGGTCGCGGATACCCGCCAGCGGCATTCTGAACCCATCCGCCTGATAACCCTCAGCCTCCAGGTAACGCTTCATATCCAGCATCGAGAAGCCTTGCTGGCGCACCTTGTCCTGATCCGCCAGGGCCAGCATATCGGCAAACACTTCCTGCTCGGTAACCGGGCGGTCGTAGTGGAACGACAGTAAAGACGCCAGCGCCGCCGAGCCACAACTGAAATCGTATTGCTGCCGCATCACGTCAGTGAAACGCCGGTCCTGAAAACTGCTGACCGATACGGGAATATCACCACCGGTTCCGGGTACCAGAATCGTACCGGCAAAAACGGTGGACCAGAGCGCACAGCCCAAGGCACCAGCCAGCACCTTTGCCTGAATCGCCATAGCCCACCTCCGGATTACTGGTTAAGAAGAATGTTGATCTGGGTGCTGTCCTGGATCACCACCTGGTTACCGGTGTTCTGGATAACCGTGGCCACACCGCTCATGTTCTGGAACGCCTGGTCAGAAATCCGGTTATCACCGGTCAGAATATTTCCCGACAATACGTTGTCGCTGACCATGGCATTCTGCTCAGTCTCGTTCAGCTGCCACTGGATGGGGATGCCCTGCCGGCCGCTGGCCGCTTCGAGCTGTCCCGAATCCATGGGTTCAAAGCCTGCCCAGTCCTGGGCAACGGCCAGTGACGGCAATCCTGCCAGCACAAGCACCAGTACCCTTTTGATCATTCTGGCCATGACACATCTCCTGTCATGTATGGGCTGCCCGCAAGGGGCAGCCCACATGGCCTTAGTTGCCACCTGCGCTCAGGTTAGACATCACGCTCACGTTGGCCTGGGTCACACTGCCAACGCCGGCGTTCTGGGCAATGGCGCCCACACCGGTGAAGTTGGCAGATCCACCGGAGATCTCGTTGGAGGTCCGGGTGTCAACGTAGGAGCCACCACCATTGGCATCGCCATAGGTGACGTTGCTGCCGGTGACCGAACCACTCAGCTCGGCGTCGTTCATGAACACTTCCATCGACAGGTTCAGCGTAGTAGTGCTGTTGTCAGAGTTGTCACTGCTGTCGCTGTTGTTGGAGTCAGTGTTGGTGGTGGAGTTGTCCGAACTGTCACTGGCTATCTTGAACGAATCGTTCACGCTGGTGCTGTTGTCGGAACTATCGGAGTTGTCTGAGTTATCAGAGTTATCCGAATTGTCTGAGTTATCGGAATTATCCGAATTGTCCGAGTTGCCGCTGTCAGCAACCTTGAACGAGTCGTTCACGCTGGTGCTGTTGTCGGAGTTATCGGAGTTATCGGAGTTATCCGAGTTGTCTGAGTTATCAGAGTTGTCAGAATTATCGGAGTTGTCTGACATGTTGTTGCCGGTGTCCGCGATCTTGAACGAATCTGAGACACTGGAACTGTTGTCGGAGTTATCCGAGTTATCCGAATTATCGGAGTTATCGCTGTTATCGGAATTATCCGACATGTTGTTGCCGGTGTCGGCAATCTTGAACGAGTCAGCAACACTGGAGCTGTTGTCGCTATTGTCGCTGTTATCGGAATTGTCGCTGTTATCGGAGTTATCCGAGTTGTCCGACATGTTGTTACCCGCGTCGGAAATCTTGAAGGCATCATTCAGACTGCTGCTGTTGTCTGAATTATCGGTGTTGTCAGTGGTTGTGGTTGTATTGGTGGTTGAGTTGTCGTTACCGGAATTGGTGTTTCCGGATCCCTCATCAGCATTCACGTTCGGGCTACCATCACCACCGAGGTCGGCGTATGCGCCTGCGGAAAGACCCAGGCCCAGAGCGATAGCAGCTGCCAGCAGAGTTTTTTTAGTTTTCATGATGTCATGTCCTTTTGATGGGATTGGCTTAACGGGATCCGCCCCAGTCCCTCAGGTAGTCGGGTAAGCCAAGGTCCAGATCCGTACAACGGTAAGAGCGATTACCGTGCCAACTCCAGGTCAAGCCCCATAACATACTGAATAAAAAGCCACTTTCGGCACTCAGTACAATCCCCGGATTTCCAGCCGACCTCCAACCTGTTGCAGTGCTGAAACAGCCTGTCGCCTCTGTACCACTGCAGAAAGTCTCTTGGCACCAGAAATCAGTCACATAGACCGAAACGCCGGTGTCAAAAAACAAAAACCCCGCAGGGCGCAAGCCATGCGGGGTTTTCTGTGGTCGGTGAGGGCTGCGCCCTCACCGGAACATCATGGACCGGTCGATTAACCGAACTGGTTCATGGTGTTGTCTTTACCACCGGCCTTCAGAGCCGCTTCACCAGCGAAGAACTCTTTGTGGTCATCACCGATGTTGGAACCGGCCATGTCCTGGTGCTTCACAGTAGCGATGCCCTGACGGATTTCCTGACGCTGTACACCAGCAACGTAGGCCAGCATGCCTTCGTCACCGAAGTAGCCCTTGGCCAGGTTGTCGGTAGACAGAGCCGCAGTGTGGTACGTCGGCAGAGTGATCAGGTGGTGGAATACACCTGCTTCACGGGACGCATCACGCTGGAAGTTACGGCACCACTCGTCAGCCAGCTGACCCAGCTCGGTGTTGTCGTACTCGGCGCTCATCAGCTTGGCACGGTCGTAGGCAGATACGTCTTTGCCTTCTTCCTTCCATGCGTCGAATACCTGCTGACGGAAGTTCAGAGTCCAGTTGAAGGACGGGCTGTTGTTGTAAACCAGCTTGGCGTCGGGTACCACTTCCTTGATGCGGTTAACCATGGCAGCGATCTGGCCAACGTGCGGCTTCTCGGTTTCGATCCACAGCATGTCTGCGCCGTTCTGCAGGCTGGTGATACAGTCCAGAACAACACGGTCTTCGCCAGAGCCAGCTTTGAACTGGAACAGGCCAGAGGCCAGGCGCTTCGGCTTCAGCAGCTTGCCGTTGGACTTGATCACAACGTCGCCGTTCTCGATCTGGGAAGCGTCGTCGATGTACTCACCGTCCAGGAAGCTGTTGTACTGGTCGCCCAGGTCACCCGGCTCGTTGGTTACAGCGATCTGCTTGGTCAGGCCAGCACCCAGGGAGTCAGTACGGGCAACGATAACACCGTCGTCTACACCCAGCTCCAGGAACGCCAGGCGAACCGCGTTGATCTTGGACAGGAAGTCGGCGTGCGGAACAGTTACTTTACCGTCCTGGTGGCCACACTGCTTCTCGTCAGATACCTGGTTCTCGATCTGGATACAGCAAGCACCGGCTTCGATCATCTGCTTGGCCAGCAGGTAGGTCGCTTCGGCGTTACCGAAACCAGCGTCGATGTCGGCAATGATCGGCACAACGTGGGTTTCGTGGTTGTCGATCTGCTTGATCAGCTCAGCAGCCTTGGCGCTGTCGCCAGCTTCTTCAGCTTCGTCCAGGGCGCGGAACAGGTGGTTCAGTTCCCATGCGTCAGCCTGGCGCAGGAAGGTGTACAGCTCTTCGATCAGGCCGGAAACAGCAGTCTTCTCGTGCATGGACTGGTCAGGCAGCGGACCGAACTCGGAGCGCAGGGCAGCAACCATCCAGCCAGACAGGTACAGGTAACGACGCTTGGTGGTGCCGAAGTGCTTCTTGATGGAGATCATCTTCTGCTGGCCGATGAAACCGTGCCAGCAACCCAGGGACTGGGTGTACTGGGAAGAGTCAGCATCGTACGCAGCCATGTCTTCACGCATGATCTTGGCGGTGTACTTGGCGATGTCCAGACCAGTCTTGAATTTGTTCTGGGCGCGCATGCGGGCAGCGTGCTTCGGGTTGATGGCGTTCCAGGTCGGGTTCTGCTTCAGGATGGAAGCGATTTGGTCGACGTCTTGTGCGTAGGGCATGATCTCTATCCTTTCTACGTTTATGTTCAAAAGGTTCGGAACGCTGCGGCCAGCAGCTTCCGAGGCCAACCACCTGTCTGACAAACCCGGCAGGTGATGACGTTGGGCGTAACTTTAGTGCTTTCGAATTTATAATTGAAATTTATATGGTGTATTTTCGGCATTTTTTCTGTGAATACCCATCAGCAGGTCTAAATGCCTGAAAAATACCCCCTGCACGCGGGCTGAACTCTTTGATTGCCCCCAGCATATCCCATGTTAGGATTAACCGGGCTGACCTGGATCAGCCACAGCGTCCACCTGGCACCTACAAGGGCTCTCCGTGTTTTATATCCGGTCCTTTTTGCATTCGTTGTTACACGCTCTGAAAAATCTGTTACCCATCGTCGTGGTGGTCGGTTTCTTCCAGCTGGTTATTCTGCAGCAGGTGCCGGATGACCTCGGCAGCATGGCCATCGGCCTGTTAATTGTTGCCGTGGGCGTGGCATTGTTCTTACAGGGACTGGAGCTGAGCATTTTCCCGGTGGGCAAAAGCCTGTCGAACCAGTTCGCCCGCAAGGGCTCCCTGGCCATACTGCTATCGTTCGGCTTTGCCATGGGATTTTCAGCGGTTATTGCCGAGCCCGCGCTGATTGCAGTGGCAGAGCAGGCCCAGACCATCAGTGAGGGGCGAATTGACGGCCTCACCCTGAGGATACTGGTGGCTGTCTCTGTGGGGTTCGTCGTTGCCCTGGGGGTTTTCCGCACCATTTTCGGCTACCCGCTGCACTGGTTCATGATCACCGGCTACGTCATCGTGGTGATTGTTACCTGGTTTGCGCCGGAGGAAATTGTCGGGCTGGCCTATGACTCCGGCGGGGTGACAACCAATGTGGTGACGGTGCCCCTGATCGCCGCTCTCGGCATCGGCCTGGCGGCCTCGATCCGGGGCCGGAACCCGTTGATTGATGGCTTTGGCCTGGTGGCACTGTCCGTCATGGTGCCCATGATCACCGTGCAGGTGTACGGCATGGTGGTTTACTCCGGCGGCACCGGGGCCGCAGCCATGGAGGCCATCACAGCGCAGGTTACGGAAGCCCCGGCGAAGTCCGGCATAATTGCGGCCCTGCTCGACCTGGCCGGCATGTTGAGGGATGTGCTGCCGATCATCATCACCGTTCTGTTCTTCCAGTACCTGGTGTTACGCCGGAAGCTGAGCAATCCGAAGAAGATTGCCTTCGGCTTTGCGCTGGTGATCCTCGGCCTGTATGCCTTTGTTGTCGGCCTGAAACTGGGCTTGTTCCCCATCGGCACCAGCATGGCCGAGCAACTGATGGCCATGGACAGCTATGCGCCCGTGTACCTTTTCGCCCTGATGATCGGGTTTGCCACAACCATGGCAGAACCGGCACTGATCGCCATCGGCAAGCAGGCGGAAGAAGCCGCCGCGGGTGCCCTCAACGGCAATGCCATTCGCCTGTTGGTAGCTGTGGGGGTGGCCGTTGGCATCACCATTGGTGTGCACCGGATCATTACCGGAGATTCCATTCACTATTACATTATGGGCGGCTATATTCTGGTGATTCTGCTCACCCTGCTCGCCCCCCGATACATCGTGGCACTGGCCTATGACCTTGGCGGCGTGACCACCTCGGAAGTCACGGTACCGCTGGTAACGGCCCTGGGGATTGGACTGGCCAGCAGCATAGAAGGCCGTAATGTCCTGATCGACGGTTTTGGCCTGATTGCCTTTGCCTCGATCTTCCCGATCGTTACTGTGATGACCTATGCCATCGTGTCCCAATACCGATCTGAACGCAGGAAGGAAACCCAATGAAGTTCTCTGCACTGGTAGCAATTGTCCCTGAAGACCTGGAACAGGACTGCATCGATGCAGCCCGCGAACTCGGCGCCGGCGGCATTACCGTCATGACCGGCCGCGGCATCAGCAACACCGCCAAGAAGACGTTCTTCGGCCTGACCTACGACGGCAGCCAGAGCGTGCTCCTGATGGTGCTGGAAAAAGGCCTGTCGCTGGAGATTCTCAAAGCCCTGCAGAAGGTGATCATGCCGGACCCGGCAGACTCCCAGGGCCTGATCTTTACCGTTCCGCTGGAGCACCTGGGTGGCATCGACATGGCCCAGGTGGAAAAATTCGAACAACACCTGAAAGACTCAATCTGATCGGAGAGCGCTCATGAAACTGGTCAAAGATGTGATGGTCAAAGACATCATCAAGATCTCGCCCTTCGCAACCCTGCGGGAGGCACTGACGCTGATGAAGCACCACAACGTGAAATCCCTCGTGGTCGAGCGCCAGAGCGAACACGATGCCTGGGGGCTGATCACCTATACCAACGTACTCAAATCGGTGATTGCAGAGGATGGCGATATCGATCTGCTGAATGTCTACGATGTCTGCGCCAGACCGGTGATCAGCGTGGGCGAAAACCTCGCCCTCAAGCACGCCGCCACCCTGATGTCCGATTACCGGGTCAAGCGACTGCTGGTACTGAAAGACAACGAAATGTGCGGCTTTGTAGTGATGGACGACATCATGGCTGCCCTTCTCGATACCATCGACTGAACCGGGCCAACCTCAGGTCTTGCACATCACCAGCAACTGGTCGCCCTCCTGCAGGTCCAGGTACTGTTTACGGGGCGGATTCATGACCAGGTGGCGCCCCCGCTCATCGGCCCGGGCCCTGAATACACCCAGCGCAATCTCGCCCCGGGCCGCGACTGTTTTCTCCAGTAACTGGAAGGTCGCGCTGGCCGGCAGCGGGTAGTCGTGGGGATCACGGAACTGGATCTCGGCGCCGCCGGCCGTGAACAGCTCGTCGAGCACCACCCGCAATTCCCTTCGTAAAGCCACCTGGGCCAGGACGTGGCTCAGAATCATCGGGCTGATCAGCATTTCACTTTGATGGCCATACAACAGGTGGCGGTTGTCCGGATCACTCAGCTCCATAATAACCTGGGGCCGGCGGGTGGATTCCGACAGAATATCTTCCAGTTGCAGGTAACCCACCATGGCACGGGCATCGGCCTCTTCCCCGGAGCCTATCCGGTCGCTGCTCAGCAACATCACGGTGTCGTAACTGGCCGGCGCCAGCTTGCGCAGGTCTTCTTCCACCATGTAATCGGCTTCCAGTAGGCGGCCATTGATCCGTTCAAGGTCCACGCCATAGCGGGACATCTCACGCTGACGCTCTTCCAGCGGTGTTGCCGATACCATGTCCAGCTGGAACTGTCGCCCGGCGTAGCTGCCAAACTCCGCCGCCAGGCTCGGCACCCGTCGGTTCCAGCCGAGAACCAGCACCCGGTGAGGCCCCTGCTGGCGGCTTGGCTGCACAGAGCCGCTGATGCGTTCCACTGCCGCCAGGGAGTCCACCTTGGCATCCGGCCCCGTGTGTTCATAGTCGCTGGCCATCAGCACTACCCGGTCTTCATTCCGGATCACCGTATCTGACGGCGCCAGCAGATTAACCTGCCAGCCTTTGGCTGCCGGCTGCAGCAAGCCCAGCACGACGGCATGGGGCCGCTGCGTTGCCAGCTCGCTCAGGGTCAGGCCCTCGGCGGTTTCGCCTCCCCGCACAAAGATCTCGTTGCCTTCACCGGCGGTCAGCAATTCGTTGTAGACCTCGGACAGGTTCGGGTGCAGTACGTTCTGTACCATCAGGCGGCTGATGGTGGCATCGCCGGCCACCACCTCGACCGAGCCGGGATAGGCCCGCTCGACCACCGGGAGCTTTCGCATGTCCTGGATTTCTGCCACCACAAACGGCAACGGAGAACTGAAATGGCGGGCCTGGGCGGCGATAGACAACAGGGCTTTGACGGTTTCGATATCGGAGGTCACCAGGCTGCCGGCATCATGGCCCTGGCTGGGCACAATCACTGCCGCAGCGTCCAGGCAGGCGACCCGGTGCAGGGCTTCGGGCTGAATAGCCGAGCCGCTTCGCAGGATCACTTCCCTGGCCCGGCGGCCCACGCCCGGCTCGTTGATCAGTTCATGCAGCTGTTCGGCACTGGCTTCTTCCGCCAGCACCACCAGCCGAAGTTTCTGGGTATCGTGCTTTTCCAGAAAACGTTGCATACGGCCGGATGAACCAAACAACTCAGCCACCAGCGGCGGGGTCTGGGCTGTCCAGCCCAGCACCACCACATGGTTTTTCAGGGTAACCGGGGTCAGGCCCCGCTCCAGGTCTTCCATCTTGGCAATCAGCCAGCGGGTGAGGATGGCCACCAGGGTGCCCATAAACACCACATAGCCGGAGATGGTCAGCAGGGTAGACACAATGCGCTGCCAGGTGCCGACATCGTCCCCCAGGTAGCCGGGGTCGGTCAGGCGAAGGAAGGCCCACCAGACTGCGGAGCCGGTATCCTTGAACTCACCGGCCGGCGGCAACACCACCAGCAGGCCGCCAATCAGCGAAATCAGGCCGATAAAACCGCCCACCACCAGTAACTGGAAGCCGGCACCTTTGACCAGCTGGCGCTCAACAACAAACTTGATTCGATCAACAATCCGGAACGGAAGCATGGCTGCCCCTTGCATCAACTATGCGGGGCAGTTTATCGCAGTTTTCAGGCTTCGCCAGAAACAACGCCATTCAGGGCCACTTCCAGTGTGGGATAAAAGCGGCTGATACCGGGCTCCGGCTTTACGCCAGCCCTCGCCAGCGTGCGCAAAGGCTGGAACTGCAAGTCCGCAATCACTATTTCCGTGCCGGTATTCCGGCAGCTGGAAATCAGCTTGTTCAGGGCCGACAAACCGCCCGCATCCAGTATGGTGACACCGTCCATATACAGCACCAGGCCCCTGGCCTGCCGGGACAGGCCTGCCAGCTCGCCAAACACCCGGTCTGCCGCCGCAAAGAACAGCGGGCCGTTGATCTTGAACACCTGCCAGCCCTCGGGCAGCTCCGCCTGTACGATGCGCTTGTTACCGGTAATATCGGTCACCTTGGTCATCTGCGCCATTTCCCGCATGAACAGCACCGCCGCCAGCAACACCCCGGTGGTGATAGCAATTACCATATCCAGCGCCACGGTCAGGCCGAAGCAGGTCAGGAACACCAGGATATCGCTGCGGGGCGCGGTTTTCAGAAGGTGAACCGCCTTCGGTGCTTCACTCATGTTCCAGGCCACCATCACCAGCAACGCGGCCATGGCGGGCATGGGCAGGTAGGCCAGGATGCCGGCCAGCGACACCAGCGCCAGCAACACCACCACGGCATGGATCATCGCAGACACCGGCGATTCTGCGCCGGCCCGGTAGTTGGCAGCGGAGCGGGCAATGGCGGCAGTGGCGGTAATGCCACCAAAGAACGGCACCAAAATGTTACCGATGCCCTGCCCCATTAATTCGCTGTTGGCGCTGTGGCGCTTGCCCGTCATGCCATCAAGCACCACGGCGCACAGCAGGGATTCGATGGCGCCCAGCATAGCAATGGCAAAGGCCGCCGGGATCAGCTCCCGGAACAGTTCCCAGCTCAGCCCTATCGGCTCACCGGCTGCCCCCGCCTGCTGCCAGGGCCAGGCAAAGTCCGGCAGGAACGGCGGAATACCGGCACCGGTGCTGCCATCCGGCAGCAGATAGCTGAAACGGGAGCCGATGGTTTCAACGGCAGCCCCCTGGCTGTTCATCCATAACGCCAGCAGGCTACCCACCACCACCGCCGGCAGGTGCGGTGGCACAGGGGTTTTCAGACGGGGCCAGAGCAGCATGACCGCCAGCGTAGCCAGCGCCACCAGGGTGCTCATGGCATCCAGCGCCGGTAATTGCTGGCCCAGCACCGCCAGTTTGTCCCAGTAATGTTCCGGCATGGTCTCGACTGGCAAACCGAAAAAGTCCTTCACCTGCAGGGTGGCAATCACCACGGCAATACCCGCGGTAAAGCCCAAAGTGACGGACTCGGGTATATACTCGATAAAGCGCCCGAGACGCATCAGCGCCATAATCACCAGCAACACCCCGGACATCAGGGTGGCCAACAACAAGCCACCCAGGCCGTAGCTCTGGGCAATCGGGTAGAGAATAACCACAAAGGCCGCGGTCGGGCCGGAGATACTGAACCGGCTGCCGCCGAACAGGGCGATCACAAAGCCGGCAATAAAGGCCGTGTACAGCCCGTACTGGGGCGCAACGCCACTGGCAATGGCCAGAGCCATGGCCAGCGGAATGGCGATGATGCCGACCGTGATGCCGGCCATCGCATCTTTCAGGAAACGGCCACCGGTGTAGCGCTCGTCAATACAGGCCTCACGGACAGCGTGGGCGAATCTGAGCGAAAAAAGATGAGCACGGTGAGACATGGCTGGCGGCTCCTGGTTGCTAACGAGACCTTATCATTATATGCTCATTATGATTACATTCAATGTTAACCTGATTAACATAGCATGAGCGTTGATACCTATGCCCAAGGAAAACCGAACCGCACGCCTCACCCTGCTGATTGACCCGGAAAAGAAAAAGGTCTTTGAAGCCCTGTGCAAAGAGGAAGATGTCACGCCGTCCCAGAAGGTCCGGCAGTTTATCCGGGAATATGTAGAAGCCCGGCTGGGCCCGGACTGGCGCGAAGACTCCCGCCAGAAAACCGACTGAGCGGCGAAGCGTATAAGCTCCTATGAAACCTTTATTCGCCAGCCTCCTGTTAACACTCGCCACCGTCACCGGGTGCGCCGCTGTGCCGGCGGACAACATCCCGGCACGGCCCACCAGTCAGTACGATGCGGTGGTTTTGGCAGCGAAGACCGGCACCCCGCTTACCGTCCAGGAACTGGCCCGCCAGCTGGCCGATACCGATATCGTAGTGATCGGCGAGTACCACGGCCACCACGCTTCCCACCTACTCCAGGCCCGGCTGCAACAAGCCCTGTACCGGCAAAACCCCGCCCAGATCCTGAGCATGGAACAGTTCAACCTGGACCACCAGGCTGCCGTGGATGCCTACCTGGCCGGCACAACCGGCGAAACCGAAATGCTGGAAGACGCCAACGCCTGGGACAACTACAAGGCCTCCTACCGGCCGCTGGTGGAATTTGCGCGCCAGCATCAGCTACCGGTGATCGCCGCCAACGCACCGGCGGATACGGTTCGCTGTGTCGGCCGGGAGGGTAAGGCTTACCTGGACAGGTTGCCGGAAGCGCAGCGCTCAGCCCTGCCGCAGCAGGCCTTCCTGGACACCCCGGAATATCGGGACAAGTTCATAGACGCCATCAGCGGCAGCCATGGTACGGAACAGGCTGAACTCTCCGGGCGCATGCTCAACACCTACCAGGCCCAACTGCTCCGGGATAACACCATGGCGCACCGGATGGTGGAAGCGCTCCGCAACCGGCCCGGGCATCAACTGGTGCATACCAGCGGCACCTTCCACAGCGAGCAGCGCCTTGGTACCGTGGCGGTGCTGGAACAACGGGCTCCGGAACTGGATATCACGGTGATCTCACCAGTCGAATGGCCGGCCACTGAAGCAGACATGCCGCTGGCAAAGCACCGCCACAAAGGCGACTATCTGTACTTTATCCAGCCCATGCCCCGGGAATTCCGAGACCCGGAACGGGAGCGAGAGGCCATGCAGGCCCGGTTCGGCCAGCGCACCACGACCAACTGTGATTAATCACAAGGAGTAAGCATGAAAGTTGTCTCTGCCCTGATCATCGGCCTGTGTGCCATTTTTGCCGCGTCTCTGCTCAGCGAAGGACTGATGGGGCTGCGCACGGCCGACCGCTACGTGACGGTCAAGGGCGTGGCGGAACGCGAGGTGCAGGCAGACCTTGCATTGTGGCCAATCCGCTTTGTCGCCACCGGCAGCACGCTGGACGAAGCCCAGAACAAAACCCGCAGCAGTCGCGAAGCCATCATGGCCTTTCTGAAACTGCAGGCGATTGAGGAGTCGTCGGTTGAACTGCAGCGGCTGGATGTTACCGATACCCGCGCCAATCCATACTCCGGCAACAACAACGAGCAGCAGTACATCATCAACCAGACCCTGATGGTGCGCAGCACCGACATAGACCGTATCCGCCAGGCGGCACAGAACGTGAGCGAACTGGTGGATTCCGGTGTGGTGCTGTCGTCGGACTACGGCCCCGGCGGCCCCACCTATTTGTTCAGTGGCCTGAACGATATCAAGCCGCAAATGATCGCCGAAGCCACCGCTGCCGCCCGGGAATCCGCCCAGCAATTTGCCCGGGATGCCGATGCCGAGCTCGGCGGCCTGCGACGGGCCAATCAGGGGATTTTCCAGATCCTCGCCCGGGACCAGGCCCCGGGGGTTTCGGAACAACAGCAGCCGTTAAAAACCGTGCGTGTAGTCTCTACCTTCGACTACTACCTGGAGTAACCGGGTTACTGGGTGGCCACCATTTCGTCGGTAACCTGGTAATCCCCGGCCAGCCAACGCAGAATTTCGTGGGCAGCCGGGTGATCAAAGGCATCGTAGGTGTGCATCAGCGCCTGTTTTTTCTCATCGCTGATACGCCCCAGCCCGGTATCCTGCAGCACCAGCAAGTCTCTGTGCAGCTGTTCCGCCAGCTCCAGCCCCAATACCTCCCTTGCCGCATGCAAAAACGCCTGGCCATACTGGTAATCCGGCCCCTGGCGATAGGATTCCGCCAGGGTAATGGCCGGAATACTGGTGAGCACCGGTTGCAGCGCAGGGTTGATGGCGTGGCCCGAAAGATAGGCGGCGTTGCCCGCAGGGCGGCCGGTAAATCCGCGCAGGTGCAGGTGCCGGGACATGCGGTCGCCGTCGTTGACCGGATAGTTGTCCCAGAGCAGCGGCTTGCGGCCCAGCAACTTGCTGATACGTTTGAGGTGGCCCGGTGAAATCTCCCGGGAGCAGACTTCCTCCCCGGTCCAGAAAATCCGCACATCGCGGTCCAGCTCCGCACCCAGGGTTTCCAGGTAATCCGCCGGCCGCTGGCCAAACACACGGTCCAGCACCGGGTCATCGGAATAGTAGGTGGGGCACACACTGATTCTTGCAGCCGCGGTGTGCTCCTGCACCCACCGGATAATTCCGGCCTGGATTCGGGCCAGTTCCGGGGTATCCGGGTGCATATCGTCGAACAGGATGGCCAGCTCCTGAATACCCAGGCGATCCAGCATTTTCAGCTTTTTCGCCAGGGCATCCCGGGCGATGTCATCGAAGTTGTTGAACACCTCGAACGGGCTCAGCCCTACACCGAAACGCACCCCTTCGCGCCGGCAGAATCCGGCAAAATCCGCCAACGCCTCAGCCTGTTCCGGCGGATGCGGCTCCTGCCAGCGCCGGCGCAAGTATGGATCGGCCTTGGGCGCGTACAGGTAGAAACCATAGCCATGGGTGGTCAGGGCGTTAACCAGCTGGCGCCGCTCGCCCCAGCTCCACACCGGGCCATAAAATCCTTCGATAATACCCAGCTCTACCGTCATCTCACTCGCTCCCTGACCAAGGTTTCCTATCATCATATACCCTACCCGGGCACAGGTCAGGCCCGGCGAACCAGGAAGAAACAGAAGGGATTGCTACGACTCATCAGGCTTATGATCCCGATCAACAGGCAAAGGGCATGGCAGGCAGAGAATATTGTCTAGACTTACAGACAAACCGACATTTCAACAGCCATTCTGACCGGAGATATGCCGTATGGAAATCAAAACCTTCGCAGACCTGATCGACTGGACCCGGCAACTGCACGCCCACCTGGCGCGTTGCCTGCACGAATCGGCCGGCCAGCATAAAGACGAGCGGGCCAGTGCCCTGCTGGATTACATCAGCAGCCACGAGACCCTGCTGGAAAAGGCGGTGGCCGAGTATGAAAACCAGGCCGATCCGAAAGCCATGCAAACCCGGCTTTACGATTACGGGGTGCACAAGCCCATCGAAAAAAACCGGACCTGCAGTACCGATTACTCCGCGCTGGACTTCGCCGGTATTGCCCGTGAGATCTTTGATTTTCATGATCAGGTCATGGCGCTCTACGACAGCCTGATCGGCAAGGCAGAGATTCCCGAAGCCAAGTCTCTGCTGGAAGACCTGAAATCGCTGGAAGAACATGAAGCCATGCGCCTGGCCAGCCAGATCGGCCGGATGAACGATTTGTGAAAACCGTTCGTATAGCTCCGAGGCCTTAGACATATGTCTTAATTCGAGCAGCTGCATAGCACAACCATTGTGTTTGTGAACTAGACTGCAAGAACAAGCCGGTCACCCAAAAAGCGGCTGGCTCTGAGCCAAAGACAATTACAACAACATCAGAGGTTAGAAGAGCAATGAAGATCCGTTCTGTTCTATCTGCGGCTGTACTGGCTGTGGCAACGACATTTGCCGCCACACAGGCGCTGGCACAAGACAAATTCACCCTGAAACTGGCCGAAACCTGGGGCCCCAACTTTCCCATTTTCGGTGACACAACCAAGCGTTTTGCCGAAACCGTCGAGAAAATGTCTGACGGCCGGCTGACCATCCGCATCGACTCCGCCAACAAGCACAAAGCGCCGCTGGGCGTGTTCGATATGGTCAAGGCAGGCCAGTACGACATGGGCCACTCTGCCTCCTACTACTGGAAAGGCAAGGTTCCGGAAACCCTGTTCTTCACCAGCATGCCGTTCGGCATGAACGCCATGGAACAGTACGCCTGGTTCTACCACGGCGGCGGCATGGAGCTGATGCAGGAAGTGTATGAGCCCCACAACATGCTGTCGTTCCCCGGCGGCAACACCGGTGTGCAGATGGGCGGCTGGTTCCGCAAGGAAATCAAGTCGCTGGAAGACCTGCAAGGTCTGAAAATGCGCATCCCGGGCTTTGCTGGCGAAGTCTTCGCCGAGGTGGGTGTTAACCCCACCAACATCGCCCCGGGCGAGCTGTATACAGCCCTTGAGCGCAACACCATTGATGCCGTTGAGTGGGTAGGTCCGGCCCTGGATCTGCGTCTTGGCTTCCAGCAGATCGCCGATTACTACTACACCGGTTGGCACGAGCCGGCCACCGAGCTGCAGTTCCTGGTCAACAAGCGTGTATGGGAACGCCTGCCGGCAGACCTGCAGGAAATCATGCGGGTAGCCATGCGCACCGCCTCCTACGACATGCTGGTACATTCCCAGCATGAAAACGCCAAGGCCTGGGCCAACATCAAGCAAGACTACCCGAACGTACAGATCAAACAGTTCCCGGAAGACATCTTCCAGGCCATGTACGATGCCAACAAAAAACTGCTGACAGAAGCGGCGGAAGACAGTGCAATCGCCAAGAAGATCATTGATTCCCAGCTGAGCTACCAGGAGCAGAGCCGGGCTTACACGGATATTTCCGAAAGGGCCTATCTCAACACCATGGCGGAAGTCGAGTAAACTGGGCGCCATGCAGCAACAGAGCCGGGATCGCTCTTGGAGAGGTCCCGGCTTTTTGCTTTCTAATCAGAACAGAAAATCCGCTCTGCGGAGGACGATGTACAGATGCGCTGGATAATAAAACTGGACGAGGGCCTGGCCTGGGTCTCGAAAGTGTGTGGCTGGGTGGCGTGCATTGCCATGATCCTGATGGCCGCCAACGTGTTCTACGACGTGCTCACAAGGTATGTGTTTAACGACGTCTCCATCGCCATGCAGGAAATGGAATGGCACCTGTATTCGGTGGTGTTCCTGCTGGGCATTCCCTATGCCCTGCGCACAGACAGCCACGTTCGGGTAGACGTGTTCTACACCAACTGGAGCCAGAAGCGCAAAGCCTGGGTTAACCTGGTTGGCGCCCTGATTTTTGTAATCCCCTTCGCCTACCTGATCGGCTTCTACGGTTATAGCTTTGCCCAGGACGCCTACCAGATGGGTGAAGGCAGCGGCGACCCGGGCGGCTTGCCACACCGCTGGATTATCAAGGCCGTGATTCCTTTCTCTGCCGTGTTTATGGCGACCGCCGGCCTGAACATGGCCACCTACGCCCTGAGGGTGATGGCAGGTGATAAAGAATACGAAGGCGAGCACAGTGCGGGAGGTCTGGCATGATCGGCATGATTATGTTCGGCGTGGCACTGGTCATGCTGATGCTGGGTTTCCCGGTGGCTTTCACCTTCGGTGGCGTGGCGCTGTTCTTTGGCATCTTCGCTGAAGGCATGGATCTGTTCGCGTTCATGCCCTACCGCATCATGAGTGTGATGCAGAACACCGTCTTGATGGCCGTGCCGCTGTTTATCTTCATGGGCGTGGTGCTGCAGCGCACCAGGCTGGCCGAGCAGCTGCTCACGTCCATGGGCCGGCTGTTTGGCGGCCTGCCGGGCGGCCTGGCTATCTCCACCATCCTGGTGGGCGCATTGCTGGCTGCGTCCACCGGTGTGGTCGGCGCCAGTGTGGTGGCCATGGGCCTGATCTCCCTGCCGGTGATGCTGGCCCATAACTACGACAAGCGCCTGGCCACCGGTACTATCTGTGCGTCCGGCACCCTGGGCCAGATTGTGCCGCCGTCCATTATCCTGATCATTCTGGGGGATGTGCTGGGCCTGCCGGTGGGCGACCTGTTCAAGGCCGCAGTGATGCCCGGCATCGTTCTGATCGGCCTGTACATTATCTACATCCTGGTGATCACCCGCCTCAAGCCCCAGACAGCGCCGGCCATGCCGCCGGATGACAGCATCAGCCGTGGCAAGGAAATACGCGATGCGTTGCTCGCGATTATCCCGCCGCTGGCACTGATTGTGGTGGTGCTTGGCTCGATCTTTACCGGCATTGCCACCCCCACCGAATCGTCCGCACTGGGTGGTGTGGGTGCGGTGGTCCTGGCCATCATCTATCGCCAGTTCTCGTTCAAGATGGTGTGGGATGCGGCCAAGGATACCGTCAGCGTAACCGCCATGGTGTTCGCCATCCTGATCGGTGCCACCGCCTTCTCCATGGTGTTCAGCTACACCGGCGGCGACTACCTTCTGGAAGAATGGCTGCTGATGCTGCCGGGCGAACAGTGGGGCTTCATCATCCTGGCCATGCTGGTGATCCTGGTTCTGGGCTTCTTTATCGACTTCGTGGAGATTTCGTTCATCATCGTGCCGATCCTGGCGCCGGTGGCGGAAGCGCTGGGCATCAACATGCTGTGGTTTGCCATTCTGGTGGCCATGAACCTGCAAACCAGTTTCCTGACACCACCCTTCGGGTTCTCACTGTTCTACCTGAAAGGGGTGGCACCACCGAATGTCCGAACGATCGATATCTACAAAGGCATTGTGCCATTCATACTGATCCAGATTCTGGTGCTGGCGCTGATCGTCATCTTCCCGGAATGGTTTGGCATGAGCGCTACTTACTAAGACTTGTACCTTCCGGGATCGGGCACCCGCCCGATCCCGCTTTTCTCCCTGCTTTGCCCTCCGTTTTCGCCAATACCTGACAAATCCTGATCATTTTCTATACTGAATCAGAAACGCGACTCTCAGCCTGATTTCGGGACCGCACAGGAGTACAGAGAACAAAGGGAGAGCCTGCCGTGACACAGAACACCGCCCGCAAACCGGAATATAGCGGAAGCGACCCAAGAGCCCAGGGCCATGTGCTGACCCTGCCCCTGGAGAACAGCCAGACCGACCGGGAACCCCACAGCTACGAGCGCTGGCTGGTGGCCAAGCTGATGCGTATGGCCGGTTCGCCACCGGTGCGCTTCCGCCTGTGGAACGGCGAGACCACCGAACCGGAGCAGCAACCCGCCCGGTTCACCCTGAGCCTGGCCGACCCCAAAGCCCTGTATTCACTGGTGGCCAATCCCAACCTGGCGTTCGGAGACCTGTACAGCGCCGGCCGGCTGGAAGTAGACGGCGACCTGCCGGATCTTATGGAGGCCATGTACCGGGCGGTTCATGCGGCCCGGCAGAAGTGGCCGAAATGGCTGGATGCACTTTGGCGCAACCACAACCCCCGGCCTACCGGGATTTCCGAAGCCAGGGAAAACATCCACCACCACTACGACCTGGGCAACGAGTTCTACCAGCTGTGGCTGGATAGTGCGGAAATGCAGTACACCTGCGCCTATTACGAGCAGGCAGACAAGACCCTGGAACAGGCCCAACTGGCCAAGCTGGAACATGTGTGCCGCAAACTGCGCCTGAAACCGGGCATGACCGTGGTGGAAGCCGGTTGCGGCTGGGGCGGCCTGGCCCGTTATATGGCTCGCAACTACGGGGTAACCGTGCATGCCTACAACATTTCCCGGGAGCAGCTGGCCTATGCCCGGGCCGAAGCAGAGCGGCAGGGCCTGGATAACCTGGTCACCTATGTGGAAGACGACTACCGCAACATTGAAGGCCAGTACGACGCCTTCGTCTCCATCGGCATGCTGGAGCATGTGGGCAAGGACAACTACCCCGCCCTGTCGGAACTGATCAAACGCTCCCTCAAACCCGATGGCATTGCCCTGCTGCACAGTATCGGGCGCAACCGGCCGATGCTGATGAACGCCTGGATCGAGAAACGGATTTTCCCCGGCGCCTACCCCCCCAGCATTGGCGAGTTTATGGAACTCTGCGAACACGGCGATTTCTCGGTGCTGGATGTGGAAAACCTGCGCCTGCACTACGCCCAGACCCTGAGCCACTGGATGGACAATTTCACCGCCAACCAGGACAAGGTAACGGAGATGTACGACGAGCACTTCACCCGGGCATGGCGGCTGTACCTGGCCGGCTCCATTGCAGCCTTCCGGGCCGGCTCATTGCAGCTGTTCCAGGTGGTATTCACCCACGGCGATAACAATCAGCTGCCCCGGAGCCGGCAGGATCTTTATACCTTCCCAGCCACACCGGAGGGCATTTGATGGATTACTACGATGTGATCATTGTCGGCGCCGGACCCGCCGGCTCTACCCTGGCCCGGGCGCTGGAGGGCGCGGGCAAGCAGGTGCTGATTATCGACAAGGCCGAATTCCCCCGGGATAAAACCTGCGCAGGCTGGGTAACCCCCGCGGTACTGGCAAGCCTGGATATTGATGCCAACGAGTATGGCAATGGCCGCACCCTGCAACCCATTCGCCGCTTCCGCATCGGCATGATGGGCCAGGACGCGGTGGAGAACAACCACGGTGAAGTGGTCAGTTACGGCATCCGCCGCTGCGAGTTTGATGACTACCTGCTTGGCCGGGTGTCCTGCACCAAACAGCTGGGTACGCCGGTAAAATCCATTACCCGTGACAACGGCAACTGGGTAATCAACGAACAATGGCAGGCGCCGTTACTGGTGGGCGCCGGCGGTCACTTCTGCCCGGTAGCCCGGCAGCTGGGCAACGGCCCCGGCAAGCATGAAACCGTGGTTGCGGCCAAGGAAGTAGAGTTCGAGATGACTCCGGAACAGGCCCGCTCTTGCGAAGCCCGGGGCGATACCCCCGAACTCTGGTTCTGCCGCGATCTCAAGGGCTATGCCTGGGTGTTCCGAAAAGGCAGCTACCTGAACATTGGCCTGGGCCGGGAAGACAACCACCGGCTGACGGATCACCTGGAAGCCTTTGTAGAAGATATGAAACAGGCCGGCCGCATTCCCGCCGACCTGCCCGGCCGGTTCAAGGGTCACGCCTATCTGCTGTATGCCCACGCCGACCGGCCATTGGTGGACAACGGTGTGTTGCTGATCGGTGATGCTGCAGGACTGGCCTACACCCAGAGCGGCGAAGGCATCCGCCCGGCCATCGAATCGGCCCTGATGGCTGCGAAAGTGATACAGGAAGCCCCGGACTATTCTGCGATTTCCCTGCAGTCCTACGGCGAACAAATTGCCACCCGCTTTGGCAATCGCGCCTCCGAACAGGAGCATGGCTTTGACCTGCCTGAATGGCTCAAGCAACCCATTGCCAGCACCCTGATGCGCTCGCACTGGTTTACCCGGAAGGTAGTGACAGAGAAGTGGTTTTTACACCAGCAGGTGCCGCCGCTGGATGTGGCGGTGTGAGTAGTCGTCATTCGGTTCACCTTCGTTGGCAACTAGCACTTTTTGACCATCGCGGGTGAAAGTCACCATGTCTGGCAAGGCGCCCACGGTCACTTCACCGGCCTTGGACAGATCAGATGCGTTGTAGAACACAACCTTGCCGTTGTCCTGCTTCACCTCGGCTTCGATGGCGACGGCGACCAGGTCACCATACACCGCCACACTGTTAGCGGAGGCGCCTTCGCGGCTGGCGTCGATGGTGTTAACCAGCACCGGTGCAGACGGGTTACGAATATCCAGTACGTCCACGGTGGCCGCATTGGCATTCACCACAAACAGACGCTGGTTGGCAGCATCATGGGCGACGATTTCGGCGGCGCTTTCGTCGAACACATTGCCCGGGGCCTTGGAGCTTCCCAGTACATTGAGTTCGATCAGGCCCGGCAAGGAAGCCCTGGGCTGGGTTTCAGAACCGCTGCCGGTAGCGCAGGCAGCAAGGCCAACGGTGGTGGCCAGAATGGCGGAGGTCAGAAGGGTTCGCTGGAAAATCATGTTTACCTCGGGTTGTGTCGTCGGTGTGTAAATGACGACCCAAGCTATGGCAAACAGATGACAAAACCGCGTCAGAAAAAAGACAAGCCGATGACGCACATACAAAAATGGCGGCTCCGGGGAGCCGCCATTTCAGGTTACCGCTCTGCCTGGCTTACTGGCCCAGGTAGCTCCGGTACATCCACACGTCTTTCTCCTGCCCGGAGATGTAATCGCTCATCAGGGCAGAGGTGCCTTCATCACCGGCTTCACCGGCCAGCTCCAGCAGTTCGCGCTGCTTGGCAATCAGCTTGCCGAAGCTTTCAACAATGTTCTCAACCGCTTCTTTGCCGTTGGATACGTCTTTGCGCTCCGGCACTTCGGCGGTTTCGATGTAGGTGCTGAACGCGTGAGCCGGGCGGTGGCCCAGGGTCAGTACACGCTCGGCAATTTCATCCACTTTCAGCAGAAGGTCGTTGTACAGCTCTTCGAATTTCTCGTGCAGCAGGAAGAAGTTCTCACCCTTGATGTTCCAGTGGTAACCACGCACGTTCATGTAAAAGATCTGGTAGTTGGCCAGCAGATCATTCAGTGAGCTAGCCAGTGCGGCGGTTTTTTCGGTATCCAGACCAATAAAGTTCTTACCCATTTGAACCTCCTGATTCGTCGTCGGGTTGTCTCTGATTACTACTCTAAGTCAGTTCCGGGCCCTGGGCCCAGTTCCATTCCTTAATGTCATTGATAGTAAAAACTTATTCGATAGCCTGAAATCTTATAGCTCGAACCTATTGCAGGATATCGCACAATCTATTTGGAAATAATTCTCGTTTGGTCTTAAATTGAATCATAGACCTGATAAATGCGGAGTTGATCATGAGTACGCTGAAACTGTTTGTCCACGAGCACAGCACGAAAGGTGATCAGTCGGTTTTGAAAACGATTACCTTCGCCATCACCCACTTTACCGTGGCCTTCACCGTGGCCTACCTGCTGACCGGTGACATCCTGATCGGCAGCCTGATTGCCATGGTGGAACCGGCCATCAACACCGTGGCCTACTTCTTCCATGAGAAGATATGGGCGCGGCACCAGCAAAATGCAAGGGACGCTGCCGCCACACCGGTAAGCTTGCAACATCACACGTCATAGTGAACTGACACAGATCAGCTCCGCCAGCGGCCCGGGTTAAACACCCGGGCCGCAGTCCATGCAGCCTTCCGCGGGCTCCGGGCCCAGTTTCAGGTTTCTGTTCAGGTCTTTCAGGGCTGATCGCAAGCCCTCTTCAATCACCGGATGGTAGAACGGCATTTCCAGCATGTCGCTCACGGTCATCCGCTTCTGGGCGCACCACGCCAGCAGGTGGGCAATATGCTCGGCCGCAGGGCCGAACATTTCCGCGCCCATGAACAATCCGCTGCCATGTTCGCCATACACCCGCAGCAGGCCCCGGTTCTTGCCGATCACCTTGCTGCGTCCCTGGTTCTCGAAACTTACTTCTCCGACGGCAAAGCAGCCCCGGCACTTTTCATCCACCTGGTGAATGGTCAGGCCCACCGAGGCAATCTGCGGATCGCTGAACACCACGGCCAGCGGGGTTTTGCGCAATCCGGTCTGTACCTCCGGATATGCCGCTGCGTTGTCTCCGGCGATGCGGCCTTCATCTGCGGCCTCATGCAGCAACGGCCGGTGGTTATTCACATCCCCGACGATAAAAATATGGCTGTCGCCGCAGCGCAGGGTGTAAGGGTCAAACTCCGGCATGCCCCGGTCGTCCAGCTCGATGCCGGCGTTCTGGATGTCCAGGTTATCGATATTCGGCCGGCGCCCGGTGGCCGCCAGAAGATAGTCGAAGGTTTCCTGGTGCTCTTTGCCGTCTTCCAGCCAGGTAATCTGCACACCACCGTCTGTCCGTTCCACCCGGCGGGTTTCGGTTTTCGGGCTGAAGGCAAACTCTTCGCTGAAGGTTTTCAGCGCGTAGTCACGGATTTTCTCATCCCGCAGGCCGCCGATGCCGCCGCTGACGCCGAACAGGTGCACCTTAACCCCCAGCCGGCTTAATGCCTGCCCCAGCTCCAGGCCGATGACCCCGGGGCCGAAGACCGCGACAGAGTCTGGAAGGTCCTGCCAGTCGAAGATGTCGTCGTTCACAATCAGCCGGTCCCGGGCTTCCTTGAAGATACCCGGTATGTTGGGGCGGGAGCCGGTGGCGATGATGATGCGATCGGCACGGACTTCGGTATGGTCGCCGACTTCCAGGCGGTGGGCATCCACAAAGCGGGCATGGCCCATCAGGCGATGTTCTTCCGGCAGTTTCTCCATGGAGCGGACCACCGGCGCCACAAACTTGTCCCGCTCGGCACGTACTCGCTGCATTACCAGCCGGCCATCAATTCGGACATCGCCAGCCAGCACACCGAAGTCGCCGGCGGATTTCAGGTCGTGGGCCCGCTCGGCGGCGGCAATCAGCAATTTGCTGGGCATGCAGCCCACCCGGGCACAGGTTGTGCCGTACTGCTCACCCTCGATCAGCACCACACGGTCGGTTTTCTTTGCTACCCGCTGGTAAGCCACCATGCCGGCAGTGCCGGCGCCGATGATCGCTACATCCACGTCACGCTTGTTCATCTGGCCTCCTCTGAAAACCGGAAATTCCCGTCTTTTCTGCAGGTTAAGTTATAAGTATAGAAAGCTTACGGAATCCTGACAGGTGAAACCGGAAAAAAATCCTTCTATGCTTGCCGGCAATCACCTTCATCGGCTTACGACCATAAGGCTCAACAGGTCACTACGTTAACAGGAGCAAACAGGTGCAGAATTACTGGCTGGAATTTCTTACGGTGGCCCTGGTGCACCTGTTGGCGGTAGCGAGCCCCGGGCCGGACTTTGCGGTGATGCTGCGCCAGGCCCTGACCCAGAACCGGCGCAACGCGTTGCTGTCGGCTGCGGGTATCGGGCTGGGCATTCTGCTGCACGTGGGCTATTCGCTGCTGGGTATCGGACTGATCATCCAGCAATCGGTGATGCTGTTCACCGTGTTGAAAGTGGTTGGCGCGGTTTATCTGCTGTACATCGCCTGGCACTGTCTGCGGGCCAGGCCGGGCGGAGTGCATGTGGATGCGGCTGAAAAGACCCAACAGACAGGAATGGCAGCCTTCCGGCTCGGGTTTCTGACCAACGCCCTGAACCCCAAGGCAACGCTGTTCTTTGTGTCCCTGTTCTCGGTGGTGATCAACCCGGGCACACCCATTCTGCTGCAGGCAGGCTATGGCCTGTACATGGCGCTGGCCACGGGCCTGTGGTTTGCGATGGTGGCGGTGTTCTTTACCCACCCCCGTGTCCGCCGGGGTTTCAACCGGTTCGGACACTGGCTTGATCGGGCCATGGGGGGCATCCTGGTGCTGCTGGCCGGGCAGCTGTTGTTGTCTACAGTGAGCGGATCAGAGCCTCCGTCTGTTCCCAGCCCAGGCACGGATCGGTAATCGAGCAGCCGTAGACCAGCTCTTTACCATCATCCTGGCGACCGAATTCCAGGAAGCTTTCCAGCATCAGGCCCTTGATGTGCCGGTTGCCATTGCGCTTCTGGGCCATCACATCCCGGGCAATGTCCACTTGCCGCTCGGCCTGTTTGCAGGCATTGTCATGGCTGCAGTCCACCATCACGGCCGTTGATACGCCGGCTTTTTCCAGCTCTGCCACTGCCTTGGCGATGCTCAGCTCATCGTAGTTGGTCACGCCCCGGCCGCCGCGCAGCACCAGGTGGGTGTCCGGATTGCCAACGGTGGAAATCATCACCGGCGCGCCACTGTGGGAAATGCCCATGTGGTGGTGAGGGTGCGAGGCAGACTTCATGGCATGGCTGGCCACGGTAATACCGCCGTCGGTGCCATTTTTGAACCCGGTGGGCATGGGCAGGCCGCTGACCATTTCCCGGTGGATCTGGGATTCGGTGGTGCGGGCGCCAATGGCGGTCCAGCTCACCAGGTCCCCCAGGTAATCCATCATGAACGGGCTCAGGGCTTCGGTGGCCAACGGCAGGCCAAGCTCGGATAACGCCAGCAACAACTTGCGGGAACGCTCCAGCCCCAGTTTCAGGTCACCGCGGCCAGTACGCTCAGGATCGTACAACAGGCCTTTCCAGCCCACGGTGGTGCGGGGTTTTTCCAGGTAGGCGCGCATGACAATCAGGAACCGGTCACTGACGTCGTCTGACAGCGCTTTCAGGCGGGTGGCGTAGTCCAGGGCAGCCTGTTCGTCGTGAATGGAGCAGGGCCCCATAACAATCAGGGTGCGGTCGTCCTGACCGTGCAGTACAGCGCGGATCTGTTCGCGGTAACCGGCAATAGCCCGAACCAGTTGCTCATCGGCAGGAAACTGCTGGCGCAACTCGGCGGCGGTAGGCAACCTGGCTTCCTGGCGGTGCTGGCAGGCGCTGGAGGATTGCGCGTCCAGTGTTTCAGATTTCAGCGGCATGTTCATGTCTGTGTTCCCGTTTCCCTGTGTCAGAATCAAAAAAGCCCCGGCTGGGCTACCAGTCGGGGCTTTTCGGAGTCCGGTGGCAGCCTGGGTTGCTTGCCGGGCTGCCTTCCTCGTTGTGTTCGGTCGATGAAGATCTTACGGGCGGCCCGGGCTCTGGCTAAAATAAAAGCCATAACCAAACCACCAAAAATACACAGCAGAACCTGCGGCCTTCAGTTTTTCACCGAAAGCTTTCAGAACGTTCAATTGACAGGCTGTGTGTAGAGTCTTCATGCTTTTCACTATATACCCGCGGTTTTCAGATTGGCAACCCGCAATCCGGATTATTTTCCGGTGGGTGTCGTTAACGTGGCTTCGGAGGCCCAGATGCACAATCCTTTCGCCCGGTTTTCCACTCTGGCCCTGCTGGCCGTTCTGATACTTGGCCTGGCGGCTCCGGCGGCGGCCCGGGCAGAACAGGAAACCCGCATTTACCAGCTGCAGAACCGCACCGCCGAAGACATGGCGCAGCAGGTACGCACCCTGTACCAGCAAGCTCCAGTGTCGGTAACGGCCCGTGGAACACAACTGGTTGTAAGGGGAGAGCCAGTGTTGCTGGATGAAATCGGCACCCTGGTCGGCTCGCTGGATGTACCTCCGGTACAGATGCGCATTACCGTGCGCTACCGGCAGAGTTCAGACAGCTCGGGTTCCGGTGCTGGTGTCAGCGTAAACCGCAACCGGGTATCCGCCGGGGTCGAGCAAAGCAGCCGTTCCAGCAACTCAAGCTCCCAGCGCCATCTGGTAGTTCAGGACGGGCAATCGGCCCACATTACCTCCGGCAGCGTGCGCACCCTGCCCTTCGCCGTTCAGGGTGGCCGCAACCCGGCGGTGATCCTGGAACAGGTGGAAACCCGCAGCGGGTTTGTGGTCAGCCCCCAGTCAATTTCCGACCAGGCAGTGGAGCTGAACATTGTATCGTTCGAGGAAGACCCGGCAGCACTGCCCGGCTATGAAACCGAGGCGCTGGTGACCATCCGCCGGGTGGAGCCGGGGCAATGGGTGTCTCTGGGCGGGGTCAGCACATCGGAAAGCCGCCAGCAGGGCGGCCTGGTCTATCAGCGCAACAGCAGCCTGGCGGAACAGCTGGCCATTGATGTGAAAGTGGATATCCTGCCCTGATCAGGCGCCACGTTTGCCGATCAGCAGGTCCCGGGCTTCGTTGAGCTTGGCGGCCAGGTAATCGTTACCACCGCGATCCGGATGCACCTTCTGCATCAGCTTGCGGTGGGCAGCCACCACCTCTTCACGGGTGCAACCCGGCGTCACCCCCAGAATATCGCAGGCTTCCCGCTCGGTCATGGCGCCGGCAACCGGTGCCCGCTGGTCACCCGTACCGGCCTGTCCGGCCGATTCCGGCCCGGATGAATCACCCATGGCCTTACGGAACATCGGCGCGTACCGCATCAGCGCCGGCAGTTTTCTCAGCAGCGGAATCAGTGCCGCAATACCGGCAGTGATCACGTGCACCCGGCCAGTCAGCACCATAAACAGCAACAGGGCACCGCCGGCCACCAGCACCACTTTCCAGATGGCCGCTTTCTGGCCTTCCGGCGACAGCGCGCCCCATTTTTTCAGGATGACAAACACGGCGGCCGCCAGGGCCAGGCCGAGAATCAACTGCATTCCAAATCCTCACCCGCTTGTATCGTCACCGGAGCATAACAGATTACCGCGGAGATCAGATCCACCCCCGTCATTTAGACGTAAGACGCAGCAGTACATATACTGCGTTTTTTCTGCAAACGGGTGACAAACTCAAGTGCTTTTTGTAGCATCCTATTGGTTAACGCTGAGCTGACGCCCGAGTGAGCAGCAAGCGTCTGGTCGCTGTCATCTGATGCGCAAGGAAAGCTGTCAGCCTTCCCATCCCAGCGACGTTATCAGTCTCAAGAACTCTATTCCCAGGAACAGACCTATGCGCACCGCATCCCGTTTTGTCATCGTCATCATTTTCCTTGGTGTCGTCCTTGGCGGCATCTTTGGCTACAAATTCATGCAGTTTGGCCAGATGAAGGAAATGCTGTCACAGCCTCAGCCGCCGGCGATCATTTCCGTGACCAAGGCAACCACCGAAAACTGGCAGCCGGCCATCAAGGCGGTGGGCAGCGTAGAAGCCATTAACGGTATTGAGGTGGCCAACGAGGTGCCGGGAGTGATTCAAAGCATCAGCTTTGAATCCGGCGATGCGGTTAAACAGGGAGACGTCCTGGTTCGTCTGGATGCCGCTATCGACGAAGCCGCCCTGCGCACCCGTCGGGCCGAGGCTCAACTGGCGCAGCAGGAGTTCAAGCGGATTTCCGACCTACTGCCGCGGCGCGCCGTGTCCCAGTCCCAGTACGACGAAGCCAAGGCCAACTACGATGCCGCCCGGGCACGGGTGAACGAGGCCGAGGCCCAGCTGAACAAGAAGGTGATCAAGGCCCCGTTTGACGGCAAGCTGGGCATCCGGATGGTGGACCAGGGCCAGTACATTGGCACCGGCACCCCGATCGTCGAGATCAACATGCTGCACCCAATCTACGTGGACTACACACTGTCCGAGAAATACCTGCCGGATGTCGACCAGGGCTATCCGGTGTCTGTCACTGTAGCCGCAGTGCCTGACCGCACCTTTGAGGGTGACGTCAGCGCCATTAACACCTCGGTGAACCCGGAAACCCGCACCGTGCGCATACGCGCCATCCTGAACAACGAAGATAACCTGCTGCGCCCGGGTATGTTTGCCACTGTCCAGACCGGCCAGCCCCGGGATAACGAAGTGGTCACCCTGCCCCGCGAGGCTATTTCCTATAACACTTACGGCAACTTCGTGTTCGTAGTGGAAGAAAACGATGAAGGCCAGCTGGTGGTCAGCCGCCGCAGCGTCACCACCGGCGAAGTCCGTGAGGGCAGGGCCTCCGTAACGTCCGGCCTCGAATCCGGTGAAACCGTGGTTGCCAAGGGCCTGCTCAGGCTCCGGGCCGGCCAGCGGGTTGAGATTCAGGACGAATCCGGCCAGGAGGCGTCTGAGTAATGAAATTCACCGATATATTTGTCCACCGGCCAGTCCTGGCCACGGTGGTCAGCCTGCTGATCCTGCTGCTCGGTGCCCGGGCCGCCATGGAAATGGAAATCCGCCAGTACCCGAAGCTGGAAAGCACCACGGTGACGGTAACCACCGCCTACCCCGGTGCCAGTTCGGACCTGATCAAGGGCTTTATCACCACGCCGCTACAACAGGCCATTGCCGAAGCCAGCGGCATTGATTACCTGACCTCCACCAGCTCCCAGAGCGTGTCCACCATCCAGGCCAAGATGGTGCTGAACTACGACGCCAACGATGCCTTGGCGGAAATCCAGGCCAAGGTGGCCAGCCAGCGCAACGTGCTGCCGGCAGAAGCCGAAGACCCGGTGATCACCTCCACCACCGGTGACGACACCGCACTGATGTACATCGCCTTCTACAGCACCGAGCTGGATGTACCCCAGATTACCGATTACCTGACCCGTGTTGTTCAGCCCAAGCTGCAGGCACTGTCTGGCGTGGGTAAGGCCCAGCTGCTGGGCCGAACCTTCGCCCTGCGGGTATGGCTGGATCCGGAACGACTGGCTGCGGTAGACCTGACGCCGGTAGAAGTGGCCGCCAAGCTGCGGGCCAACAACTACCAGGCCGCCGTGGGCCAGACCCGGGGCAAGTACACCGAAGTGAGCCTGACCAGCGACACCGACATCGCAGACCCGGAAGCCTTCCGCAACCTGGTAGTGAAGCAATCCGGCGGCACGCTGATCCGCCTTCAGGACATTGCCAGGGTGGAACTGGGCTCCCAGAACTACGACCAGCTGGCCCTGTACAAAGGCCAGCCGGCCACCTACGTGGCCATCGAAATGGCGCCCGGAGCCAACCCGCTGACGGTAGCCGGACTGGTGAAAGACGAACTGCCCGACATCGAAAGCCAGCTGCCCAGCGGCCTGAATGTACGCCTGGCCTACGATGCCTCGGACTTTATCGACGACTCCATCAACGAAGTTATCCGTACCCTGATCGAAGCCATGATCATCGTGCTGGTGGTGGTGTTCCTGTGCCTGGGCTCAGTACGTGCCTCCGTGGTGCCGTCGGTTGCCGTGCCGCTGTCGCTGATTGGCGGCGCCTTCATCATGCTGATGTTCGGCTTTTCCCTGAACCTGCTGACCCTGCTGTCTATGGTGCTGGCCATCGGCCTGGTCGTGGATGACGCCATCATCATGGTGGAGAACGTGCACCGGCATATCGAGCAGGGCGAGTCCAGGTTCGAGGCCGCCATTAACGGTGCCCGGGAGATGGCCACCCCAATCATCGCCATGACCACCACCCTGGTGGCGGTGTACGCCCCCATCGGCTTTATGGGTGGCCTGGTGGGCTCACTGTTTACCGAGTTTGCCTTCACCCTGGCCGGCACCGTGGTCATCTCCGGCATCGTGGCCTTGACCCTATCGCCCATGTTGTCCGGCAAGGTGCTCAAGCCACACGGCAACCCGGGCAAGTTCGAGCAACTGGTGGAGAAAACCTTCAACGGCCTGGCCAATGCCTATAAAGCAGCACTGACCTCTCTGATGCAGACCAAGTCGGTGGTGGTGTTCTTCGCCGTGGTGGTGCTGGGCTCCATTTACTTCATGGTGATGATGAGCCAGAACGAACTGGCCCCCACCGAAGACCAGGGCATCCTGTTCTATCAGGGCCTGGGGCCGGAAACGTCCACCCTGGACTACCTCTATGAGCACGGCCAGGAAGTGCAGGACCGCATGGCCACCGTGCCCGGCTACAACGAAGACTTCATGATCCTGGGTGTGACCAGCCCGAACGCCGTGTTTGGCGGCTTCAAGATGTCGCCCTGGAGCGAGCGGGAAATCAGCCAGTTCGAGGCCCAGCCGCTGCTGGATGCCGAGCTGAAGAATGTCACCGGGCTGCAGACTGCAGTGTTCCCGCTGCCGGCCCTGCCGGGCTCCGGCGGTGGCCTGCCGTTCCAGTTTGTGATCACCACCGGCGGCAGCTACGAGCAGCTCGACCAGGTGGCCGATGAACTGCTGGGCAAGGCCATGCAGAGCGGCAACTTCATGTTCCTTAAGAAATCCATCAACTTCGACAAGCCGAGCACCCGCATTAACGTGGACCGTGACCGGGTGGCAGACCTGGGCCTGTCGATGCAGGATGTTGGCCAGTCGCTGGCCAGCATGCTCAGTGGTGGTTACATCAACCGCTTCAACATGGAAGGCCGCTCCTACCAGGTGATTCCACAGGTGGACGACCAGTTCCGCGCCAGCCGTGAAGCACTGGATGACTACTACATCCGCGCCGGCAACGGCGAGCTGGTACCGCTCTCCAGTGTGGTCAGCTTTACCGAGGAAGTGGAACCATCCAACCGCACCCAGTTCAACCAGCTGAACTCGCTCACGCTCGAAGGGGTGGTCATGCCCGGCGTGGCAGCCGGTACCGCCATGGAGTTCATGGAGCAGACTGCTGGAGAAGTGTTCCCGCAGGGCTTCAGCTTCGACTACACCGGCGAATCACGGCAGCTGGCGACCCAGGGCAGCGCCCTGGTGGTGACCTTCTTCCTGTCCTTGCTGGTGATCTACCTGGTACTGGCGGCGCAGTTCGAAAGCTGGCGCGACCCGATCATCATCCTGGTGTCGGTGCCCATGTCCGTTGCCGGCGCCATGGCGTTCATCGTACTGGGCTTCGCCAGTATGAACATCTACACCCAGGTGGGCCTGATCACCCTGATTGGTGTGGTGTCGAAGAACGGCATCTTGATTGTGGAATTCGCCAACCAGCTACAGAAAGAGCAAGGCCTGAACAAGGTAGAGGCGGTGATTGAGGCTGCAGCTATTCGCCTGCGGCCGATCATCATGACCTCACTGGCACTGATCTTCGCCATGGTGCCGCTACTGATAGCCGTGGGCCCTGGCGCCGAAAGCCGGTTTGCCATCGGCCTGACCATCAGTGCCGGCCTGGGCATTGGCACCCTGTTCACCGTGTTCGTATTGCCGGCGTTCTACATCCTGCTGGCCCGTGACCACCACGGCTCCGCCGCTGATGAGTACGAAGATCAGGAAAGTGCCGGCGCCAGCAGCTCCTGAGCCTGCAAACGCCGGCGCCACTGAACCGTTTCGCTGGGCAGCTCTCCGAAGTGTTCCCGGTAGAGCGCCGCGAAACGGCCAAAGTGGCTGAAACCTTCATCGCCGGCATAGCGGGAAATGTGAGGCACTGCGCACTGGCAGTCCACCAGCCGCCGGCGCACGCGAATCAGCCGGCAGCGCTGGTAATAGCGATAGGGTGTCATGCCGGTCTGCCGTTTCATCAGGTAGTAGAGGTTGCGCTCGCTCACCCCGGCGTGGCTGGATAACTCCTGCAGGTCAAACTGCCAGTCCGGCTCTGTCCGTATCTTGATGATGGCCTTGAGTAGCCGCCGGTCGGGCTCCGGAATGGCTGTCGTTGCCGAGGCAGCAGCGGTGTTTCCGCGAAGTATCCCGTTGATCTCCTGCAACAGGGTTTCCGCCGCCCGGCATCCGTGATCGTGGTCTTGCAGAAATCCGACCTGGAACAGGAACCCGTGGATACAACGGGTGATCGCATCACCAATGGCCGGGCCTGTATGCGGCGCATCGGGCTGGTCTGCCAGCCGGAGCAGGAGCACACGGCTGTCTGCCGCCACCCTCAGGCTGAAGGTTTGAGCAGGCGGAATTACCTGAAACGGAAAGACCGTGGTCGCTGCCTTACCGGCAGACACAACCTCACACCGCCCCTGAACCCGGAACACCAGCAAGGGCGAATCCAGGCAGCAGTGTTTCAGGATGAGATTCTGGCTGACTGATAAAGCGGCAACCATGCCTGCTCCGACTTCCAGCGCCGACAACGAGCCGGCTTCGGCTTTCGGCCGGGACCAATCACAAACCAGCCCGGTGCAGCCCAGCAAATCCTGCAGGGCCAGCGTCCACTCCCCGCAGGCGGCGCGGTTCAGGCGAAGGTAAGATTCCAGCTCGGAATTGACGATAAAGTTCTGCATACTACTCAGACAGGTAAAAGGTGAGACTGCTGTTGTAAGCAACATTCCCACAAATCCCTAGCCAGATCTTGCAAAACCCCTGCATTCTTTGTGGTTAATAGGGATTTATTGATGCTTATCAAACTCTCACACAGGCAACATAACAGGACACACCCTTGACCCTCGGAACCCTCTTCTGGCTTTTCGTTGCCGGCTTTCTGGTCTGGTACTGGTGGCAGGCCAAGGCCATCAAAGACTCGGTACTGCAAGCCGCTCACCGTTATTGCAAAAGCATGGACGTGCTTCTGCTCGACGATGCCGTGTACCTGCGGGGCCTGTGGTTCAAACGGGACCCACAAGGCAGCCTGAGGGTATGGCGCCGTTTTCTGTTCGACTTTGCCACCACCGGCGAAGAACGCTATACCGGCCGGGTAATCATGCTCGGCCGCAAAATTGTGCATATGGAACTGGATCCACACCGGTTTTGACCGAAAGACTGTTTACAATTCGTTACCTTAAAATCCCGAATCCAGGCCCTGCCCGACCGGCCTGAAACATAACTGTCATATTTATGTAGCATCCTTGCGCCAGCACAACTTCTTGTCCTGAATAGGTTTTCTGGTGATGTCTTATTCCGTTTCTGCAGCTTTCAAAGCCGGCGCACTGGCGCTGTTGACTGCCCTGCCCCTGTCTTCCACCCTGGCCCATAACCTGGAAATTCACGGCTCTAACACCGTGGGTGCCACCCTGGCCCCCATGCTGGTGACCGGCCACCTGGAACACATCGGTAGCGGCTCGGTTAAGACCGACTCCACCGGCGTGGAAAACGAAAAGATTCTGAGCATTGCCAGCGAAGGCGGCACCGTGAGCGTGCTGGTGGCTGCCCACGGTTCCAGCACCGGTTTTCGTACCCTGGCCAGCGGCCAGGCCGGCATCTGGGCGTCTTCGCGGCCGGTGAAACCGGGGGAAGCGCAGCAGGTCAGTGCACAGGCCGACCTGACCGCACTGGAAAGCGAGCACGTGATTGCCATCGATGGCCTGGCCATCCTGGTGCACCCGTCCAACCCGGTCAGCAAGATGAGCATTCAAACGCTGGGGCAGATCTTTGCCGGCGAAATCCGCAACTGGTCAGAACTTGGCGGCCCGGACCGCGCCATCAGCCTGTACGCCCGGGACGACCGTTCCGGCACCTGGGATACCTTTAAATCCCTGGTCCTCGGCAAAACCTACACGCTGGACAGCAGCGCCCTGCGCTATGAATCCAACGACCAGCTTTCCGACGATGTGTCCCGGGACCCGGGCGGCATCGGCTTCTCGGGCCTGGCCTCGGTGCGCAACAGCAAGCTGCTGGCCATTTCCGACGGCAATGCCCCGGCCCTGAAACCGAACCAGCTCACCGTGGCCAGCGAAGACTACCCGCTGTCACGCCGGCTGTTCATGTACACCATGGGCAACCAGACCCCGGAATTCGCCCGCGGACTGATTGAATTCGCCCTCGGCAATGAAGGGCAGGCGCTGGTGGCCGAATCCGGCTTTATTTCCCAGAATCCGATTGCGGTAAAGCCGGAGCTTGATAGCTCGGTGCCGGACACCTTCAAACGCCTGACCGCCGAGTATCAGCGCCTGACTGTGAACTTCCGGTTCTCGGAAGGCCGCACCAAGCTGGATAACAAAGCCCAGCGTGACCTGCTCCGGGTGATCGATTACCTGGAACAGCGAGGCCGCTCGGCGGACGATCTGTTGCTGATCGGCTTTGCCGACGCCCAGAGCCACGAACTGCGGGCCCAGATGATTTCCGAGCTGCGGGCGCTGTCGGTTCGCAAGGCCCTGCACCAGGCAGGACTGCCCCGGGTGGCCTACACTGGTTACGGACAATACATGCCTGTAGGTGGCAGCGGTAACCAGAGAAACGGCCGGGTGGAAGTCTGGATCAGGGCCCGATAATTTTCCTATACTGCCATTGTCACCACCAACCAACAGACCGGGACAATGGACATCAAAAACGACCACCGCTTCGCCATCAACCTGAACGTTCGGGGCATCCAGCCCTCCTCTACCCTGCGCATCAACGAGCTGAGCAACCAGCTGCGATCGGAAGGTAAGGACATTATCAAGCTGGGACTGGGCCAGTCTCCGTTCCCGGTGCCGGAACGTGTGGTTAACGCCCTCAAAGAACACGCCCATGAGAAAGACTACCTGCCGGTAAAAGGTCTGAAAGGCCTGCGCCAGGCCATTGCCGGTTACATCAACCGGGCCGAGCGTATGCGGTGCACCTGGGAAGACGTACTGATCGGCCCGGGCTCCAAGGAACTGCTGTTCATCCTGCAGCTGGCCTACTACGGCGACCTGCTGATTCCGCGACCGAGCTGGGTGTCCTATGCACCCCAGGCCCGCATCATCGGTCGTTCGGTGCACTGGCTGCCAACCCACGCGGAGAACAACTGGCAGCTGACGGCGGAAGAGCTGGACATCATCTGCCGGGACGATCCTTCACGCCCGCGCATCCTGATTCTGAACTACCCGTCGAACCCCACCGGTTGTACCTACACCGACGATCAGCTGCTGGCCATCGCCAACGTGGCGCGCAAGTACAACCTGATCCTGTTGTCGGATGAAATCTACGGCGAAGTGCACTTCGAGGGCCGGCACAAGTCCATCGCCCGCTACTACCCGGAAGGCACCATCATCAGCACCGGCATGAGTAAATGGCTCGGCGCCGGCGGCTGGCGTCTCGGCACCTTCATCTTCCCGCCGGAACTGCGCCCGCTTCAGGACGCCATGGCAATCATCGCCAGCGAGACCTTCACCTCCACCAGTGCGCCCATCCAGCATGCGGCAATCACGGCATTCGAAGGCGGTGAGGACATCGACGAGTACCTGAAACAGTCCCGCCGGGTGCTGAAAGTGGTGGGCGAATACATGTATTCCCGCCTGAGCGCCATGGGCGCCGTGGTTCGTAAGCCGGAGGGAGCGTTCTACCTGTTCCCGGACTTCTCCGCCTTCAGTGAAAAGCTGGCCCGCAAGGACATCAAAACCTCCCAGGCCTTCTGCACCGCCCTGCTGGAAGACACCGGCGTGGCCATCCTGCCCTCCAGTGATTTCGGCTTTGTGCCAGACCACATGGGCGCGCGTTTGGCGTTCGTGGATTTCGACGGCACCCAGGCACTGGAACTGGCCGGCGGAAGCTATGCAGACCAGGAGCTGGGGGAGGACTTCGTCCAGGAAGCCGGCCCGCGCCTGGTACTGGCCATGGACAAGATGGAGAAGTGGCTGAACAGCCTCTGATTCTGTCGTGCTAGACTGGCACCCTCATGTTTTCTGACCGGGGGTGCCATGTCTGACTCTGTTTCTCTGCGCGAAATCACCGATTTTGCCGAAGCCCTGGCTGTTGAAGCCGGCGAACTGATCCGCCACGAGCGCGACCAGAACACCCTTCGCACCGACTGCAAACACCAGACCGAGTTGGTCACCCACGCCGATGTGATGGCCGATGAGTTCATCACCAACGCCATCCGGGAGCGCTTCCCGGATCACCGGATCCTGTCTGAAGAAACCATGCCGGACCTGTCGCAGGCCGAGTCCCTGGACACCCCGCTTTGGGTCATCGATCCCATCGACGGCACGGTAAACTACGCTTACGGCCACCCCCAGGTAGCGGTCTCCATTGCCTATGCGGAGCGGGGACAGGTGCAAGTGGGCGTGGTACACGCGCCCTTCCCCGGCGAAACCTTCAGGGCCACCAAGGGCGAAGGCGCCACGATGAATGGCCAGCCGATCCGCCACAGCGGCGCCACCGATCCCCGGCAATCCCTGTTCGCCACCGGTTTCCCCTACACCAAGGACAACCTGGAACCGTTGGTACGCCGGCTGGATGCGATGATCCACCAATGCCGCGACCTGCGCCGCATCGGTTCAGCGGCACTGGATATCTGCTGGGTGGCCTGTGGCCGCCTGGATATCTACTACGAAAACGTCAGCCCCTGGGACTTCGCCGCCGCCCGCCTGATCGCCTGGGAAGCCGGCGCAACGGTGGGCCACTTCGGCGATGTACCCGAAGGCTACCCGGCCGACCTCTGGGGGCGCGACATCCTCATCTCCGCCCCGGCAATATGGGAGCCGATTCGCGCCATACTCCGTTCTGCGTCTGGTTACGACTGAGCTTCGGGGCTTGGGAGTTGGGGGCGCCTAGCCTTCGAGTTCGGGGGCGTGTTGTGGGTGGGGGTTGCCCTTCGCAGAAGCGCTCCTTCGGCACATCCATGTGGCGCTTGTCTTCGGCCATCCATGGCCTACGAAATTCTGCGAAGGGCAACCCCCACCCACAACGGTCAAACTCCGGGAGAGTACCGGGCCCAACTACGCGAAGTCTGCGCCACGTCAGAAGTTCGCGCTCTCATGAAGCGAAGATGGTGTTTTCGGCGCGATTCCCGTGAAGTCAGAAAGGCGCTGGCTGGATACCCTTTCCCGAAATTTCGGAGGCCATGGATGGCCGGAGAGAAGCGCACATGGATGTGCTCGTAGCGGTTTCGGGAAAGGGTATCCAGCCAGTGCCCCACCGCCCAATCTGCAGGCTACGGAGACTATACCCCCACAATCCGCAGGCCAGGCGACCCCGAACTCCCAAGCTGAACTTAACTCCAGACGGCCTCGGCAACCAGGCCCCACGCCTCGTCGAAGTCGGTGGAGGGTAAGCGGGAGAATGAGGAGCGTACGAAGCGCTGGATGCGGCCTTCGAGGAACACCATTACGAAATCGGCACCCCGGGCTGCGCTGGTGCGGGGCCGCAGGCCCTGGCGGATTTCGCCTTCTTTCAGGGCCTGGCGGAACTGGGTTTCCAGGCGTTCGAAGAACTGGGACGCGCGCTTGCGCAGCGACTCGTCTTCGCCCATCAGGGCATCGCCGGTCAGCACGCAGCACAGGCCCGGGTTGCGCTCGGCGAACACCAGTACCAGGTGCACCAACTGCTGCAAACGCACGCGAACGTCTTCCTGCTCCTGCAACACCACCTGGCAACGGGAGAAAACAGCCTCCTCGGCAAATTCGATCAGGGCTTCGAACATTTTGCGTTTGCTGGGGAAGTGCCGGTAGAGGGCCGCCTCGGTGACACCCACGGTTTTGGCCAGGCCAGCAGTTGTGATCCGGGCCCCGGGGTCTTTTTGCAGCAATTCAACAAGGGCCTGCAGGATTGTGTCCCGCCGGCTGGGTTTTTGAGTGGTCATATCAGGACTACAGCGCTCTGTTTTTTTGCCACAGAATCCACGAAAGGACACGGAAAAATGAAAAGATAAGGACTGTTTGGCCACGAAACCCACTAAAGAACACGAAATAAAAGACAAAGACCTTTTGGTTTCTAATCAGTCATCTTTGTTCGTGTTTTTTAGTGGATTTCGTGGCAAAAAAGCTTTTCGTCTTTCCCTTCCGTGTTTTTCCGCGGATTCCGTGGCTAATTATTAAATCAAAAAAAGGTGCCGTCGATCGGCGACGACGCGCTGGCGTACAGCTTCTTCGGCATACGTCCAGCAAGGTAGGCCTCGCGGCCGGCTTCGATGGCCAGGCGCATGGCGTTGGCCATTTTGATCGGGTCTTTGGCCTGGGCGATGGCGGTGTTCATCAGTACGCCGTCGCAGCCCAGTTCCATGGCGATGGTAGCGTCTGAGGCGGTGCCTACGCCCGCATCCACCAGTACCGGCACCTTCGCATTCTCGACAATCAACCGGATGTTGTAGCGGTTCTGGATGCCCAGGCCGGAGCCGATAGGAGCGCCAAGGGGCATGATGGCAACACAGCCCATTTCTTCCAGGCGCATGGCCAGCAGCGGGTCGTCGGAGCAATACACCATTACCTTGAAGCCGTCTTTGATCAGCTCTTCGGCCGCCGCCAGGGTTTCCGGCATGTTGGGGTACAGGGTTTTGTGTTCGCCCAGCACTTCCAGTTTCACCAGGTCGTGGCCATCGAGCAGTTCGCGGGCCAGTTTGCAGGTGCGTATCGCGTCTTTGGCGGTGTAGCAGCCGGCCGTGTTCGGCAGGATGGTGTAGGCGTCCGGGGAAACCACGTCCAGCAGGTTGGGCTCGTCCGGGTTCTGGCCGATGTTGGTCCGGCGTACCGCTACGGTCACAATCTCGGCACCGCTGGCTTCAATGGCGTGGCCGGTTTCCATCAGGTCGTGGTACTTGCCGGTGCCTACTAGCAAGCGGGACTGGTACACCTTGCCGGCAATTTCCAGGGGTTTGTCTTCGGGGAGCTGAATCTCTGGTGTGTCTGTCATAGCCTGCCTGAGTTCTATCGAAATGAGAGTCGGGAGTGGTCGTTCGCAGCAAGGAGGATTAACCGCCTCCGATAGCGTGCACCACTTCCACACGATCACCTTCGCTGAGGGGAAAGTCCGGGTGCTGGCTGCGGGGTACGATGTCTTCGTTCACTTCCACCGCCACGCGTTTCCCGGCCAGTGCGAGTTGCTCAATCAAGGCGGCAATGGTGGCTCCGTTCGGGAGCTCCATGGCTTCGCCATTAACCTTTACCTGCATGGTTGTGATCACCTTTGTTATTTCTTCAGGGCTGCGATGGCCAACAGGGCCCAGCCCACCATGAAACACAGCCCGCCTACCGGAGTGACCGGCCCAAGCCAGTGGGTTCCTGTCAGCACCAGCAGGTACAGGCTGCCGCTGAAAAGCAGGATGCCCACCAGCCAGAAGCCGCAGGCCACGGCCAGGAGTTTCCGGGGCAGGCCGAGTACCGGCATCAGACTGGCCACGACGAGGATCAGGGCGTGGTACATCTGGTAGCTGACTGCGGTCTGGAACACTTCAAGGCCACGTTCGCTCACCAGGTTACGCAAGCCGTGGGCACCGAAAGCGCCGGCCATCACCGCCAGCAAACCGGCAACGGCGCCGGCTACCAGTGCCCAACGTACAATCCGGGTGTTGCTGTCAGCTGCAGTCACAGTGAATTTTCTCTCCGGTATCCAGGTTCATCATGGTCAGGGCACCGCCCCATACGCAGCCGGTGTCCAGGCCGATAAACCGTTCGCTGCCGGTTTTACCTTCCAGGGCCGCCCAGTGGCCGAACACCACGGTTACGTCGTCCTTGCGCGGGTAGGTAAACCAGGGTGCGAAACCTTCCGGGGCGTTGGCAGCCGCTTCCTTGGTGGCCAGTTCCAGGCTGCCATCCTGTGCAATAAAGCGCATACGGGTGAAGTAATTGGTGATCACCCGCCAGCGATCCATGCCGGTGAGGGTATCACACCAGCGTTCGGGCTGATTGCCATACATTTGGCTGAAGTATTCGCCGGCATTGTCGCCGCGGATCACCGCTTCCACTTCCCGGGCACAGGCCACGGCCTGTTCCACACTCCAGATGTGGGGCAGGCCGGCGTGGGCCATCAGCAGGTTACGACCGGCATCGTGCACACACAGGTGTTGCTGGCGCAGCCAGTGGATCAGCCGCTCATGGTCCGGGGCTTCGAGAATGTCGTGCAGGGTGTCTTTTTTCTTCGGGCTGTGGCCACCGAGCGCTACAGCCAGCAGGTGCAGGTCATGGTTGCCCAATACCACGACTGCGGAACTGCCCAGGCTTTCGATGTAGCGCAGGGTTTCCAGCGAGGACGGCCCCCGATTGATCAGGTCACCGGCCACCCAGAGCCGGTCCCGGGACGGTGAAAAATCCACCTTGGCCAGCACATCCCGCAGGCGATCATAGCAACCCTGAATATCGCCGATGGCGTAGTCAGTCATTACTTACCTCGCTGTTCCCGGCCGGCGCAGCTCCGCTGTCCACCAGCAAATCCGCAATCTTTACATAGTCCGCCAGGCTCAGGTTTTCCGGGCGTAATCCGTCGTTGATGCCGAGGGATTGCAACTGCTCCACCGTTACCATCGCCCCCAACGCCTTGCGCAGGGTTTTGCGACGGGCATTGAAGGCAGTACGCACCACGGTCTGCAGGGTTTTCAGGTCTTTCGCCGGGTGCGGCAGTTCTTTGTGGGGCACCAGCCGGACAATGGCGGAGTCCACTTTCGGGGCCGGGCGGAAAGCGCCGGGGCCGACTTCAAACAGCGGCTGCACCTTGCAGAAATACTGGGCCATGATGCCCAGCCGGCCATAGTTGTTGTCGCCGGGTACCGCCGCCAGCCGCTGGACCACTTCTTTCTGCAGCATGAAGTGCATGTCCTGCACCACGCCACTCTGCTCCAGCAGGTGGAAAATCAGCGGGGTGGAAATGTTGTACGGCAGGTTGCCGACAATGCGCAGGGGGCGGTCGGTCATCAGCTCACGAAAATCGAAGCTCAGGGCGTCGGCCTCGTGAATCTGAAACTCCGGGTAGTTGAAAAACTTGGTTCGCAGCACCGGGATCAGGTCCCGGTCCAGCTCCACTACCTGCAGGCGCGGATTGATCGCCAGGATCTCTTCGGTGATGGCGCCCAGGCCGGGGCCGATCTCGACAATGGCATCGTCCGGCTTGGGGTTGATGGAACGGACAATGCGTTCGATCACGCCCGGATCGTGCAGGAAGTTCTGGCCGAAGCGCTTGCGGGCCTGGTGGCCGTGTTTGTTACTCATGATGATTCTCCGGCCTGTGCGGCCTTGCGGCAGCGGGCCATATGCTCGCCCACCCGAATGGCGGTGTGCAGGCTGCCTGCGTCAGCCTTGCCGGTGCCAGCCAGGTCAAGCGCGGTGCCGTGGTCGACCGAGGTGCGGACAATGGGCAACCCGAGGGTGATGTTTACGGCACGGCCAAAGCCCTGGAATTTCAGCACCGGCAGGCCCTGGTCGTGGTACATGGCCAATACCGCATCGGCATTGTCCAGCCAGTGCGGAGTAAACAGGGTATCCGCCGGCAGCGGCCCGGTCAGCTGTATGCCTTCGGCGCGCAACTGTTCCAGGGTTGGCTCGATCACCTCGATTTCTTCCCGGCCCAGGTGGCCGCCTTCCCCTGCGTGGGGGTTCAGGCCCGCCACCAGGATGCGCGGCTGCTCAATGCCGAAGAAGGTTTGCAGGTCGGCATTGAGAATACGGGTTACCTGGGCCAGACGCTGCGGCGTGATGGCCGCCGATACGTTTTTCAGGGGTAAGTGGGTGGTTACCAGCGCCACCCGGAGTTCTTCCGTGGCCAGCATCATCACCACCCGTTCAACGCCACACAACTCCTGCAGGAATTCGGTGTGGCCGCTGAAGGCAATGCCGGCTTCGTTGATCACGCCCTTGTGCACCGGCGCGGTGACCATGCCGTCAAAGGAGCCGTTCAGGCAGCCTCTGGCCGCAACGGTCAGGGTATCCAGCACATACTGGCTGTTGGCGGCATCCAGCTGCCCGGCTAGCGTTGACTGGCAACCATCCACATGCCGAACTGACAGATATCCGGCCCGGGTTTCCGGCACCATGCCCGGTTGCCAGTCATGAAGCTGGACCTCAAGGCCAAGCGCGCTGGCCCGTGCCTGTAACAACTCGCGGCTGGCAATTACCACCAGCCCGGCGTCCCGGGCTTCGGTGGCCAGCTGCAGGCACAGTTCCGGGCCGATACCGGCCGGCTCGCCTGCGGTCAGCGCCAGGATGACCGGTGTGCTCATGACGGGTCTGTTTCCTCGCTTTGCGGGTTCATATCGGCGAACTCGCCCTTGAACTCCACGAAAGCTTCATCACGGACTTCCCGCAGCCAGTTCTGCAGTTCCTGCTCGAACTTGCGCTGATAGATGGCCTGGCGGGCCTGGGATTCGCGGGCCTCGGCGGTGACGTCCTGCTTGCGACGCTCCTGAACCTGCAGAATATGCCACCCAAACTGGGAGCGCACGGGGCCGTATATTTCACCCACATCGGCGTCCAGCATGGCCTGCTCAAACTCGGGGACCATCTGGCCCGGGCTCACCCAGTCCAGGTTGCCGCCATCAGAGCCGGATACCGGGTCGTCTGACAGCTCACGGGCCAGTTCCGCAAAGTCGGCACCGTCCTGCAACTGGCGGTAGATATCGCGGATCCGCTGCTCGGCCTGGGCCTCGGTCACCGCTGCGGACGGGCGAACCAGTATGTGGCGAACCTTGTGCTGTTCGATAATCTGCTGCTGCTCACCACCACGCTTGTCCATTACCATCACCAGGTGGAAGCCGCTGTTGTTCTCCAGCACTGCAGACGGCACACCCGGCTCCAGGTCCGGCACCACCGGCGCCACCAGCGACGGCAGCTGGCTTTCAGAGCGCCAGCCCATATCACCACCCTCAAGGGCGTTGCTGGCGTCGGATTCGGCAACAGCCACTTCCCGGAAATCCCGGCCATCCAGGATCTGCTGGCGCAGGTTATCCGCCAGGTTACGGGCCTGGCGCACAGACGCCTCGTTACCCGGCTCGTCTACCTGGATAAAGATATAGGCCAGGCGGTATTCAGCACCATCGCTGCCGGCACCGGCCTGGGCTTGCAGGTAGTTTTCCACTTCGTTGTCGGTAATGCGCACCCGGTTGCCCACCTGGCGCTGCTGCACCCGGCTGGTGAGCATCTCGTTGCGGATCTGCTCCCGGGCCTGCTGGTAGGTCACACCTTCTTCCGCCAGCTGGCTTTCGAACTGGGCCATGGTCATGCCATTGCTGCGGGCGATGCTGGCCAGGGTTTCGTTCAGCTCGTTATCGCTGATGCGCATGCCCATTTTGTCCGCCATCTGCAGCTGGACGGATTCAGCAATCAGCTGCTCCAGTACCCGCTGCTCCAGCATCTGGCGTGGTGGCAGGCCGGTACCCTGGGCGCTCAGCCGGCCCACAATGGTGTTCACCCGGGCTTCCAGCTGGGTCTGCAGGATGACATCGTCGTCGACAATGGCGACCACCCTGTCCAGCAGCTTGCGTTCAGCCTGTACCGCCAACGACATGGTCATCATGGCCATGGTCAGCAGCAGGGTCAGTCCGTGGCGTACAGTCGCCTTCATAGTCACCTCTTGGTTTGTGCATTCCGGGTCGTCAGCCAGGCAAGGCCCGGCTAACGGTATTGGTTCGTTTTAGCGGCGCTGAGTTCCGAAACGGCGGCGCTCGCGCTCGTCATAGCCGTAGATGGCATCGGCAATGTTGTCAAATGCTCCGCCACTGCCGCCCAGGCCTTTCAGCTCGATCCGGAACAGCAGTCGGGTATCCAGTTCTTCATCGTCGGTCAGGTAGTTCTGGTGCACTACCTGCACACTCCAGCAGCAGTTGTTGTATTCCAGGCCGGCCAGGGTACCCACGGTACGGTCCAGTTTCGAATCCCACACCCAGCGGCCGATAGCACTGACCCGGTTGGTGACCGGCAGCACGGCACCTACATCGGTCTGTTCAATGTCATCGGGCCGGCTGTAGGTATGGCCCAGCGTTGCCAGGTACCGATAATCCTCGGAATGGAAAATCAGCTGGCTGCGGCCTTCCTCGGTTCTCTGGGTGTCATGGTCCCACAGGCCGGAGCTGCGGATTTCCAGGTTATCAACCGGGTTCAGCACCAGCTCACCGGCCAGCGGCGAGTTACTTCGGTCGGAGGCACCCTGTCCGAACAGGCTCACTTCCCGGTCATCAAAATAGCGCACCTGGCCAATACTGACCCGGGCCCGCTCGGCGCCGGTCAGCAGGTCGTTGAAGCGACTGGTCAGGGCCACGGTCAGCTGGTTGGCATCCCCCACCCGGTCACCGCCGGTGAAGCGATCACGCTGGAACAACTCGTCGAATCGGAAGCTTTTCAGGCCGGTGTCAAAATCCGGGATGTCGTTCTGGTCGGCCTCGGCATCGGCCCAGGCGTAATAAAGCCGGGGCTCCAGGGTCTGGTTATAGGGAATATCGAACAGGCTGGAGCGGCGGTCAAAGTACAGGCCGTTGTCCCACTCGAACACCGGCACCGTGCGATCAAAACTGCTGTTGCCGAGTGTGTAGTCTTCCAGGTCGTAGCGGGTGTAATCCAGGCTCACCGACGGCCGGCTGAAACCCCAGAGCGCGCGCATGGGCAGCGCCAGTTCAGGAATCGCACGCACCCGCTGGCCATTGGCCCGGTTCAGACCGGTCAGGTTTTCGTTATCCCGATAGAACCAGGAGTACTGGCTTTCGATGCCCGCCTCGAAGGCCCCCACCTCGGTGGTTCCGGCATACAGCACTTCCGGCAACAGATTATAGGGTTTGTTGACGTCGGCAATACGTTCGGCAATGGTCTGGTAGCCATTCAGGTAGGCATCAAAATACTGGTTCTGGTCGGAATAACGTACACCGCCGCGACGCTGCAGGTGAGTCGCCTGGTCAATTTCCAGGGAGCGGTTCAGGTCGCTCAGGTAGTCTTCGTCAGACACCACCGAGAAATCACCGTAACCACTCCAGCCACCACCGAAGGCTGCCCGGGTCGACAGATCCAGGGCCCAGCGCTGGCCGTCTGCGCCCGGATTCTCGTCTTTGTAGTAGGAATCGTCATCGATGTAACCCAGCTGCAGCACCGACTCCCCGAACCGGCTCAGATACCGGCCTTCCAGTTCGGTAAACAGGCCCCGGCCATGAATGTACTGAGGCGTGAGCGTGGCGTCGTAGTGGGGCGCCAGGTTCAGGTAATAGGGCAAGGCCAGGAAGGCGCCGCTACCGGCATTGGACGAGCCGAACTGCGGGTACAGAAAACCGGTCTTGCGGCGGTCATCAATGGGGAAACTGATGTAGGGCCAGTAGAACACAGGGGCATCCAGCACCTCAAGGCGCACATGCCTGGCGGTGCCAAAGCCTTCAGCCTGGTCCAGCTCGATATCCGAGGCAACGATGGCCCAATCGTTCTGGCCCGGGCCGCAGGTGGTCAGCAGGCCATCGGTAATCAGCACCTGGTTTTCACCAATGCGCGACAGGGACGATGCCTCGCCGCGCATCTCGGATTCGTGCAGCAGGAAGGTGGCGGTGTTGATATCCAGCTGACCGCTTTCGGTGGAGTAGCGGGCGTCTTTACCGGTCAGCAGGAAGCCTTCGCCCCGGCTCACCAGAGGCCCCTGCAGGTTCAGGCTTCCGGAGCGGGTGTCGTATCGTGCCTCCGAGCCGGAGGCCTGGAAGCTGCCCTGGCGCAGCCTTACATCCCCCTGCAGGTACAGCTCCGCATCCAGCTCGTAGCGGGCACTGAGCGCACTGGCCTCCAGAGGTGCCTCGGTCTCTCCGGCCGGCAGTACCGGCATGGCGCCGCCGGCGGTGCCGGAAGGCAGGTAGCCGCCATCGCAGAAGACCGGCAAGCCAGCCTGTACTTCAGCCGGTAATTGGCTGCGGGGCCGCCAGTCGATCTCGGCCGCACTCGGTGCCTGCTTGCCGGCATCCTGGGCCAGGCCAGCTGCCGGTGCCAGGGCCATCGCCAGCAAAAGCCCGCCGCAACGGGGCTTGAACCATAACAGGTGACGGTAACGGCTGGGCACGACGGCAATATTCCTGTTCCGGATAAATGGCGACTGACACTAAAAACAGCTGCCTAGTTTACACGCGCCCCCCGGGGTTGTTAACGGAAACCCCGCTGCAAATCCGTTTTACCCTCTTTATACTCCTCTGCTAACGTTCCCGGACACCAAAGACAACTCAGGACGCACCCGACAACCATGGATACCCGCCTGCAACTGCTGACCGACTGGGTCAGGCAAATTCCCGGTTTCAACAGCGCCAGTCCGGAACCGGTTTCCGGTGACGCCAGTTTCCGCCGTTACTTCCGGGTGTGGCGGGAAATGCCGGGCCAGCCCCGAACACCGTTTATTGTCATGGATGCCCCGCCGGCACACGAAGACTGCCGGCCCTTCGTCGCCATCGCCGAGCACTGGCATCGCCACGGCGTGCATGTGCCGGCCATCGAGGCCCAGGACCTGCAACAGGGGCTGTTGCTGCTGGAAGATTTCGGTGATCGGCTGATGCTCGCAGAACTGGATGGCGACAGCGCCGACACCCTGTACCGCCAGGCGCTGGACGAGCTGGTGCGAATCGGGCAAATGCCACCGCCCGCGAATTATCCGTTGCCGGCCTATGATGACGCCCTGCTGGACCGGGAGATGGCCCTGTTTCCGGACTGGCTGCTGGAACAGCACCTGGAGCTGACGCTGGACAACCAGGACCGGGCTTTGCTGGAAACCGCCTTCGGCCTGCTGAAAGAAAGCGCCCTGGCCCAGCCGGAAGTGACCGTGCACCGCGACTACCACTCCCGCAACCTGCTGATTCGCCCGGGCCAGGCCGCCCCCGGGGTGATCGACTTCCAGGATGCCGTGACCGGCCCGGTAACCTACGATGCGGTCTCCTTGCTGAAAGACTGCTACGTGCGTTGGCCGGAAGCCGATATCGCTAACTGGCTGGAACATTATCGCCAGGTTAGCCTGGACGCCGGGCTGCACCGGGCCGACGCCGACACCTTCCGGCAGTGGTTTGAGCTGATGGGCATGCAACGGCACCTGAAAGCCGCCGGCATCTTTGCCCGGCTGGCCATCCGGGACGGAAAGGCCGGCTACCTGGCCGACATTCCCAGAACCGTCAGCTACATCTGCGACGCCAGCGCCCGCCAGCCAGCCTTCCGGCACTTCCACGAATGGCTGTGCGAGGTGGTGATTCCCGCCATCGAAGAACGCATTGGCCCGTTGCCGGCTGCGGAGGCCCGCCAGCCGTGAAAGCGATGATCCTGGCAGCAGGCAAAGGCGAACGCATGCGCCCGCTGACCCTCACCACTCCGAAACCCCTGCTCGAAGCCGGCGGCAAACCGCTGATTGCCTACCACCTGGAAAACCTGCACCGGGCCGGCTTTCGCGACGTGGTCATCAACCACGCCTGGCTCGGGCAACAGATCGAACAGGCCCTGGACACCGGCGAGGCATTCGGCCTCACGATCCGTTATTCACCGGAAGGCGAACCACTGGAAACCGCCGGCGGCATTGTCCGCGCCCTGCCCCTGCTGACCGGCGGCGGGGAAGACTGGTTCCTGGTGATCAACGGCGACATCTGGACAGACTTCCCACTGGCCGAACTGCAACCGCCCGCCACTCCGGATTGCGATGCGCTGCTGGTCGTCACCGACAACCCGGCTCACCATCCTGACGGCGACTTCGCCCTGCAACAGGACGGCACCCTGGCCAGCGAAGGCGAGGACAAACTTACCTTCACCGGCATCAGCCTGCTGCACCGCCGTTTATTCGCAGGGCTGGACGACAGCGCCGGCAAACTGGGGCCGGTGCTGCGCCGCGCCATAGCCCACGGACGGGTGCGTGGCCTGCACCATCGCGGCCAGTGGATGGACATAGGTACTCCGGAGCGATTAGCAGAACTGGATCGCAAATTGCGCTGATATCCGTAGCACCCGCGCTGCGAAAAGCCGCGCCAAGCTGGTAGACTTGCCCCATTCCATTCAGCCGACGAATCACCTGATCGAGAGAGCCCCGATGAACCCCTATCTGATTGCGCCGTCCATCCTCTCCGCCGACTTTGCCCGGCTGGGCGAAGAAGTTGATAACGTACTTGCCGCCGGCGCCGATGTGGTGCACTTCGATGTCATGGACAACCACTACGTGCCCAACCTGACCATCGGCCCCATGGTGTGCGAAGCCCTGCGCAAGCACGGCGTAACCGCCCCAATCGACGTGCACCTGATGGTATCGCCGGTAGATGACCTGATCCGCATGTTCATCGACGCCGGCGCCAGCTACATCACCTTTCACCCGGAGGCGAGCAAGCACATCGACCGCTCCCTGCAACTGATCCGCGACGGCGGCTGCAAGGCCGGCCTGGTGTTCAACCCGGCCACGCCCCTGAGCTACATGGATTACGTGATGGACAAGCTCGACATGGTGCTGCTGATGTCGGTGAACCCGGGCTTTGGTGGCCAGAAGTTCATCCCCGGCACCCTGGACAAACTCCGGGAAGCCCGCAAGAAGATTGATGCCAGCAACTACAACATCCGGCTGGAAATCGACGGCGGCGTAAAGACCGACAACATTCGGGAAATCGCCGAAGCCGGTGCCGACACCTTCGTGGCCGGTTCCGCCATCTTCAACACGCCGGATTACAAAGCCACCATCGATGCCATGCGCGCCGAGCTGGAACAGGCCCGCAAGGTGATTGGCGGATGAGCCTGAAAGGTCTGTTCAACCCCCGCTGGCCCGGCGTTGCCCTGTTCGACCTGGACGGCACCCTGGTAGACAGCGCGCCAGACCTGGCCGCGGCGGTCGACCAGATGCTGGAACACCTGGGCCGCAAGCCCGCCGGTCTGGAGAAAGTGCGCAACTGGGTCGGCAACGGGGCCGGCATCCTGGTGCGCCGGGCCCTGGCTGACAAAACCGATTGGGAACCCGCGGCACTGAAAGACGAAATCCTTTACAACGACGCGCTGGAAATCTTCTACCACGCCTACGGCCAGATTAACGGCCGCAATGCTGTCGTGTTCGACGGCGTAACCGAGTGCCTGAACCACCTGCGCAGCCTGCGCTGCAAGATGGCCGTGGTGACCAACAAGCCGGACCGCTTCGTGGCCCCGCTGCTGAACAAGGCCGGGCTGGACCAGTACTTCCGGATCTGGGTGGGCGGCGATACCCTGGACGTAAAGAAACCGGACCCGGCACCGCTGCTCTACGCCATGGAACAACTGGGCGGCACCCGGGGTACCACCGTGATGGTGGGTGACTCCGCCGCAGACGTTAACGCCGCCCAGGCCGCCGGCATTCCCTGCGTGGCCGTGCGCTACGGTTACAACTTCGGGGGCTCGGTAAACAGCCTCGGCGCCGACGCGGTTGTTGATTCGCTGGCCCAGCTTTTGTAATCTCGCAAGGACGTTTTACTTTGAACACATCATTTCGGGAGATTCCTGCCGTGCAGGGACTGAATCTGACTGCAGCGCGAGGCATCCTGACAACCCGCGCAACACGATGGTGGCGATGGCGCACCGGCTGAGCAAGCCACGGGGCTGATGGCACACGCCTGCATGCCCGCACCACCTGTCACAACGGTGTAACACCGTTCTGACAAAACGCAGATCAGATTTCAGGAAACCGAACCATGACACCCGAGCAATTCCGCGAGCTCGCTGAAGCCGGCTATAACCGCATCCCTGTGTACCGCGAAGTACTGGCGGACCTGGACACTCCCCTCAGCACCTATCTGAAACTGGCCAGCGGGCCCTATTCCTACCTGTTCGAATCGGTACAGGGCGGCGAGAAATGGGGCCGCTATTCGATCATCGGCTTGCCCAGCCAGGAAGTGCTGAAAGTCTTTGACCACCGCATTGAGGTCAGCCGCAACGGCGAAGTGGCCGAGCAGGCAGAGGTGGATGATCCCCTGGCTTTCGTGGACGACTACCAGAAGCGATTCAACGCCCCGGATCTGCCCGAGCTGCCCCGGTTCAACGGTGGCCTGGTGGGCTATTTCGGCTACGACACCGTGCGCTACATCGAGAAGCGCCTGCGCCACAGCTGCCCGCCCGACAAAATCGGCACCCCGGACATCCTGCTGATGGTGTCCAATGAAATCGTGGTGTTCGACAACCTGCGCGGCAAGCTGCACCTGATTGTGCATGTGGACCCAACAGCCAATGGTGCCTATGAACAGGCCCAGCGACGCATCGACGAACTGGAAAGCCAGCTGCACCGCCAGACCGCCAACGCCCCCCGCACACCGGAACATCTGCGCGGCAAGGTGGTGGACGAGAGCGACTTTATTTCCGGCTTCAGCCAGGACAAATTCGAAGCCGCGGTGGACAAAATCAAGGGCTACGTGCTGGACGGCGACGTGATGCAAACCGTGATATCCCAGCGCATGTCGATCCCGTTCGAGGCACCGCCCCTGAACCTGTATCGTTCGCTGCGGGTGTTGAACCCGTCGCCGTACATGTACTTCCTGGACCTGGGCGATTTCCACATCGTCGGTTCGTCTCCGGAAATCCTGGCCCGGGTGGAAGATCAGGAAGTCACCGTTAGGCCCATCGCCGGTACCCGCAAACGCGGCGCCACCGATGCCGAGGACAAGGCCCTGGAAAAAGAGCTGCTGGCCGACCCGAAAGAGATCGCCGAGCACCTGATGCTGATCGACCTGGGCCGCAACGACGCCGGCCGGGTGTCGGAAACCGGCACCGTGAAGCTGACCGACAAGATGATTGTGGAGCGTTATTCCCACGTCATGCACATTGTCTCTAACGTGACCGGTCGACTGAAAGAAAACACCAGCTGCCTGGACGTGCTGCGTGCCACCCTGCCCGCCGGCACCCTGAGTGGCGCGCCGAAGATCCGCGCCATGGAAATCATCGACGAACTGGAACCGGTGAAGCGTGGCGTATACGGCGGCGCCGTAGGCTACCTGTCGTTCAACGGCAACATGGACACCGCCATCGCTATCCGCACTGCGGTGATCAAGGACAACACCCTGCACATCCAGGCCGGCGCCGGCGTGGTGGCAGACTCCATTCCCCGCCTCGAATGGAAAGAAACCATGAACAAGGGCCGCGCGATCTTCCGTGCAGTGGCCATGACCTACAACGACTACGACCATTGAGGCGGAGGAACAGATTATGTTGCTGATGATCGATAACTACGATTCCTTCACCTACAACGTCGTGCAGTACCTGGCCGAGCTGGGTGCCGACGTGCAGGTATACCGCAACGACGAAATCACCATTGAGCAGATTGAAGCCCTGAAGCCCGAGCGGCTGGTGATTTCCCCGGGCCCTTGCACCCCTAATGAGGCGGGCATCTCCATGGACGCCATTCGCCACTTCGCCGGCAAACTGCCGATCCTGGGCATCTGCCTGGGCCACCAGTCCATCGGCCAGGTATACGGCGGCGACATCATCCGGGCCGGCAGGGTAATGCATGGCAAGGTGTCGGCGGTGTACCACAACGACGTGGGCGTGTTCCGGGGCCTGAACAATCCGTTGCAGGCTACCCGCTACCACAGCCTGGTGATCGACAAGGACACCCTGCCCGATTGCCTGGAAGTGACCGCCTGGACCCGCAACGACGACGGCTCCGTTGAAGAAATCATGGGCGTGCGCCACAAGACCCTGCCCATCGAGGGCGTGCAGTTCCACCCCGAGTCGATCATGACCGAACAGGGCCATGAACTGCTGCGCAACTTCCTGAGAACATAACAAGAGGCCGACGACCCATGGACATGAAACAAGCACTGAACCGCATTGCCTCCAACCTGGACCTGTCCCGGGACGAGATGAAGGATGTGATGCGTATTGTGATGAACGGCGAGGCCACCGACGCCCAGATCGGCGCCTTCCTGATGGGCCTGCGCCTTAAGAGCGAAACCATCGACGAAATCACCGGCGCCACCGAAGTGATGCGCGAACTGGCCACCAAGGTGGAAATCAACGCCAGCCCGCTGGTGGACATCGTGGGTACCGGTGGCGATGGTGCCAACCTGTTCAACGTCTCCTCGGCATCCGCCTTTGTAGTGGCCGCCGCCGGCGGTTATGTGGCCAAGCACGGTAACCGCGGCGTATCGTCCAAGAGCGGCAGCGCCGACCTGATCGAAAAGGCTGGCATCAACCTGGATATGAAGCCGGAAGAAGTGGCCCGCTGCGTGGAACAGATCGGCGTCGGCTTCATGTTCGCCCCGGCCCACCACGGCGCCATGAAACACGCCATCGGCCCCCGCCGGGAGCTGGGCTGCCGGACCATCTTCAACATCCTCGGCCCCATGACCAACCCGGCCGGCGTCACCCGCCAGCTGATCGGTGTGTTCACCAGGGAACTGTGCCGCCCGATGGCGGAAGTGATGCAACGTCTGGGCGCGGAACACATCATGGTCGTCTGCTCCAAAGATGGCCTGGATGAAATCAGCCTGGCGACCGTGACTCACGTGGCAGAACTGAAAGACGGCGAAATCACCGAATACGACCTGACCCCGGAAGACCTGGGCATCAAGAGCCAGTCGCTGGTGGGTCTGACGGTAGACGGTGCTGACGAATCGCTGGCATTGATCAAAGCCGCCTTCGGCCGCAGCCACGACGAAACCACAGAGAAAGCCCGAGACATGATCGCCCTGAACGCCGGCGCGGCTATCTATGTTGCCGGCCTGGCCAAGACCACCAAAGAAGGCGTGGATATGGCGCTGGACGCGATGGGTTCTGGCCTGGCGGCCGGCAAGATGTCTGAGCTGGCTGACTTTTCTCAGTGCTTTTAATCCCGGCCTGTTGAATTCGGTGCCGGACGACCGGCTGGGGAGGGGCGTTCCAAAACACGCCCACAAGTACGTCCCTGTAGGGCTTGACTGCAGCCATCCCTGGCTGCAGACAGTTTTGGAACGCCCCTCCCCAGCCGCTCTCGCAAACTATTTACGGGCCTGCTATGACTGACAGACATTTGGATAAGACTCCCACTATTCTTCGGAAAATCGTTGACCGGAAATGGGAGGAAATTGACGAACGGAAGCCGAAGGTTTCCATTGCTGACCTGAAGGCTATCGCGGGTGACCAAGCCCCGGCACGTGGGTTCGCGAACGCACTGCGGACTCGCATTGAAGCGCAGAAGCCTGCCGTGATCGCCGAGATCAAAAAAGCCTCTCCGAGCAAAGGCATCCTTCGCGATCCGTTTGAACCGGAACGCATTGCCGAGAGCTACGAGAAAGGCGGCGCAGCCTGCTTGTCAGTACTTACCGACCACGATTTCTTCCAGGGCCACGAAGACTACCTGAAAGCCGCCCGAGCGGCCTGCAGCCTGCCGGTGATCCGCAAGGACTTCATGGTGGCGCCCTACCAGGTGTATGAAAGCCGCGCTATTGGTGCCGACTGCATCCTGCTGATTGCCGCGTGCCTGACCAAGGACCAGATGCAGGAACTGGAAGGCATTGCCCATGAGATCGGGCTGGATGTGCTGGTGGAAGTGCATGATGGCGAGGAGCTGGACGATGCGCTGACCCTGAGCACGCCGTTGGTGGGTATCAACAACCGGAACCTGCACAACTTTGAGGTCTCTCTGGAAACCACCTTTGAACTGCACCACCGTATTGCCAATGACCGACTGACGATTACCGAAAGCGGCATCATGACCCGCGCCGATGTGGAAGCCATGACCAGCCGGGGCATTTACGGGTTCCTGGTGGGGGAATCCTTTATGCGGGCGCCGGAACCCGGGGAGAAATTGCAGGAGCTTTTCTTCCCGGAGGGCTAACTCACAGTCAGAACAGGCTGGCGGGTGCCTTCTGCCAAAATCGTGCGTAGCCAGGGATGGCGGAGCCGAGCGTACAGGGAGGTATTTACAGCGTATTTTGGCAGAAGGTACCCGCCAGCCTGTGCACCCGGATCAACTCTCCGGCTCAGCCAGGGCCTCCTGTAGCAATTCCAGCAGATGCGCGGGCATGCCTTCCGCCAGTTTAAGCGCGGCTTCGTGGGCCCGGGGGCTCATTTTGTCCCAGGTGCGGCGCACGATGCGCAGCCACTTTTCCTTGTCGAAATCCGGATTGTCTTCGAAGAACCCGGCAAAGTACCGCTCCAGAAACACCATGCAGGCCACGTCTTCCAGCAACTGGGTATCTTCGTCTTCCCGAAGCTTGCGCTTGGTGATGATCGTCTCTACCCGCTCGCATTCTTCCTGCGGGTAGCCGCTTTCCGCCATAATCTCCGCCGCCCGGCGGCCATGCATCCGGCCACAGGCCAGGCGCCATTGATAGTAATTCTTGCGGCCCTCACCATAGTCACTCCGGGGCATGGTCCAGCGCTCCAGGTGCTGGGCCCGGCAGGCAATCTGCATGCGCTCTGAAGGTTCCGGTTCCAGCGCGAACAGCCAGCGGGTCATGTGCAGGCTGTAGGCGTATTCCCTGGGCAGTTGCTGGCCGTCTACCTGCTCAGTATTCGGGTCTGCCTGATTGGCCCGGTCGATGGCTTCCAGTGTGTTCATCAAGGTTTGTTGCGTCATACCATGTCCTGTTGCTGATCCTGACCGGGTTGTGGCTTTGTTGGGCAATCCTGGCTGCTGGCATCAAGCCTGGGCCGAAGGCCGGGCCTTGATGCGGTCGAACCAGGCCTGCAGGTTGGTCTGTTCCGGCTTGATACGGATATTCACCACCCGGGCGAAGGCTACGGTGGTGAAGGCATTGATGTCGGCCGCGGTAAAGCGGTCGCAGCAGATGTAATCCTTGCCTTCCAGGTGCTTATTCAGGAAGTGCATGAACTTTTCCACGCCCTGCCCGCATTCTTCGCCCCATTCCTTGATGGGGTTCATCCGGTCCTTGAAGTAGCCGGTGGTGTGCTGGAAACACATGCCGGTGGGCATGAAGAAATAGAACTCCAGCCAGCGCAGCCACTGCTCTACCTGAGCTTTCTCGGCGGCAGTCTCGCCCATCAGTTTCGGGGTATCCGGGTAGGCTTCCTCAAAATAGCGGCAGATGGCCATGGTTTCGGCAATGCAGGTGCCGTCGTCCAGTTCCATCACCGGGACTTTCTTCATGGGGTTTCGGGCCACGAATTCCGGCGTCAGGTTTTCGCCTTTCTGGATATCTATCTCAATAAATTCCGCCTTGTCCAGCAGGCCTTTCTCGGCCATGAACATGCGCACGCGGCGGGGGTTGGGGGCAGTCCGGGTTTCGAAAATTTTCATCTTGTTATTGGCTCCCTGGCAGAAAAACGGGCTTTGAATACAGCAGGTTGACCGGAAAAAACGGTTGCGTCAAGAAACTATCGGGTGCCGGGTATCCAGTCACCCATTTGCCGGATTACCCACTCCGGCTCATCCAGCGGCAGGTCGTGGCCGGCATCCGGGTGCAGCTTCAGGGTCCAGCACCAGCGCCGTTCCAGTTCGGCACTGCAGTACCAACTGGCAATCCGGTCGCCCTTGCTGGCCAGTATCAGGGCATCGGCCATCGGGCGCTTTTCCAGGGGTTTGAAACGGGCAGCCGCCAGCAACTGGTTGCGGGCGTTGGTGAACGAGACCGGGCGCTGGCGCTGGATGCTGTACCAGGCCTTGCACAGGCTCAGGGGAATATCCCGGTTGGAGGTCAGGCGCAGGATGTCCCGTTCCCGATGGAACAGTTCACGGCGAACCAGTAAACGCAGGATCTTCGGCCAGGCCGCCGGCTGCATTCGCTGCCAGGGCCGGCTGAAACCGGAACTGGTGTTGATCAGCACCAGGTGCTGCAATTCCCCGGGCTCGGCATGCTGGGCCCAGTCCAGGGCCACCATGCCGCCCATAGACAACGCCAGGATGCTGAACGGCCGGGGAATATGGCTCACCTGCCGGCACACCTGCTCGCGAATAGCGCGCACTGTGGCCGGGCTGGCTTCCCGGTAATGGATGCCCGTGCCGGGCAGGTCCACCAGGTGGAAATGCTGGTCCGGAAAGGCTGCACGCAAACGCTCGGGGAAGTCGCCCCAGTGTGCCCGTTCCCGGGTCAGACCCCGCAGGAGGATCCAGTGCATGTTATCGGTTATCCCTGTACCAGTGCATGATGGCGGCTTCCCTGAGCATGGACTCTTCATCGCCCTCCGGCAACCAGTTCCGGTAACTGCTGGCCGCATTCACCAGGAAGTCCATCCAGCTCAGGTGGCTGCGCAACACTCGCTGATGGCGGTGGGGCACCAGCGGGTTGAATAACCCGTCCAGCCGCAGCAACTGGCGCGGTCGCTTGCGCACCCACTTCCAGGAGCCCATTTCCAGGGTCAGGGGCAGGAATACGCCGTCAGTGCAGCGGTTGACCTGTTTGTAGAAGTAATCCCACAGGTCACCGTGGGTCAGGTAATGGGCCGACTGGGGTTCGAAACGATAGTGGTGATTGGGGTAAGCCTGTTCCCAGATCAGCTTGAGGGCCATCACCGACCCGATGCGGCGCATGGGCCGGCGGCGATAGGCATAGGGAAACCAGATCTGGTCCTGCCAGCCGAAACCGGAGTGGCAGTCCAGCGCCACGCTGAAGGGCCGGCCCGGCAGCAGGTCCTGAATCACCGCTTCCAGTGCAAGGTTCTCCGGCTCCATGCCCTGCTCCGGATCGCCGGTGTACCAGGGCATTCGCGGCGACAGGCGCTGGCCACCCAGCAGGAAGGCGCTCTGGTCCTGGGCGGTAATCGGCGCGTTGCGCATCAGGTCAACGCCGTTGGGGTTGCCGCGCTGGTTCAGGTACATACCGCCGGGGTTCAGGATCGGCAGCAGGGTGATGCGGACTTTCTCCAGCAAGGCGTTCAGGTGGTCATCCCAACCGAGCCGGGCCAGGAAGGAATCGAGCCAGGCCATCACCACCTGGCTGCCAATACGCTCTAAGCCGTGAACTCCGCCGACAATCAGCACCGCCGGCACATCGTCCCGGGTGGAACCCAGGTCCACCCGGTAGATGGGCAAGTGCAGATCCCGCACGGCAACCTCGCCGGCGACGGTGGTGGTGACCTGTTCGGGGGCTTCGGCCAGCTGTCGCTCCAGCTGCACCAGTTCCGGCAGGAAGCTGCGCAACAGGCGCTTCTGGTTGCGGTCGCGGCCGGCCTGTTGTTCGGGAATGGCACTGTGGGGGGTGAGGGCCCGCAATTCGGTCATGGCTGGTCTCTCTGCAGCATCGACCTGTCAGGGTAGACGGCAAATGCTGCAGAAATTTGACCGGGCGGGCCCTTGAAGAGAGTTACAGGTTGTCGGTCGTCGCCGGGAGCGCCTTGATCACCTCACCGTTGCCGGTTTCCAGCAGCAATTCACCCTGGCGACCAATGCGGCCATCCACCACCTGCCCCAGCAATTCCAGGTACTTGCGCTCCTGGTTCATCAGCGACGGCGCGCAGGCCATCATGGTGCTGCCCAGGGTACTGAACAACAATCCATCATCACTCAAACGGTAGTTGCCCATAAACCGGTTGCAGGATGCACGCCCGGCTACCCGGCCATTGCCCAGGAACTGCAGGGTAACCATGGAGCGGTCGATCAGCCCGGCACCGGCCAGGTCTTCTACCACCCACTGCACACCCCGGAACAGCCGCTCCCGGTCGCCGCCACAGCCTTCAAAGCTGTTGCCGTCCAGGGTCAGCCGGATCTGGGACGGATACTGGCGTTTGTCCAGGCCCACTTCACACAGCTGGTGTGCCACCCGCACTTCCAGCGACTGGGCTTCGGTTTTCGCTTCAAACGTCCGGCCGTGTCGATTGGCCCGGGTTTCGGTCAGCCAGATCTCGTTCAGTGCTTGCTGCTGGTACGGCGGGGTCAGGGTCATCCGGTTGTTCTCGATCAGCGCCGACCAGTCCGGGTCGGCACCGATGGCCTCAAACCGGGATTCTATCGCGCCCGGTTCCAGGCATTCCGGCAGCAGATCACCCTTGAGTGTCAGCGTTGCCCGCTTGCCTTCGGCCAGGAAGCGGGTGGAGGTATCGCCCGGAGCCACGTAGAGGGCACCGGTGTCGGTGGGGGACGGTTTCAGCAATACGCGGCGGTCCAGATACTCAAGGCCCAGAAGCTGGCCGTCTTCAGCCGGGGCAACCCGGATATCCAGCTGGCCGCAGCGATAACTGCCATAGTCCGACAGGGCCAGGGTTTTGGGTTGGGAAGCGCAGGCTGCCAGTACAAGGCTGCAGCCGCCAAGAATGGTCAGCGAAAAAATTCGTCCCTTAAACATCACAACGTCCTATTTTGGTCCAGACTCCGGGGCGCTAGTTTAGAGATTCCTGGCCAGTTTCACCATGCTCCGTCACACGGAACCGGCCCGTTGTGGTACCGGGGCCACACAGGGTAACCTTGCGCCATCTATTTCAGGGGAATCATCACCATGGCCGTGAAACTCTACCAGTTCTGCATCTCCCACTATTCCGAAAAGGTTCGCTGGGCCCTGGATTACAAGGGCATCAGTTACCAGCCCGTAAACCTGCTTCCCGGCCAGCACGCCAGAACCATCAAGAAGCTGACCCGGGCCGGGTCCTCGGTGCCGGTGCTGGACCACGATGGCCAGATTATCCAGGGCTCTTCAGAGATCCTGGACTACCTGGATAAAACTTTCCCGGAACCCGCCCTGATGCCCGAAGACCCGGCCCTGCAGGAACAGGTTCGCAGCTGGGAGACAAAGCTGGACGAACTGGCTGGCGCGGCCATCCGCACCTGGGTCTACCACTACTTCCTGCAACGGCCGAAGGTAGTGGTGCCGCTGCTGGCTGCCGGCACACCGTTCTACAACCGCATCCTGCTCAGCCTGGCCTTCAGCCGGGTGGACGAGATCATGCGCAACTGGATGAAGATTAACCAGAAGACCGCCGATGCCGCGCAGGAAACCCTGGAGCAACTGATTACCGAACTGGCAGAGGTGTACGAGCAGCAGCCGTACCTGGTGGGTGACCGGTTCACCCGGGCTGACCTGACCGCCGCAGCGCTGCTGGCCCCGCTGTTCCAGCCCGAACAATATCCCGTGCCCTGGCCCAGGCCGGCAAAGATCCCGAAACCGGTGCAGGCCTGGCTGGCAGACTGGCGCCCGAAACTGGAACCGGTGGTGCAGGTGTACCACAAGCACCGCTAACCCCGGGGCGATTGGCCGAAAAGGCCACCTCCGCTGTCGCAACAGGACAGTGCATTTATTGTTGGTTATGCCAAGATAAAACCTGAATAAAAACAAAACAGGTTTCCCATGGCATTACTCGACATGATGCGGGCCGTACTGGAAGACAGCGGCCTGCTGGCACTCTGGCACACACTGGCCCCGTGGCTGGCCCTGGATGAGCGGCAGCTGATTTTCATGGTGGCCACCCCGATCTTTATCGGTATTACCTTCTGGGAGTACCGGAAAATCCGTCACGATCCGAAACTGATGGATACCATGGCCGCAATCCGGAATACATTGACCGCAACTACGGCGGCACCCTGATCATCTGGGACCGGCTGTTCGGCACCTTTGCCCCGGAAAACGATGCCAATCCGCCGGAGTACGGCATCACCCGGCAAATCCATTCCACCAACCTGATTGTGCTCTGGACCCACGAATATGTGGACATGTTCCGCGACATGAGCCGCCCGGGCGGTCTACTCTCCCGTCTCGGACATTTGTGGCGACCACCGGAGTGGCAGCGCCCGACCACCAGCAACAGCGAACAACCGGGCACCCTGCATGAGCGAAACCACCCTGAACCTGACCGCCACTGACGGACGCCGGATAACCGGCACCCTGTTTTGCCCGGACACCCCCGGCGCGGCTTTAGTGATCAGCCACGGCATGGCCGAGCACGGCAACCGCTATGCCGGCCTGGCCCGGTGGCTGGGCAATCAGGGCGTGGCGGTTGTCACCTATCACCACCGGGGCCATGGCCCCGACTGCCGTCCGGAAGACCTGGGCCACTACGCAGACCATCAGGGCTGGCAGAAAGTGGTGGACGATCTCGGCCTGGTGGTGGATCACATCCGCCGGCAGTTCCCGCAGCGGCCGGTCACCCTGCTGGGCCACAGCATGGGGTCGTTCATCGCCCAGAGCTATGCTGCGCAGCACGGCGACAAGCTCGACACTCTGGTGCTCAGTGCCACCAACCGCATTCACAAACCCCAGCTGCGGGCGTCCGCCGCACTGGTCTGGCTGATCCGTCTGCTGCGGGGCCGCCGGCACCACAGCAAGCTCATAAGCGCCATGACCTTCGGCCAGTTCAACCGGCACTTCCGTCCTAACCGTACCGACTGCGACTGGCTCAGCCGGGACCCGCAACAAGTGGATCGCTACCGGACAGACCCGCTGTGCGGGTTCGAGTGCAGCGCCGGCCTGTGGCATGATTTCATCACTGGTATGCTTGGCATCAATCCCGGACAATGGCCGCAGGATCTTCCGGTACACCTGTTTGCCGGCACCGATGACCCGGTGGGCGAGATGGGCAAGGGTATCCGCCAGCACTTCCGGGCGATCCGGGAGGCAGGCATCCAGAAGGTGACCTTCCGGCTGTTTGACGGAGGCCGCCACGAGATGCTGAATGAACTCAATGCCGAGGACGTATGGCAACACCTTCTGCAATGTATTCCGGTTCTGGAAAACGCCTGCACCGAGCCCTTGCCGGCCTGATCGGCACTGCCCTGCTTATTTTCCAGTCTGCAGCCCTCGCGGAAACGGCCACCCTGGCGGTAGCCGCCAACTTCACCGGCACCATGAACCGGCTGGCGCCGTTGTTCGAACAACAGACCGGTCACCAGTTGCGCATCAGCTACGGCTCTACCGGCAAACTCTATGCCCAGATCCGCCATCGCGCGCCGTTTGATGCCTTTATAGCAGCTGACCAGGAACGACCGCAGTTACTGGAACAACAGGGGCTGGCGGTCGCCGGCACAGGATTTGACTATGCCGAGGGCAGGCTGGCGCTTTGGAGCAGAACCCCCGATCTGTTTACCGATGGCACGGCCTGGCTGGCCCGACAACCCGAGCGGCTGGCCATCGGCAACCCGAAAACCGCCCCTTACGGCATCGCTGCCATGGAAGTGCTGGAGAATCTCGGGCTCGCACAAGCCCTCCGGCCCGCGCTGGTCAGCGGCGACTCCATTGCCCAGACCTTCCAGTTTGTCGCCACCGGCAATGCAGTCTCAGGGTTTGTAGCACTGGCCCAAACGCGGGCATGGAAGGAGGAAGGCTCCCTGTGGCTGGTACCGAATGATCTGCACACGCCCATCAGGCAACAGGCTGTTTTGCTGGGCCACGGCGAGGATAATCCGGCGGCCCGGGCGTGGATGTTGTTTCTCGCCAGCAAACCGGCACAGGCGATCATCCGTGAAGACGGCTACGATATTCCTGAACAGCCCAACCACTGAACTGGCGGAGACTTCATGAGCCCGGAATGGCAGGCCGTCTGGCTGACCCTGAAACTGGCAGGCATCACCACCGCACTGCTGCTGGTGATTGGTACGCCTATCGCCTGGTGGCTGGCCCGCACCGGGCACTGGCTGCGCCAGCCGGTTTCGGCCGTGGTTGCACTGCCACTGGTACTGCCACCCACGGTGCTGGGTTTTTACCTGCTGATCGTTATGGGCCCGGACGGTGCCCTGGGCCGCCTGATGGAGAACCTCGGGCTTGGCCTCCTGCCCTTTACCTTCGAAGGGCTGGTGCTGGCGTCGGTTATCTATTCCCTGCCCTTTACCGTCCAGCCCCTGCAAACCGCTTTCCTGACCATCAACCAGAGCCTGCTGGAGACCGCCGCCACCTTGCGGGCTTCACCCCGGGATCGTTTTTTCTCGGTTGTGATTCCGCTGGCACGACCGGGCTTTCTGACCGCCGCGGTACTGACCTTCGCCCACACCGTGGGTGAATTCGGGGTGGTGCTGATGATTGGCGGCAACATTCCGGGAGAAACCAAGGTCTTGTCGGTGGCCATCTTCGACCATGTGGAAGCCCTTGAGTACACCCAGGCCCACTGGCTGTCTGCCGGCATGGTGGCGTTTTCCTTTGTGGTGCTGGTCAGCCTGTACGCCCTGAATGGCCGCTACCAGCCGGGAGTGGTGAAATGACCGGTACCGTCAACGCCTGCCTCCGGTGCCAGCTGGGGGACTTCACCCTGGATGTAGACCTGACCCTGCCCGGCTCCGGGATAACCGCGATCTTCGGCCACTCCGGGTGTGGCAAGACCACCCTGCTACGCTGCATCGCCGGCCTGCAGCCTGCCGAGGGTCACCTGAGCGTGCTGGGCGAACCCTGGCAGGCCGGAAAGCTCAGCCGGCCCGTGCACCACCGGCCCCTGGCCTATGTGTTCCAGGAAACCAACCTGTTTCCCCACCTGTCGGTGCGTAAAAACCTGCTGTACGGATACCGGCGGGTGCCCAAAGCCCACCGGAAAATAGAACCTGAACAGGTGCACCAGTGGCTCGGCCTGTCGCCCCTGCTGGAGCGGATGCCGGCCGGGTTATCCGGCGGGGAGCGCCAGCGGGTGGCCATCGGCCGGGCCCTGCTCACCAGCCCCCGACTGCTGCTGATGGACGAGCCCCTGACGGCCCTGGACCAGCAGAGCAAACAGGACATCCTGCCGTACCTGGAACGGCTGCGGGACAGCCTGGAGCTGCCGGTGCTCTACGTATCCCACTCCACCTCCGAGGTGGCCCGGCTGGCAGATCATATCGTGATGATGGATCAGGGCCGGGTAATTGCCCAGGGCCCGCTGCAGGAAACCCTGGCCCGCACCGATCACCCGTTCCGGCTGGAAGAAAATGCAGGGGTTATTCTGAAAGGCAAGATTATCGAGGTGGATACCCGCTGGCACCTGTGCCGGCTGGCATTCGATGGCGGCGAACTCTGGCTGCGCCACCATGATCACCTGAGTGAGGGAATGACTGTGCGGGTACAGGTGCTGGCCCGGGATATCAGCCTTGCCCTGGAGGAAAATCCGGACCAGAGCATCCAGAACCTGTTACCGGCCTGTATCGACCAGATTGATCCCGAGGTAACCCCCGGCACCAGCCTGGTACGCCTGGAAGCCGGGCCAACCGCTTTCCTGGCCCGCCTGACCACCCGCTCCCTGCACCAGCTGCAACTGGAGCAGGGCCAGCAGGTTTGGATGCAGATTAAATCCGTCGCCCTGATGGACTGACCTTACCGGGTGCCGAACACCACCATGGTCTTGCCTTTCACCCGCACCAGGCCCTGATCTTCCAGGGTTTTCAGTACCCGGCCCACCATTTCCCGGGAACAGCCGACAATGCGGCCGATTTCCTGGCGGGTGATCTTGATCTGCATGCCGTCCGGGTGGGTCATGGCATCCGGCTCCTTGCACAGGTCCAGCAGGGTACGGGCCACCCGACCGGTTACGTCCAGGAAGGCCAGGTCACCCACTTTGCGAGTGGTCTGGCGCAGGCGCGTTGCCATCTGCTCACCGATGAAATACAGCACCCGCGGATCCTGCTGGGCGATTTCCCGGAACTTGGTGTAGCTGATTTCCGCCACTTCACACTCGGTCTTGGCCTTGACCCAGGCACTGCGGGAATCCATGTTATCGAACAGACCCATTTCGCCGAAAAAGTCCCCGGCGTTCAGGTAGGCCATGATCATCTCCCGGCCATCGTCGTCTTCAATGATAACGGTCACCGAACCTTTGACGATGTAGAACAGGGAGTCACTTTTGTCGCCTGCATAGATGATGGTGCTTTTGGCGGGATAGCGCCGGCGATGGCATTGGGAAAGAAAATAATCGAGATGTTTGGTCTTCTGCTCAACCGGCTTGACGATAGTAGCCATAATGCGAGACGTGCCTCCTCAGAGTCTGGCAGTGCTTATCTTTTTATATCCCCGCTTTTCCCTGCAGGTTAGGGTTTTTACTGATGTGCCCGGCAACTTATAACAAGAAGGCCGGTTGCGGGCAACTGTGCTAGCATTCCCCGCCATACCCGAATAGCCGATGGAGACACCGATGAAAGCTACCGTTGACTGGACCGGCAATGCCAGCTTCAAAGCCACCAGTGGCACTGGCCACACCGTACAACTGGACGGACCACCCGACCACGGAGGCCAGGACCTGGGCCCCCGCCCCATGGAAATGCTGCTGATGGGCGTGGGTGGCTGCTCGTCGTTTGATGTCATGAGTATCCTGAAAAAGAGCCGCCAGGACGTCACCGCCTGCCACGCCGAGCTCGAGGCCGAGCGGGCCGATGCCGTGCCTTCCGTGTTCACCAGGATTCACCTGCACTTTGTGGTAACCGGCCACAACCTGAAAGAAAAGCAGGTAGAACGGGCAGTTAGCCTGTCGGCAGAAAAGTACTGTTCGGCATCAATCATGCTGGGTAAGGCAGGCGTGGAAATCAGCCACAGTTACGAGATCCACGAGGCGGAATAACCGGCTGGAAAAAGTCATTGCAACGACTATCCAATGACACATACGGTATGCATAATACGCAACTTTCTTAAAGGTCTGCGCAAAAGGTGATCAACTATTATGGAAACCAAACTCCAGCTACACGGTTTCAACAACCTGACCAAGTCCCTGAGCTTCAATATCTACGATATCTGTTACGCGCAGACCGAAGAACAGCGTGAAGCCTATATTGATTACATCGACGAGATGTACAACGCCGAGCGCCTGACCCAGATCCTTTCAGACGTGGTCAAGATCATCGGCGCCAACATCCTCAACATTGCCCGCCAGGACTACGAGCCCCATGGCGCGTCTGTCACCATGCTGATTGCCGAGCATGAAGTGACCGACAGTGAAGCCAATAACGAGGAATCCCCGGGCCCGCTGCCAGACACCATTGTTGCGCACCTGGACAAGAGCCACGTAACCGTTCACACCTACCCGGAAAGCCATCCCCACGACGGCGTAAGCACCTTCCGGGCGGATATCGACGTATCCACCTGCGGCCTGATTTCACCGCTGAAGGTACTGAACTACCTGATCCACAGCTTCGATTCCGATGTCGTGACCGTGGACTACCGGGTGCGGGGTTTCACCCGAGATGTAGACGGCACCAAGCACTACATCGACCACGACATCAACTCGATCCAGAACTACCTGACCGAAGACACCCAGAACGCCTATCAGATGATCGACGTGAACGTGTACCAGGAAAACCTGTTCCACACCAAGATGATGCTGAAGGACTTCAACCTGGATAACTATGTATTCGGCGTGAATGCCAGCGAACTGGACCCGGCCGAAGCCCAGTCCATCGAAGACCGCCTGCGCCGCGAAATGCTGGAGATTTTCTACTCCCGAAACGTGGAGTAATCCGGCCCTGCCGGTGGCCCGGGCGGGCCGCCGGCCGCTCCTTCAGTTTTTTTGATCCCTCCCGCCAGAATTCTGCGTTTTCATCCTGCCCGACGCCCCGGTTTAATGGAACCATTGCTAACCGAGAGGACGACACCATGACGCATCGCGCCCTGAAACAGATTATCCCCGCACTGGAGACCTCCGATGGTGCCGGGGTAAAAATCAAACGCTCCCTGGGCCAGCGCCAGAGCATCCGCATGGATCCCTTCCTGATGCTCGACGAGTTCGGCTCTGACCAGCCCCAGGATTACATTGCCGGCTTTCCCGCCCACCCGCACAGGGGTTTCGAGACGGTCACCTACATGATCGAAGGCCACATGTTGCACGAAGACCACCTGGGTAACCGGGGCAACCTGCGCAACGGCGGCGTACAGTGGATGACCGCCGGCCGGGGCATTGTGCACTCGGAAATGCCGCAGCAGGAATCCGGCCTGATGCGCGGTTTCCAGCTGTGGCTGAACCTGCCGGCGGCGGAAAAAATGAAACCGGCCGGCTACCGGGATATCCAGCCCGAAGACATTCCGGCCTTCAGTCAGGGCGGCGCCACCGTCAAGCTGATTGCCGGCGAGATAACCCTCAGTGGTGGCCAGGTATCCGGTGCGGTCACCGGCGGCAGTACCGATGCCATCTACGCCGACATTCACCTGGAGCCCGGCAGCCAGCTGTCATTGCCGGTACCGGCCAGCCACAACGCCATGCTGTACCTGTACGAAGGCGATGCCGAACTGATCACGGGGGGCAAGCGCACCCGGCTGCAGCCATCGGCAGCCAGTGTACTGGATGACGGTGACGAGCTGATGCTGGAGGGCGGCACACAGCCGGCCCGTTTGCTACTGATAGCCGGCAAACCGATCGGCGAGCCGATCGTGCAATACGGCCCGTTTGTGATGAACACCCGGGAAGAAATCGAACAGACCCTGAAGGATTACCAGAGCGGCCATCTGACCGCTTGAGCTTCAGGCGAAGGCCTTGCCGGCCATCAGCTTCTGCACCATGGGCCGGACGATCAGGTCCATGGCCAGGGGCATCTTGGTACCGGGAATCACCAGGGTATCGTGGCGGGACAGAGTGCTGTGGGGAATCACCTGCAACAGCCAGGCAAAGTCGACATCGGCGGCTTCCCGGAAGTGGATCACCACCATGCTTTCATCTTCGGTGGGCACATCCCTGGCAATAAACGGGTTGGAAGTATCCACCAGCGGGATGCGCTGGAAGTTGATGTGGGTATGGGAGAATTGCGGCACGATGTCGTGCACATAGTCGTCCATACGGTTGATGATGGTTTTGACCACCGCATCCGGGCTGTAACCCCGCTGGTTGGTATCCCGGTGAATCTTCTGGATCCATTCCAGGTTAACGATGGGCACCACGCCAATCAACAGGTCCACATACTGGGCAATGTTGTAGTTTTCGCTGACCACCCCGCCATGCAAACCTTCGTAGAACAGTAAATCGGTATCCGCCGGCAATGACTGCCAGGGGGTGAAGGTTCCGGGCTTGAAACCGGCAGCAATCAGCTCCCGGTCTTCATCATGGACATAGTGGCGATAACGGCCGTTGCCGGTATGGCTGTAGTCGTACAGCAAGGCTTCCAGGCGGTCGATGTGGTTGGCCGCCAGGGCAAAGTGGTTGCGCTCGCCGAACTGCCCCTTGGCTGCAAGCCGGGCCATCTGCTCGCGGGTATATCGGTGAAAGCTGTCGCCGCTGACCATCGCCGCGCTGATGTCTTCACTGGCAAACAACCGGCTGAAGATCTGGCCGGTTGTACTGGTGCCCGCTCCGGAGGACCCGGTAACGGCTATGACAGGATGGCGTTTGGACATAAACGGCAAGGCTCCCGGATCAGGTCAGGCTGTCGAGCAGCCGCGGCTTCTCGATCACAAAGCCCTGAGCATAGTCCACACCCAGCTGTCGCAACAGGTCCAGCACGTCCCGGGACTCCACCTGCGAGGCAATCACCTCCCGCTCCATGTAGTGGGCCATGTCGACCATGGACTTCACCATGGTCTGGTCAGTCTCGCTGGCCACCAGCTGGCTGGTGAAGGCGCTGTCGATCTTGATCAGGTCCACCGGCAGCGAACGCATGAACTGGAACGAGCTGGGGCCACTACCGAAGTCACCCAGGCAGAACCGGCAACCCAGCTCCTTCATTTCCGCCATGAAGTCGGCCACCGCCTGCAGGTCATTGATGGCCGAAGCTTCTGTCAGTTCGAACCAGAGCCGTTCAATGGGCGCATCCTGCTTGCTGAGCTTTTCGTAGATAAATTCCAGCAGCGACTGGTCATTCAGGGAGTGACCGGACAGGTTGATACAGATTCCACCTACCGCGCCGGGGTCCGGGGCTTCTTCCCGCAACCAGTCCAGCATGTGGCCCACCACCCAGCGGTCCACCACCTGCATCCGGTCATAGCGTTCGGCCATGCGGATGAAGTCCCGCCCGGTAATCAGCTGCCCGCTGTCGTCGTACATGCTGATCAGCACTTCGTACTGGGACGGCATCCTGGCTTTGCCATGCAGCGGGATAATCTTCTGGCAGCGCAGCAACATGCGCTCGTCGCCCGGGTCCCGCAGGTTCGCCAGCCGGGCGGCAATCTGTTCCTGGCGGTCCTGGTCGGCCTTGTCCGGCGCATACTCGGCAATGGTGCCCTCGCCTTTCTTGCGGGCGGCGGCCAGCGCCTGCTCGGAGGCCCGCAACCAGCGCTCGCCATTGACCAGCACCGGCAGGTCCGGCACCAGCCCCACGTTCGCCGACAACGCATACTGGTTGCCGCCGAATTCGAACACATCGGTTTCGATGGCGCTGATCAGCGCCTTGGCAATGCTGTTGCCCTTGTCCGCCGGCACCAGCATGGCAAATTCGTTACCCGCCAGGCGCGCTACCGGCCGGCCACCCTCGGCCTGACGGCACAGGATGTCCGCCAGGCGCTTCAGCACTTCATCACCGGCCTGGTAGCCGGCCGTGTCGTTCAATAGCCGGAAACCCCGAAGATCCAGGTACAGCAAGGCCAGGTTTTCTTCCCGCCCCGCCAGTTGCTGGTCGAGCATACGTTCGAATTCCCGGCGGTTCAGCAGGCCGGTCAACTGGTCATGGCTGGATGCCCAGGACAGCTGGTCGTAAACATCCTTGACCATGCGGTCGATACTTTCATCCACCAGCGGCCGATCATACTCGGCATCCGGCACAATCACGCCACGGCGCATCTGGCGAGCCAGGTCTTCCAGGCCCAGCTCCACCACTCTCATGCCCTGATGGTTCACAAAGACAAAGCGGCCGAAGCCCCGGGCCACCCACACCAGCCTGATATGCTGGGGCTGTTCCGGCTGGCTCAGGTCCTTCAGCCATTGCCCGCCCTGCAACTGCTGGGCGCGGGTAATCCAGCGCTGGAGGTTGCGCCGCTCCAGTTCGCTCAGGCCATCCTGGTCCTGTGCTGACGCATCCTGCTCCGGCTCGGCCTCGGGCACATCCACCATTTCAGGCGGCTGCTCCGGCGACCGCACCAGGAACCGTTTGAGTTCTTCCCGAATCCGGGACGAGGGCATATGGTTACCGGAAATAGACGCCAGGCCATCCTGGATCAGCCGCAGCAATTCCGGCAGGTTGATCTCCATCTGCGGGTCTTCACCGAAGGCCTGCAGCGAGTCGATCACCGCCAGGTAATCGGCCCACGCCTGGCTGTCCGGGCCCTGGCGGATCCAGGTCAGCGACAGCAGGTCACGCCAGCCGCCTTCCAGCAGGGTCATCAGTGCCCTGGGCACCCGGCAGCCGGCAATCTTGCGGTTGACCGCTTCAGTGACCGCCGCCCGGGACTCGGATACTTTCTGGGCACCCTCTGCCGCCGCCGTCACCCGCTCAACATTGCGGCGATAAATCTGGTTCTGGCGTTCGATCAGCCCGTCCAGCTCAGCGAGCGTTTGTTCGAACATCGCCGGGTCCTGCTCGAACTCGGTGGCGATACGGTGCACCAGCTCATCAACCCGGCGCTGCACAACCGGGTTAACCCGGCCGCCCCGGATACCCAGCTCGGCCAACCGGTTCATCACTTCCCGAACCGGGCTGCCGTGGTCCTCGAAAAACGCAGGATCACGCATCACCACCTTCAGTACCGGCACTTCCAGCCGGCGCATGATGGCCTGGGCGTGTTCACTGAGTTTCGGGCTGGATAACACACTCTGGAAAAAGCGGTCGACTACATCGAGGGTTTCCTGCTGTTCCTCGTTCAGGCCGGCGTCTTCGCCATTTTCACGGACCTTGCCCAGCACCCGCTCTTTCAGGGATGCGGTATCGTTTTCGTCGCCGACAACCTGCAGCTGCAGTTCCTGCAGGTCACGGTACAGCTCACCCGGCGACAGCGGCCGGGCATCGGCGGGGGACATCCCGGTTGCCGGCTCCCCGGCGGCCGCCCGACTGGCCTGGAGGGTACTCAACAGGTTGCGAACCGTGGCGAACGCCGTCCGGGCCGACTGGGAATAACCACGGAAGTCACCGGTTGGCCGGTTAGCGGGGTCGCTGTTCTGGTCCGCAGTACTTTGCTGATCATCCACAGCCGGTTTCGGCTCTTCGGCCGGCTTTGGCTCCGGCGGCGTCCTGGTTGGCCGGGGATCGGGCTGTTCACTGAGGTAGCGGGACAGGTCGAGATCCGGCAACACACCATGGCGAATCAGTATGTTGTTCAGTTCCCGGTACATGGGCCCGAGTTCCTTCAGCACCGTCAGCTCGAAAACCTTCAGGCAAATTTTTTCCACATCCCGGGACAGGTTGAGCTGCCCCAGGGCGTTATGGAACGCCTCGCTGACCAGGGCCGGCCCCAGCGGATTATGGTGGCCGGTACGGTTGGCCACCTGCAGGTGATCCAGGCGCAGCTTCAGCTGCAGCAAGTCACCGCGATAGCGGGTGTCGGCCCGGGTCACCATCACCCGTACCGCCAGCCATTCCTCAAATTCGTTCTTGTCGACCACCGACAGCGCCGCGCCGGGGGCGCCCTTGGGTTCGGGCTTCAGGGGGGACTGCAGGCTGGCCGCCATCTGGTGCCAGATAACCCGCTGGCGGCTGTGGATCTGCCCGGCCGCTTCCAGGTATTCGTTGGCCTGCTGGTCATGGGAGGCCTTCTTGGCAGCAGCCTGCAGTTCCTCGGCCATCTGAACGATGCAGGCATCCATCAGGGGTTCGATATAGTGGGTAATTGCCCGGGCGGCCTGGTGCAGGACAAACTGGACCCGGTCAGAAGGCGCCTTGAGGGAAGAACGATCCTGTTCCCGGCTGGCGCCGCACAGTTTGAGCATGGCGTTGACCGCCTCGGGGGCCGACCGGGTAAAATTGACGCCCATGGCCCCTTCGGTACGGCGGGTGGGTGTCACATGCAGCTCGTAACGGCGGTTACCTTCCAGCCCGCGAAAACGCACCACCAGCTCTTGCGGCGCATCACCCGAGAACGCCCGTTCGATCTTGCCGGAGGTTTCGGCAGAATAACGAATGTACATGCCCTCGGCACAGAAATCGGCAATCTGGCACGGCAACGGATTACCGGTCCCGATATCAAGCTGGGCTGCGAGTTTGATGGGCTGTCGGGTACTGCTGCGACGTTCTTTGGGTTCCATGGACATCCTGGTCGGTTACCGGTTCGACGGCGATGGCTGGCAATGCATCTGCTCAGTGACCTTGCGCGTGTTTCATCATAACATTCCATGTCATGAAACAGCTTATTCAGATCAATCTTCTTTTACTACTTCTGGCTGGTGTATCCGGGTGTTCGACTTTCGGCTACTACAGCCAGGCCATCGGCGGCCACCTGTCGCTGATGATGCGGGGCGAGCCGGTAGAGCGACTGCAAAAGCAGCCGGATACACCGCCGGAATTGCGGCAGAAACTGGAGCTTGCCGAAGCTGCCCGCCGCTTCGCCCGCAACCGGCTCGACCTGCCCGCAGGCGATGCGTTTACCGAGTTCGTGGAACTGGACAGGCCCTGGGTGGTGGTCAACCTGGTGGCGGTGCCCGAGTTCTCCCTGGAGCCCCACCGCTGGTGCTATCCGGTGCTCGGCTGCCAGGCTTACCGAGGCTACTTCAAACTCGAACAGGCACGCAAGGAAGAGGCCCGGTTCCGCCAGCAGGGCTACGACACCTTTATTGGCGGGGTGACGGCCTACTCAACACTGGGCTGGTTTGATGACCCGCTGCACACCGGCTTTACCCGCCTGTCGGATGACCGAATGGTAGCGCTGATGTTCCACGAACTGGCCCACCAGGTGGTCTACATGGCCGAAGATACCGCCTTCAACGAGAGCTTCGCGACCGCCGTGGAACTGGAAGGGCTGCGCCTGTGGCTGGAGCAGCAGAACAGTGCGGAAGATTTTGACCTGGCCTTGCTGCGGCAGGAACACCGAAACCAAACCCTGGCCCTGGTTGAGGCAACTACGGCAGAGCTGGAGCAGCTGTACAACCGGCAGGACAGGCTGACACCCGAACAACTGCGTGAACACAAGGCAGGACACCTGGAGCAACTGGCGCAAGCCTACGCCCGGCTGGCCGATGACTACCCGGAGCCCGGCCCTTTCGGGGCCCCGCCGGTGCAGCTGAACAACGCCAACCTGGCGCTGTTCCGGCAGTACAATCAGCATGTGCCGGCGTTCCGGCAACTGTTGCGGGAGCTGGACTACAACTTCGGGGAATTCTACCGGCAGGTGGAACAGCTGTCCGGCCAGCCGGAACCGAAACGCAGGGCCCGGCTGGCGGAGTTGTCACATCGGTTTGACGAACACCTTTGAGTTGCGCTGGGTGTTGTAGGCCGCCAGCTTGGGCCCCGGCAGGTTCTGCACGGCCGTCGGCTCGAAGCCCCGCTCCCGGAACCAGTGTTCGGTCTGGGTGGTGAGCACAAACAGTTTGCGGATGCCCTGGCTGCGGGCCAATTTTTCCACCATGGCCAGGATGTCGTCACCCCGGCCTGCCCGTCGATAGGACGGGTCAACGGCGAAGCATGAAAGCTCGCCTGCGCCTTCATCCGGGTAGTTATACAAAGCGGCGCAACCCACAATGGTGCCGTCCCGTTCTGCCACCACAAACCGGTCGATTTCGGTTTCCAGCATTTCCCGGGAGCGGCGCACCAGTACGCCCTGCTCTTCCAGTGGCTGGATCAGCTCTAGTATCCCGCCGATGTCTTCCACCCGGGCCTGGCGAATCTGCTCGTAGTTGTCACCGCTCACCAGGGTGCCGGAGCCGTCCCGGGTGAACAGTTCTTCCAGCAAGGCGCCGTCTTCGGCGTAGCTGATAATGTGGGCCCGGCGCACCCCTTTAACACAGGCATCACAAGCAGCTTTCAGCAGCGCGGCATCGTGGCCGGTCACGGTATTGTCGTTCAGCCGCTCGGAAGCCTGGCGCGCAGACAACTCACGGATCAGCGAGCCGTCCTCATCCAGCAGGCCTTCATCATCAATAAAGACAATCAGCTTTTCCGCCTGCAGCGCAGCGGCCACCTGGCTGCCAACATCCTCGTAGGACAGGTTGAAGGCATCGCCGGTGGGCGAATAGCCCATGGGCGGCAGCAGTACAATGTGGCCGAGCTCCAGCAACTGCTCGATACCCCGGCTATCAACCCGGCGCACCCGGCCGGTGTAGCCGAAATCGATGCCATCCAATACCCCGACCGGCTTGGCGGTCAGATAGTTGCCACTGCTGACACGGATCCGCGCGTTGTGCATGGGCGAGTTCACCAGCCCCATGGACAATTGGCTTTCAACGTAGGCGCGTAAGCCGCCAATGGCTTCCATCACCAGCGGCAGATGGTCATCGGGCGTAACCCGGAGCCCGCGGGAGAAGGTGGATTCCAGGCCGGCATCATCCAGCCGCGACTGGATCTGCGGGCGACCACCAAAGGCCACCACCAGTCGCACACCCAGGCTGCTGAGCAGGGCGATGTCGTGGATGATATTAATAAAATTGCGGTGTTCTATGGCATCGCCGGGCATGGTCAGCACCACCGTGCGCCCGCGATGGGCGTTGATGTACGGTGATGAATGCCGGAACCCGTGCAGCCATTCGTTTGATTTCAAACCGGTCTCCCTGTTCATCCGATACAGAACTGCCTGATCAGTCCCCGCAGAATATCCACCGTGGGCTGTAATTGCGACAGTTCCAGGTACTCGTCTGGTTGGTGCGCCTGGTCAATGGAGCCGGGGCCCATCACCAGGGTTTCCAGGCCCAGCTTCTGCAGCCAGGGCGCTTCGGTGGCGAAGGCGACAGCATGGGCGGTGTGCCCGGTGAGCTTTTCGCAGGCCTGCACCAGTGCCGCATCGGCCGGCGTCTCGAACGGTGGCACACCATCGAACAACGGCTCGAAACTGAGGGTCAGCTGGCGCCGCTCCGCCAGCGGCTGGATGCGGTTCAGGATAGCCTGGCGCAGGTTATCCATGTCCATGCCCGGTAATGGCCGCAGGTCAAAGTGCAGCTCGCAGCGGGCACAGATACGGTTCGGGTTGTCGCCACCGTGGATACAACCAAGGTTAAGGGTAGGGACCTGCACCTTGAACGCCGGGTTCCGGTACTTCTCCTGCCACTGGCCGCGCAGGGCCAGCAGTTCGGTCATGGCCTCGTGCATACCCTCCAGGGCATTGCGGCCTAAATCCGGGTTCGAGGAATGGCCGGACTGCCCCTCGAAGGTCAACCGCTCCATCATGATGCCTTTGTGCATACGCACCGGGCGCAGGCTGGTGGGCTCGCCAATCACGGCATAGCGGGCCCTGGGCTTGCCCGCCTCGGCCAACGCCCGGGCCCCGTTCATGGAGCTTTCTTCGTCAGCGGTGGCAAGGATAATCAGGGGCTGCTTCAGGGGCTGGTCGATAAAGGCTTTCGCCGCCTCGATGGCGAGCGGGAAAAACCCTTTCATATCGCAGGTACCCAGGCCATACCAGCGATCGTCTTTTTCGGTCAGGGTGAAGGGATCGCTGTGCCAGCGTTTGTCGTCAAAGGGCACGGTATCTGTGTGGCCGGACAGCACCAGGCCGCCGGGGCCGCTGCCCAGGGTAGCCACCAGGTTATATTTTCCGGGCATGCCCGGCACATCCAGGATCTCGATGGCAAAGCCCAGCGCTTCCAGCCATTCCGCCAGGGTGCGAACCACCGCCTCGTTGCTGTGGTCCCAGTCCGGCGACGCACTGCTGATCGATGGCTGGGAAATCAATCGGGCCAGCATCTCCCGGATGCCCGGCACGCTGGCTTTACTGTCTGTGTGCACCATCCTCGCCTCCCGGCTTGTTGGCGTCAGTCTGCCCGGCCGCGCCGCCAGACTTCGAATTGGCTGATGGCGCGAATCAGTATCGGATAGGATACTTCGCCGCCGCCCACCGAACGGGTGATGTCCATTTCCCTTTCCCGGACAATGTCGAGCCGGCCTTCCACCTGCTTACCGTTCGACAGAGTTATACGAACCTGCCGGCCGATCCAGCCCGCAGCGTTTTCGGAATCTTCTTCATACCACCCCTGCTTGCCCGGCTCTTCCTGGACAGCCACCGGCTCCATGGCTTCAGCCGGCAGAGGCGGCTCAACCACTTCAATGGTGGTCAGGTAGACATCCGGAACCGTGGCGCCATTGTAGGTCACCGGCCAGGTGGCCTCCGGGTTGTCTTCGGTGCGAACCGGGATATCCGGTGTACCGGTGGTGGCCGCAACCGGGACTACCAGCTCGCCGCCTTCAGTCAGCCACTGACGATACAGTGCAACGAGTTGGGCACTGGCCTGGTATCCCCGGGCCCGAAGCCCGGCATCCAGTGCAGTTGCCGCCTTGCCTGCCCATTCGTTCACCGTGAGCCCGGTTTCCCGGCCACAGTAGGCTGACAAACGGCGCATCAGGCCACCATCCCGCAAGGTAACGCTGGCATTATCCTGTGCACCGGCCAGGGTCAGCTCCGAATCCAGCAGTTGTAAGCGAGCACCGGGCCAGTGCACTTCCAGGCTGCCGGTATCCACCGTATTCAGTTCCGCGTGCAGGCCTTCGCTGTCCTGAATCAGCAACAGGTCACCGCGGATGGCGTCGATACCCATGCGGGTCAGGTCGCCGCTGCCCAACTGCTGGCGCGGATCCGGCGCACAGGACAGCACAACCAGCGGTGCCGGTGCATCCTCGGCTTCAGCGCCGGCGGTTACCCAGTTGCGGAACATCACCGGTTCCAGAACCATGCTGGCCTGCTCTACCTTCAGCTGCCAGTCAGATGGCAGCGGCTCCGGGTACATCAGTGCCGTCAGCAGGCTCACCGGTGAGCCGGTGTCCAGCTCCACCAGGCCCAGCTCCAGTGGCTGGGTCAGCCGGAAGTCCTGCCAGCCCGCTTGTTTCAGCAGTAACCGGCCATCCAGTGCCGAGCTGATGTTGCCTCGCTGCAATACACCGATCTCCGAGAGTGCCGTGCGCGCCTCCGCCAGCCGCTGATCCGCCAGCCACCAGGCACCGGCCTTGAAGCCGACAAACACCACCAGGGCCAGAATGATCAGAAAGGACAGCAGGCGCTTCATGCCACGGTTACTCCCGGTTATCGGCTTCAGTTACGGGAAATCAGGGTACCGACACCTTCGTCGGTAAAGATTTCCAGCAGACAGGCATGGGCCACCCGGCCATCAATGATGTGGGAGGTACGCACGCCGTTTTCCACCGCACTCAGGGCGCAACGGATTTTCGGCAGCATGCCGCCGTGGATGGTGCCGTCTTCGATCAGGTCGTTGACCTGCTGCGCAGTCAGGCCGGTCAGCACCTTGTCGTCCTTGCTCTTCAGGCCGGAGACGTTGGTCAGCAGGATCAGCTTCTCCGCCTTCATGGCCTCGGCCACCTTGCCGGCCACCAGGTCTGCGTTGATGTTGTAGGAAGCACCGTCCGGGCCGACACCGATGGGCGCAATCACCGGAATCACGTTGCTGCGGGTGAGCATGTCGATCACATCCACATTCACGCTGGCCACTTCGCCGACATGGCCGATATCAATGATTTCCGGGCGTTCCAGCTCCGGAGAACGATCCACCACTTCCAGCTTGCGGGCGCGGATCAGGTTGGCGTCTTTACCGGTCAGCCCCACGGCGGTGCCGCCCTGGGCGTTGATCAGGGAAACGATTTCCTTGTTGACCTGGCCGCCGAGCACCATCTCTACCACGTCCATGGTCTCGGAGTCGGTCACCCGCATGCCGTTCACAAAGCGGGACTGGATGTTCAGCCGCTCCAGCAGTTCACCGATCTGGGGGCCACCACCGTGCACCACGATGGGATTGATACCAACCAGCTTCATCAACACCACGTCGCGGGCGAAGCTGCTCTTCAGGTCTTCGTTTTCCATGGCGTTGCCGCCGTATTTGATCACAACCGTTTTGCCGGTAAACCGTTGGATATAGGGCAGGCCCCGGCTCAGTACCGAGGCCACCTGCATTGCTGTTTGACGATCCAGCGCCATGGTGATGTGTTAATCCTTACTGTCAGAGAATGGTTTGAATCAGAAATCGGCCACCAAGTCCGGTGCCGCTTTCTGTAACTGTTCCCGGAACACGGACTTGATCCGCTCCAGGGCGTCTTCGTTTTCGGCCTCGAACCTCAGCACCAGCACCGGCGTGGTGTTGGATGCCCGGCACAGGCCCCAGCCATCGGTGTAGTCTACCCGCAGGCCGTCAATGGTACTGACGTTGCCGTCGCCGAAATCAGCCTGCTGCTCCAGGCGTTCGATAATGGCAAACTTGTCGCTCTCGGTAACCTGTACATTCAGCTCAGGGGTGCTGATGTCTTCCGGGAAGTCCTCGAACACCTCATCGCTGTGGCGATCTTCAATCCCCAGGATTTCCAGCAACCGGGCGGCGGTATACAGGCCGTCATCAAAGCCGTACCAGCGCTCGGCAAAGAAGATGTGCCCGCTCAGTTCGCCCGCCAGCAAGGCACCGGTTTCCTGCATCTTGGCTTTCATCAGGGAGTGGCCGCTCTTCCACATAATGGGCCGGCCACCGGCTTCGGAAATCACCCCAGCCAGGCGACGGCTGCATTTGACGTCATACAGCACATCGGCACCCGGATTGCGGGACACCACATCCCGGGCGAACAGCATCAGCAGGCGATCGGGCCAGATAATCTTGCCACTGTTGGTCACCACGCCAAGCCGGTCGCCATCGCCGTCAAAGGCCAGGCCGATATCCGCGCCGGTCTCCTGCACCTTCGCGATCAGGTCCTGCAGGTTCTCGGGCTTGCCCGGATCCGGATGGTGGTTGGGGAAGTCACCGTCAACGTCACAATGCAGCGGTGTCACTTCGCAACCCAGTTCTTCCAGCAACATGGGGCCAAGCTCGCCGGCAATTCCATTGCCGGCATCCACAACCACCTTGAGGGGTGCGGCCACGGCAATATCACCGATGATCCGGTCCAGGTAGGCCCGGCGCACGTCTTCCCGGGACAACTCACCCTGGCCGGCACTGAAGTCGGCATTCTGGATGCGGTCATACAGCTTCTGGATAGCATCGCCGGACAGGGTTTCGCCCCCCAGCATAATCTTCAGGCCGTTGTAGTTGGCCGGATTGTGGCTGCCGGTCACCATCACACCAGAGCCGGTTTCCAGGTGGTGGGCGGCAAAGTACAGCACCGGCGTGGGCACTGCGCCCACCTCGATCACGTTACAACCGGTGGAGAGCACACCCCGTGCCAGCGCATCGGCCAGGCCCGGGCTGGAATGCCGGCCGTCGTAACCGATACACAAAGACGTAACGCCCCGGTCGGTCGCCTCAGAGCCGATGGCCCGGCCAATAACCTCGACAACGTCCTCGGTCAGGTTATCGCCAACAATGCCGCGGATATCATAGGCCCGGAAAATTTCCGGCCGCACATCCACCTGCGAGGTCTCAGCCAGAACCGGTTCGTCCTCGTCAAACAGTTCGTCGTCGAACATCGGGGCATCGCCGAAGCCCAGGACGTCTTCATCGCCATCCATCATATCCACATCGGGAATGTCGTCCTGGAACATGGGAGCGGCGCTATCGGAGGCAAGTGCACTGGCCCGGGCGGGCTTGCCGTTGCCATTCTCGCCGGCCTTGTTTACCCGGCTGTCTACCGCCAGCGACAACCGGTGCAGCACTTCGCCGGCTGAGGCCACCGTATCCCAATGCAACGCCGGCAGGCGCAGCCGTTCACCGACAAAGGCCTTATGGGCCCACTGGATCAGCGCAGACATATCTTCACGGATACTGCGCTGGGCTGCCGCCAGCAGCATCCACACCAGCAGCGCTGCCAGCAGGGCCGGAATACCGATCAGCAGTGCCAGTGCCATGGGGCTGACCACCGGTTCCGGCGCCGAGGCTGCCTGGTACACCACGGACCACTCCGGGTTGGTCAATGTACGGGTTTCTGAGGGCCCGTTTCCGTTACCGGCGCTGGCGACGGTGCCGGAACTGCCGGAAATGGTCTGGACCAAGGCCAGCTGACCGCCCAGCCGGCCATTGGAGACCGTCAGCATCGGTTGCAGAATGTCAGCATCAAAGACAGCCAGTACGGTTCCGACGACCGCATTGCTCACCGGATTCCGGACCGGCGCAGCAAACTGGATATACCAGACACCATCCCGGGGGAAGGCGTCTGGCTGAAGCGGCAAACCTTTTTCGGCCCGCCGGGCCAGCTCAGCACCGGCAAACCCCAGCAAGGAGCCGTTATCGCCAGCCCGCGGGATATCACCATGGAGGAAAACAAACACCGCGCTGGCACCGGGCAAGGCATTTTGGAGCTGACCGGCCAACACCTCGGCACTAATGTCTCCAGCCAGACCCCGGAGTACATGGGGCTGGTTGGCGATGGCCTGAACCTGTTCCTGCTGGGCGGTAAAATACCGGTTCAGGCGCTGCTGGGCGCTGTCGGCTTCCACCTGACGCGATGCTTCATGGCGCTTTTCCGCAGCCGGCATCACCGACAGGAAATACACGGCGAGCACAGCGACTACACCGGCCAGTAACACCGCCAGTGCTTGCTGCAACGCAACCGACCCCAGGCGACGCCCCCTTTTGGCCACCGGCTCCTGTGACTTGCTACTTTGCTCTACTGGGCTCTGTTCCGGCGTCTGGTCCTGGGCGGACTCTTTGCTCTTCTTTTTACCGAATTTCATAGTGCATCCCGCAGTTATTTTTGAGTCCCGGTGCTGCCTTGCTCTGCGAAGTATAGCTGGCAGCCGTGCTGACGGCTCTCAGCCTTTAGGGTGTGGTCAGTGGCTCCCGGTAGAGCCAAATCCGCCGGCACCCCGTTCGCTGGCATGGAACTCCGACACCACTTCAAACTCCGCCTGAACCACCGGAACCAGCACCAGCTGGGCAATGCGCTCGCCCACTTCAATGGTGAACGGGGTCTGACCCCGGTTCCAGCAGGACACCATCAGCTCGCCCTGATAGTCCGAATCGATCAGCCCCACCAGGTTACCCAGCACAATACCGTGTTTGTGGCCCAGGCCACTGCGAGGCAGGATCATGGCCGCCAGCGCCGGGTCTTCGATATAAATCGACAGGCCGGTGGGGATCAGGTGGGTTTCCCCGGGCGCCACCGTCAGCGGCTGCTGGACACAGGCCCTGAGGTCGAGGCCGGCAGAACCGTCGGTTGCGTATGAGGGAAACGGGATCCCGGTTCCGATACGGTCGTCCAGAATCCGGACCTGTAAATTCTTCTTGGTCATGCGTTTTCAATCCTGTCACTGTGGCTGGCAATGAGCGTAACCAGTCGCTCTGCGATGGCCTGTTTGCTGTCCGGGCCGATGGACTCCTGCCCTTCCGGCCAGAAAACCGTAACGGCGTTCTGGTCGCTGTTAAAGCCCAGCCCCGGCGCAGAGACATCATTGGCCACAATCATGTTCAGTTTCTTGCGCTGCATTTTGTCGGTAGCGTAGCGGGCGACGTCTGTGGTTTCCGCCGCAAAGCCCACGGTAAAGGGCGCATCAGGCCTGGCCGCGATAGTGGCCAGGGTATCCGGATTGCGCACCAGCGCCAGGCTCATGGCTTCGCTGGTTTTCTTGATCTTGTCGCCGGCGCAGTTTTCCGGCCGGTAGTCCGCCACGGCGGCGGTGGCGATAAAAACATCGCAACCTTCGGTGACCGCTTGCTCGGACGCCCGCAGCATATCCCCTGCCGTCACTACCGGGCGCACTTCCACGCCCTCCGGGGCCGGCAGGTTTACCGGGCCACTAACCAGCACCACCCGGGCACCGGCCGCCGCTGCGGCACGGGCAATGGCGTAGCCCATCTTGCCGGAGCTGTGATTGGAGATGTAGCGCACCGGGTCAATGGGCTCCCGGGTTGGCCCCGCAGTGATCACCAGCCGGCGACCGGCAAGCACTCCCGTAGCCGGGGGTTCGGGCGGCGCCATAACCAGCCGGGCCAGGGCTTCCGGCTCCAGCATCCGGCCCGGGCCGGTATCGCCACAGGCCTGCTCGCCCTGATCTGGCCCCCACAGGGTAATCTGTGGATCTTCTGAGAGCAGCTGCACGTTGCGTTGGGTGCGGAAATTTTTCCACATGGCCTGGTTCATGGCCGGCGCAACCGCGATCGGCGCCTCGGTAGCACAGCACACCGTGGTCAGCAAGTCGTCTGCCATACCCTGGGCCAGCCGGGCCAGGAAATCGGCAGACGCCGGCGCGACCACCACCTGGTCGGCCCACTTGGCCAGCTCGATATGCCCCATGCCGGCTTCCGCCTCCGGGTCCAGCAGGGACGTACGAACCGGCTCGCCGCTGAGCGCCTGGAAAGTCAGTGGTGTTATGAACGCTTCGGCACCACGGGTCATCACAACCCGCACTTCCAGCCCGGCTTTTTTCAACAACCGGACCAGTTCGGCACTCTTGTAGGCGGCAATGCCACCGGTGATTCCCAGCAGAATTCGCTTGGCAGCCATGGGGGCTCCGTAATCCCGTAAAATGAAAGGGTTATAAGATAGCACGCCACGGGCCGGCAGGCAGCCTGCGCGGCCACCCCGTTCGTTTACCAAATGTTACCTTTTCAGGTAACCTTTGTAATTCTGAGAACCCGATGCAGGACGCATCGCCCGTATCAAACCAAAGCAAGGAAGCCCGGATGACCGATTCCAGCTGGCCCACCGACGAGCGGCCCAGAGAACGCCTGCTCGCCCATGGCGCCCAATCCCTGTCTGACGCTGAATTACTGGCCATTTTTCTGCGCACCGGCACGACCGGCATGCCAGTGATGGCGCTGGCACGACACCTGATTGACGAATTCTCCGGCCTGCGGGGGCTGATGACCGCCTCCCGCCGGCAGTTTCTGCAAGTGAAAGGCCTGGGTACCGCCAAGTACGCCCAGGTGCAGGCCGCCATGGAAATGGCCCGGCGGGTCATGGACGAACCCCTGCGCCAGGGGGATCCGCTGCGCTCACCGGCAGACACCCGGCGCTTTCTCACCAGCCGGCTGGGCACCTATCCCCACGAAGTATTCGCCGGACTGTTCTTGGACAACCGCCACCGGGTCATCCAGTACCGGGAGCTGTTCCGGGGCACCATCGACGGCGCAGCCGTGTATCCGAGGGAAGTGGTGCGCCAGGCCCTGGAAGACAACGCCGCAGCCGTCATTTTCGCCCACAACCACCCCAGTGGCGTGGCCGAGCCCAGCCAGGCCGACATTTCCCTGACCCGCAGATTGAAGGAAGCGCTGGGATTGGTGGATATCAGGGTTCTTGACCATATGGTTATTGGCCACGGTGAGGTAATATCGCTGGCTGAACGAGGGTTGATGTAACCGCTGCGGGGTCGCCACCGGAAAACTGGACAATTTCCCAACAATTTTTTGCGTTGGCTGGCCAGTTCTGGTATAAAAGCGTCCCTTTCTGGCGGCGTCTGGCGAGCAGCGTTCAGTTTAGAGGCGCGAACCGGTAGCAGTTATGGCTCCGGAGCAACCAGAGACGCATTAAATAACGAATTCGTATAGATAGACCATTGCTCAGGTCGGAGGCAAGTATGTCCAGAGTTTGTCAGGTTACCGGTAAGCGTCCGGTTACCGGTAACAATGTATCCCACGCGATGAACCACACTCGTCGTCGTTTTCTGCCGAATCTGCAGAACCACCGTTTCTGGGTTGAGTCCGAGAAGCGTTTCGTGAAGCTGCGCGTATCCACCAAGGGCATGCGCATCATCGACAAAAAAGGCATTGACGCTGTGCTGGCCGATCTTCGTGCCCGCGGCGAGAAAGTTTAAGGAGCCGCATCATGCGCGAGAAAATCAAGCTGGTTTCATCAGCAGGTACTGGTCACTTCTACACGACCAAAAAGAACAAGCGTAACACCCCGGAAAAAATCGAGATCAAAAAGTACGATCCGGTTGTCCGCAAGCACGTTGCGTATAAGGAAGCCAAGATCAAGTAATTGATCCTGCCTCCACGAAAAACCCGGCCATGGCCGGGTTTTTTTGTGCCTGAAGCTGGACCAGGATCAGAAGGTTTGCAGGTATCCCTTGGGCAGGGCGACGTCCATGGCGATGGGCAGGTGGTCCGACACCGGATAGCTCACCACTTCGGAACGGCGAATCTCCAGCGACGGGCTCACCAGGATATGATCCAGCGCCTTTTCCGGCCGCCAGCTGGGAAAGCTGTGGGCGGTATCCGGCAACGGAATCAGGTCGGTTTCTTTCAGGGGGGTCCTGGTCAGCAGCTGTTCTGCATGGGCATTCATATCCCCCATCAGCACCACATGCCGGTAGTCGGCAATCAGCTCCCGGATATACCCCAGCTGGCGCTGCTGAGCCGACTTACTCAGGGACAGGTGCATCAGCACCAGCACCAGGGGATCATCCTCTGCCCCGTAACGGGCAATAATGGCTCCCCGGCCCGGAATCACTCCCGGCAACTTGTGCTCGGTCACGTCCAGCGGCCGGAACCGGCTCAACAGGCCGTTACTGTGCTGGGCAATCTGCCCCAGATTACGGTTCAGCTGCTGATACCAGTACGGAATGCCTGCCGCCTCGGCCAGGTATTGCACCTGGTTTATATAACCGCTGCGAAGACTGCCACCATCGCACTCCTGCAAGGCCACCACATCGTACTGGCTGAGCAGGGTTGCGATTCGATCAAGGTTCTCGATGCGCCGGCGGTTAGGCAGGAAGTGTTGCCAACTGCGGGTGAGGTAGTGGTGATATGACGAGGTATTGATGCCCACCTGGATATTAAAGGTGAGCAAACGGATATGGCGGTGGGCCTCAAACTCGGGCACATGCTCGCTGCCCGAGCAGGCACCCCGGGGGTTTTCTTGCGATTTCAGAATCCCGTTCAGCTGATTGCGGATCCGTTTATACATGCGCGCAAATCCCCGGACTGCTCCAGAAAACGGCCAGCTTCAGCACTGGCACGCGGCCACCGTATTACTCGGCTCCTGCCCGCTCCTGCTCGGCCAGGTATTCGACTACCTGAAGAACATTCTCGTGGCTGCCAGCCATGGAGGCACTGACCACATACTTGCCATTTACCAGCATAGTCGGTGTTCCGGTGATGCGTGCACCCCGGATCTTGGACTGCGCCTGTTGCACCCGGGCACGTACGCCGAAGCTGTTGTAGGTGTCGACAAATTCCTGGGCGTCCACCCCGTAGTCAGCCACGAAATCCGCCAGCGCCTCTGCAGAATTCAGCGGGCGACGCTCTCCGGCCAGCGCATTGAACAGGGCGTCGTGCACCTTATCGAGTTCACCCATGGCTTCAAGGGCGTAGAAAGCGTAGGCATGGGGCTCCCAGCTTTGCCCCAGGGCCGCCGGCAGGCGAACGTAGTTTACATACTCCGGCGCCTTCTCTTCCCAGGCTTCCGCCAGGGGCTTGAAGTTGTAACAGTGGGGACAGCCATACCAGAACACCTCGGCCACCTCGACACCGCTGTCTGAGGCGGTACGAACCGGGTTATCCAGCGTGCGGTAATGTTTGCCCTCCTGCCAGGACTGGGCATTTGCCACGCCTGAAACAAGCAGGGCAGCTGCAAGAAATACAACAGAGCCAAAGCTTCTGATCATCGAAAATCTCCGAGCCATGATTTTGAGTTATCGGGAATTATGACCCAGCATACGGAAAAAGTTCCACCGCAGGCCATGGGCAAATCGTTACAGAAAGGTAAACAGCAAAAACCCCGCCGAAGCGGGGTTTCTGACGCAGCGTTACCGGGAACGATCAGTTCAGGCCGGAAACGTAGTTGGCAACTGCCTCGATTTCCGCGTCGGTCAGCTTGGAGGCCACATCCATCATGATGGCTGCGTTGGCACCGCCAGCGCGCTCACCGGAACGGTAGGCATTCAGCTGCTTGGCAACGTACTCGGCAGTCTGGCCACTCAGTGCCGGATAGCCCGCAGGCTCGTTACCGGTACCACGAGGGTTGTGACAACCGGAACAGGCCGGAACACCGGAAGCCATGTTGCCGCCACGGTACAGGGCCTGGCCCTGTTCCACCAGCTCTGGATCAGCCTGGCCAACCACCATGTCCTGCTCGTTGAAATAGGCTGCCAGGTCCTGGAGGTCCTGGTCAGACATGGCGTCCAGCAGGCCTGTCATTTCAGGAATCGGACGGTCGCCGTTCTTGATATCTACCAGCTGCAGGTATGTGTAACGCTCGCCGATACCGGACAGCTTCGGATACACAGCCATTACTGGCTTGGCTCCGCCCTGTCCGTGGCAGCCGGCACATACCGCTGCATTCTGTTCACCCGCTGCCGGATCTCCTGCCCCGTGAGCCATTGCTGTCAGGCCAACTCCGAGAACAACTCCTGCGATCAGTCTTTTCATGCTCGCTCCGCTTCTCTCATCTTTGCATCTTGAAAGTATTCTTCGTTGTGCAACCGGCAAGCACTGACAAAACAGGCTCATAACCGGGGCTAAAGCGGTAACGCGAGGCGTCCCGCCCTGAATTGGTGTAGCATTATACATTAATCGCCGATAACTGAAATCCAAAGGAACGCCAACCGTCGTGGACTCTGATCTGACTCAAAAAAGCCTCTCATTCAACAGCGCCCGATTTCTGATCAGTGCGTCACGGCTGGATGAATGCCCACCGGATTTCGGCGCTGAAGTGGCCTTTGCCGGCCGCTCAAATGCCGGCAAATCCAGCGCCCTGAACGCCATCACCGCCAACGGCAAGCTGGCCCGCACCAGTAAAACGCCGGGGCGCACCCGGCTGATCAACTTTTTCACCCTGAATCGCGAAAACATGCGCCTGGTAGATCTGCCCGGCTACGGCTACGCCAAGGTTTCCCGCGACATGAAAGACGACTGGCAGAAACACCTGGGCCACTACCTGAACGAGCGTCGCTGCCTGCGCGGCCTGGTTTTGGTGATGGATATCCGCCACCCGCTGACCGACTTCGACCAGATGATGGTGGACTGGTGCGAACACAATAACCTGCCCCTGATGATCCTGGCCACCAAGGCCGACAAGCTGAAATTCGGGCAAGCCAAGACTGCCATGCTGGGCATCGCCGGCAAACTCAAGCCTTTTAGCTGCGTACAGCACCTGATCATGTTCTCGGCCACCTCGAAGCGGGGCGTCGACGAATGCCGCGAGGCCCTGACCGACTGGCTGGAAGCGCCTGAAGCGGAAGAGACAGAAGAATAAGCAGAAGAAAAAGAAAAAACCGGCCTGCAAAGGCGCAGGCCGGCGAAACGTCAGGGTTTGCGACGTGCTAAACCTGAGAACTCACTCAGGAGACGCAGAAAAGTCCGATTTCCCACGTCACTACCTGTGACACCGCACTCTTCCAAAAGTTCAAAATCTGTTCAAAAAATAACCGCCAGCTACAATCAAGCGGGCACTGCCTCCGGTAAAACCGGGCGATACTTCTCTCGCAGCACCATCACCCGCTCACGGTATTCAGGCGTCAGGTACGGTATTTCCAGCGTCAGCACCTGGTAAATGCCCTGCTTCAGCTCGGTCAGAGTCAGGCTGGCCGGCTCCTCGCTGGCGTGGGCCGTTTTCAGGAATGCCATCCAGTTAGTGATCACCAGCCAGACATTCAGCGACATGGCCGAACGCAGCTCTTCGGGCTGAGGCTCGATAATGCCCGCTTCCGCCAGCTTGCCGAAAATCCGGTTAATGGCAGTCAGGCAGCGGTTGGTAAATTCCCGGTAGTCCCGGCGCAGGCGCAGGTCGCTGTCGAGCAGGTATTCCAGGTCCCGGTGGAAGAACCGGTAACTCCAGAGCCCGTCAAAGACCGACTCCAGGTAAAAGGTCAGGTCTTCCAGGGTAATGGCCCGGTCTTCGGGAATATCCAGGTAGTAATCCACCAGTTTTTCATATTCCTGGAAGATCTCGTAGATGATGTCGGACTTGTTCCGGAAGTGGTAATACAGGTTGCCCGGAGAAATGGCCAGGTGCGCGGCAATATGGTTGGTGGTGATATTGCGCTCGCCCCGTTCGTTGAACAGCTCCAGACTGGAAAGCAGAATTTTGTCTCTGGTTTTCATTCGCCCGCCGGTGTTTGTTGTTATCTGTCTCGCAGATGGCCCGATGGGCCATCCACCGCTTCTTGACTGCCTAGAGTATATACTCTAATAATAGCCGCAAGTGCAAATCCACCGGATTGCAGCCACCGATAACAACAAGCTGTACAGGCAGGCCTGACGGCAAGGGGAGAGAAAATGGGAGCCACCGTTGTTCAGCTCACCGAGAGCAAGAAACAGATCCAGCACACCCACCGGGTTTTCGAAGAGCAGAAAAAAGCCTTCCGCGCCAACCCGATGCCATCCCTAACCGAGCGCAAGGAAAACCTGAAACGCCTGAAGCGCGCCCTGCTGAGCAACCAGGACCGGCTCACCGATGCCATCGACCGGGACTTCAGCTGCCGCTCGAAGGATGAATCCCTGATTGCCGAAGTCATGCCGTCCATTCAGGGCATCAACTACACCCTGAAGAACCTGGGCGACTGGATGAAGCCCTCCAAACGCCATGTCTCGGTACTGTTCCAGCCGGCCAGCAACAAGGTGCACTACCAGCCCAAGGGCGTAGTGGGCGTGATCGTGCCCTGGAACTACCCCCTGTACCTGGCGGTAGGCCCGCTGGTGGCCTCGCTGGCTGCGGGCAACCGCACCATGATCAAAATGTCCGAGTACACGCCGCACACCTCGGCCCTGTTCAAGGAAATCATCGAATCCATGTTCCCGGAGGAAATGGTCTCGGTGATCACCGGCGAGGCCGACGTCGCCGCAGACTTTTCCCAGCGCCCGTTTGATCACCTCTTATTTACCGGCTCTACCTCGGTGGGCAAGCTGGTGATGCGCGCCGCGGCCGAAAACCTGACTCCGGTGACCCTGGAACTGGGCGGCAAATCACCCGCCATTGTGTCACCGGATGTGCCCATGGAAGACGCCGCCCAGCGCATCGCCTTCGGCAAGGCCTTCAACGCCGGCCAGACCTGCGTGGCACCGGACTACGTGCTGTGCCCGGCCGACCGGGTGCAGGCCTTCGTGGATGAATTCCGCGCCCGATTCGCGGAAATGTACCCCAGCCTGCGGGACAATGACGACTACACCGCCATCATCAACGAACGCCAGTACGACCGCTTGCAGGGTTACCTTGAAGATGCCCGGGCCAAGGGCGCCGAACTGGTGGAAATCAACCCCGCCAACGAAGACATGAAGGAAGGCACCCGCAAGATCCCGCTGACCCTGGTACTGAAAACCACGCCGGACATGAAAGTGATGCAGGACGAGATCTTCGGCCCGATCCTGCCGGTGATCAGCTACAGCGGCCTGGACGAAGCCATCCACTACATCAACGAACGGCCGCGTCCGCTGGCCCTCTACTTCTTCGGCTACGACAAAACCCAGCAGCAGCACGTGGTGGACAACACCCACTCCGGTGGCATGTGCATCAACGATGCCCTGATGCACGTAGCGCAGGACGACCTGCCCTTCGGCGGTATCGGCGACTCCGGCATGGGCCACTACCATGGCCGCGAAGGCTTCCTGACCTTCTCGCACCACCGGGCCATCTTCACCAAGCAGAAGTTCAACAGCGGCAAATACGTGTATGCACCCCACGGCACCGCTGCCCATCGCATGGTCTACAAATTCTTTATCCGGTGAGCCCCATGAACCGACGCAGTTTCCTGAAAACCGGGGTAGGCGGCGCCGTCTTCCTCGGCACCGTCAGCCTCACCGCCGGCCTGTCCGGCTGCGCCACCGCGCCGGCCGGGCGAGTCAGTGCGGTCGACAGCCGCATGGACGCCAGCTACCGCTTCCAGTTTCTGAGCAAGGACGACATCGCGCTGTTCGAAGCCCTGTTACCGGCCATGTTCGCCGGCGCCCTGCCGGAAGAACCGAACCAGCGCCAGTTTGCCGTTGCGGCCACCATCGAGCGTATCGACCAGGGCATCGTCAAGTTCGGCGCCCCCAACCAGAAAGAACTGCGCAAGCTGTTCGACCTGCTGAACTTTGCCCCCACCCGGGTCACCCTGGCCCGGGTCTGGTCCGACTGGCCATCCGTGACCACCGGCGAAGCCGACGCATTCCTGAACCGCTGGCGCAACAGCCGGATCGGCCTGCTCAACAACGGCTACATCGCCCTCAGCAAGATCGCCAACGTCGCCTTCTACGGCCACCAGAACCAGTGGCACCTGACCGGCTATCCCGGGCCACAGGAATGGATCGTAAACGTCTTACCCCAGTTCAAAAACACCTGAAAGACCCCGGATTACGGAGCGCAGTATGTCCATGAATGATCCCATTGCCCGGGGCCTGGCCGCCGGCTGGAAGGTTACCGACGCCAGCACCCTCACCAGCAACCAGACAGCAGAAGCCGATGTGGTCGTCATCGGCACCGGTGCCGGTGGCGGCACCACCGCGGAAATCCTGGCCCGGCAAGGCTTGGCCGTTATCCTGGTGGAAGAAGGCCGGCTGTATTACCAGAAAGACTTCAAGATGGACGAGCTGACGTCCTACGCCAACCTCTACCAGGAAGGCATGAGCCGGACCACCGCCGACGGTGCCATCGCCATACTGCAGGGCCGCTGTGTAGGCGGCTCCACCACCGTCAACTGGACCAGCAGCTTCCGCACCCCGGACGAAACCCTCATCTACTGGAGCCGGCATTTCGGCCTCGACGGCCTGGCACCAGACGCCATGGCTCCCTGGTTCCAGGGCCGGGAAGAGCGCCACACCATGGCGCCCTGGCAAACCGACCCCAACCTGAACAACGACATCCTGCGCCAGGGTTGCGAAAAACTCGGCTACTCCTGGCAGGTGATTCCCAGAAACGTCAAAGGCTGCTGGAACTCCGGCTACTGCGGCGTAGGCTGCCCCACCAACGCCAAGCAAGGCGCCCTGCTGACCACCATCCCCGGCGCCCTCGACAACAACGCCCGCATGTACCACGGCCTGCGCGCCGAAAAACTGGTCATGAACCAGGACCGCATCGACCACCTGCAGGCCAGCGCCATGGGGCCAGACGGCGTAACCCCCTCCGGCGTCACCGTCACCCTCAAGGCCCGGCACTTTGTCGTCGCCGCCAGCGCCATCGGCTCACCGGGCCTGCTACTGCGCTCGCAACTGCCCGACCCGCACCAACGCGTGGGAAAACGCTCCTTCATCCACCCGGTTAACGCCACCGTGGCCCGCATGCCGGCCAACGTAGACCCCTTCTACGGCGCACCCCAGTCCATCTACTCGGACCAGTTCAACTTCAGCCAGGGCGTAGACGGCCCCGTGGGCTACAAACTCGAAGTACCCCCCCTGCACCCGGCCATGGCCGCCGGCGTCGTCCCCGGCCACGGCCCGGAACAACTCGCCGACCTCAGCCAGCTGGCCAGAATGCAATCCGTCATCGCCCTGCTGCGCGACGGCTTCCACGAACAAAGCCCCGGTGGCACCGTCACCCTACGCGACGACGGCAGCCCGGTACTCGACTACCCGGTAACCGACTACCTGTGGCAAGGCATCCGCCAGGCCTACCTGCACATGGCCGAAATCCAGTTCGCCGCCGGCGCCGACGCCGTCCGCGCCATGCACCTGGATTCCACCTGGTACAAAACCTGGGCCGAAGCCCGCGCAGCGATCACCGAACTCCCCATGAAACCCCACCGCGCCCGCCTGTTCACCGCCCACCAGATGGGCGGCTGCAGCATGGGCAGCAACCCGGAAGACTCCGTGGTCAACGGCTTCGGCGAACACCACCAGGTTCCCAACCTCAGCATCCACGACGCATCGATCTTTCCAACGAGTATCGGCGCGAACCCGCAGTTGTCGGTTTATGCGCTGGCGGCGAGGAACAGCACTAGGCTGGCGCAGAAGCTGGCCTCAAACAGTTAATTGAACAAGGGACTTTCCAGAAGCCCCGGGGCGGCCAGCACACTGCCTGGTTGCGTGGGCGGGGTGGCTCTTCCCGGGAATGTCGAAGGCCATGGATGGCCGGAGTCAAGCGCACAGGGATGTGCTTGTAGCGTTTCCCGGGAAGAGCCACCCTGCCCACGCACTGCACAGTCATAATACAGCGCTACCCAAAGCCCCGGACTACAGCACACCCCTGGTTCCTGCTATGCTACCGGCCATAAAGACAAAGGAGCTGCGCATGCCAAAAGTCATCTACCCGGGCACCTTCGACCCCATCACCAACGGCCACACCGACCTCATCGAACGGGCCGGCCGCATGTTTGACGAAATCGTCGTCGCCGTCGCCTACAACCCGAAAAAGCAGCCACTACTGAACCTCGAAGAACGCTGCGAACTGGTACGCAAAGCCACCGCCCACGTACCCAACGTAACCGTCACCGGCTTCAGCAACCTGCTGGCCGAATTTGTGCGGGAACAGAACGCCACCGTCATCCTGCGTGGCCTGCGCGCAGTCTCCGACTTCGAATATGAATTCCAGCTCGCCGACATGAACCGCCGGCTGGCCCCGGAAATCGAAAGCGTGTTCCTGACCCCGGCCAACCACCTGTCCTACATTTCCTCCACCCTGATCCGGGAAATCGCATCCCTGGGCGGAGACATCTCGGAATTTGTCGATCCGGCGGTGGCCGAGGCGCTGAAACAAAAATTCAGCCAGGCCTGAGCCCGGCTGGCGAGAAGAAAAGCAAAAGCGGAAAATTAGCGGAACCGCTGCCAGCACAGGCAGCGGTCTGAGCTCAGAGTAGCGGTGGCAGCGGAATCTGCAGCCCGTTGATGTCCAGCACCAGATCTTCCATGCGGCCATCCATCACCAGCCGGTCACCCTCCTGAACCAGCAAACCCTGCTTGATCAGCGGCGCTACCTGCATGCGCACCGCAGCATAGTCTTCGGCCAGCGCCATCGGCATGGAAAAATCCAGCTCGCCGGTCAGGCCCTGCATCACCATCAGCATGGCGTCCTTTTCAGCCCCGGCCAATTCCGGATGAGAGATATCCAGGCTGCCCTGCACCGGCCCTTCCGGCGTTTCCAGGCTCAACTCGCGGATCCCGGCCGAAAAACCCGCAGCGGCCAGGTCACGGATCGACTCATTAAACCGCCGCATCACCGCCATCTGCTGCTCGAAGCTGACACCACCGCCAGCCCCGGCCTTGACCGTCATCGCCTGCAGGTCTGTCATGGCCGAACTGAAGGCATTCCAGCCAGCCACATCCAGGTTATCCACCGAAACCGCCATCCGCTGGGGGCCGAATGCGTCACTGCCGACGCTCACCGACGCCACATCCAGCTCCAGGGTTGAATCCAGCCGACGATCCTGGTCCTTCGCCTCGCTGGCACTGGTCATGGCCAGGCCATTCAGGACCACGGGCTCCACACCCGGGCTTTGTACCGACAGGGACTCCACCGACAAGGTGCCGGTTCCGGTCCAGATATCACCACTTAACCAGGACAGGCTTTGCTCCAGGTGGGCATCTTCCACCGTCAGATCCAGCTCCGGCCCGGACAGCGACAGTGCCGGCCACACCAGCATCAGATCAGCCTGCTCACCCAGACTGCCCACACTGATGCTGGCCAGGCCACCGCTGCTGCGCAGGGACTCGCCCGATGCCGGGTTGTCGATCGCCATTGCCGGCGCTTCCAGCACCAGGGTGGCCGAGCCCCAAATCCGGGTTTCCAGGGTCAGGCGGGGCTTTTCACCACGAAACCAGTTGGCGCCCTCCGGCTGCCAGCCGGCGTCCGGGCGGAAATCCATCAGGCTGCCGGTCACCCCGTGGGACACCTTCACCCGGAAGCCTATCCGGTAACTGTCGCCCCGGGCCGGGTCGGTAATGGTCAGGGTGCCAGCGGCTTCGGAGGCCAGCACACCACGCTGATATTGCTGGGTTTCCAGGTGCACAAAAGGCTGGGCAGCGTTTACTTCCAGGGCAGCCCGGAACCACTGCTGCTCGGTCACATAGCCCACGCCCCAGGGCGCGAGGCCGGCTCCGGCCAGAATCACTCCGCCGGCAACCAACCACTTGTTGAATTTCAAAATCAGAGTCCTGTTATCTGGGTAGTTATTGTTGTATCCGGGCTCAGACCGGCTTGCTGGTCAGGCGCTCCAACAGCACCAGCTGGGACGCAAAGGGCTCTTCGCCCTCGGCCGGCTGGTTCTGGATATAGCTGCCATCGGGCTGCAACACCCAGGCCTGGCAGTTATCCGCCAGGTAGGTATCCAGGTCTTCCCGCAACCGGGCCACCAGTGCCGGCTCTTCCACCGGGAATGCGGTTTCTACCCGGTGCAGCAGGTTGCGTTCCATGCCGTCAGCACTGGAACAGTAAACTTCCGGACGGCCATTATTACCGAAGTAATACACCCGGGTATGCTCCAGGAACCGGCCAATCACCGAACGCACCCGGATGTTATCCGACAGCCCCGGCACTTCCGGCCGCAGGCAGCAGATGCCCCGGATAATCAGGTCAACCTTCGCGCCGGCCTGAGAGGCCCGGTACAGGGCCTTGATCATCTGCGGCTCGGTCAGGGCGTTGAACTTGAAGATAATCCGGCCCTTGTCGCCATAGCTGGCCTCGCGCTCGATCAGGCTGATCAGCCGGTTGTGCAGGGTAAACGGTGCATGGAACAGCTTCTTGATCTTGAGGGCCTTACCCATACCGGTCAGCTGCTGGAACAGCTTGTTGACATCATCGCCAATAGACTCGTCGCAGGTCATGAAGCTGTAATCGGTGTACAGCCTGGCGTTGCCGGCATGGTAGTTACCGGTACCCAGGTGCACATAGCGGCGCAGGCGCCCTTCTTCCCGGCGCACAATCAGGATCATCTTGGCGTGGGTTTTGTAGCCCACCACGCCATACACCACGATCACCCCGGCTTCCTGCAACCGGCTGGCCAGCTCCAGGTTTTCCGCCTCGCTGAAACGGGCCCGCAACTCGATCACCACGGTCACTTCCTTGCCGCGCCGGGCGGCATCGGCCAGCGCTTCGACAATTTCCGAATCGGCACCGGTCCGGTAAAGCGTCTGCCTGATGGCCAGCACATTCGGATCTTTTGCAGCCTGGCGCAGCAGGTCTACCACCGGGCTGAAATTCTCGTAGGGATGCAGCAACAGGATCGGCCGTTTGCGGATGGCATCGAACATGGATTCCTTGCTGCGGATCTGGCGCGGAATGGACGGCGAGAAGCTGGAGTAGGTCAGGTCGGGCCGGTCTACCAGGCCACCCACGGCCATCAGGCGGGTCAGGTTCACCGGGCCATGCACCTGGTACAGGTCACGCTCGGTCAGCCCGAACTCCCGCAACAGAAACTGCACCAGTTCTTCCGGGCAGTTATCGGCTACCTCCAGGCGCACACCGTCACCAAAGCGACGGCTGAGCAGCTCGCCGCGCAGGGCCGACGCCAGGTCTTCCAGGTCATCTTCCAGCTCAAGGTCGGCGTTCCGGGTCAAACGGAACTGGTAGCAGCCCTTGACTTCCATGCCAGGGAACAGCTCATCCGCGTGGGCGTGGATCATCGACGACAGGAACACCAGGTTCTCACCACCTTCGCAGACTTCATCCGGCAGGCGCACCAGACGGGGCAGCGACCGGGGCGCCGGCAGGATGGCCATGCCGGTTTCCCGGCCAAAGGCGTCTTTGCCATCCAGTTCCACGATAAAGTTCAGACTCTTGTTCACCAGGCGCGGGAACGGGTGTGACGGGTCCAGCCCGATGGGGCTGACCACCGGCAGAATCTCTTCTTCAAAGTAAGTACGCACCCACTCTGCCTGGGCCGGGGTCCATTCCCGGCGCCGCACAAAGTGGATGTTTTCCTGCTCCAGCTCGGGAATCAGGACATTGTTCAGGATGTCGTACTGCTCATGGATGTACTCGTGGGCTACCCGGCTGATCTCCGCCAGCACCTGGTCCGGCTGCATGCCGTCCACACCCACGGTTTCCCGGCCGTACTTCATTTGCTGACGCAGGCCCGCCACCCGGATCTCGAAGAACTCGTCCATGTTGCTGCTGAAAATGCAGCAGAAAATCAGCCGGTTGATCAGCGGGTGCGTGGTGTCCAGCGCCTGCTTCAGTACCCGGTAGTTGAACTGGAGCTGGCTCAGTTCCCGGTTGAAGTAGTTCTCGCTGGCGTCCAGGTTCGCTTCCTCGCCTACCGGCGGAAGCTCAACCGGCGCAGGCACGCTCAGTTCGGCATCGATTGTCTGCTTGGCTGTTTCAGTGGTCATCGCTATCCATATCCGTTGTCTGGGCAGGCGGTCGCCTGCGTCACGCCCGCGCGCGGTCTATCATCAGTCTCGCAGCGCGCACGGCAAAATAAGTCAGAATGCCATCGGCACCGGCCCGGCGCATGGCCATCAGGCTTTCCATCATCACCGCATCGCCATCCAGCCAGCCGTTCTGGGCCGCCGCCATGTGCATGGCGTACTCACCGCTGACCTGATAAACAAAGGTCGGCACCTGCAGTTCGGTTTTCACCCGGTGCACGATGTCCAGGTACGGCATGCCCGGCTTGATCATCACCATATCGGCACCTTCCGCCAGGTCCATGGCCACCTCGTGAATGGCTTCGTCGCTGTTGGCCGGGTCCATCTGGTAAGTGGACTTGTTGCTCTTGCCCAGGTTGGCGGCGGAACCGACCGCATCCCGGAACGGGCCGTAATAGCTGGAGGCATACTTGGCAGAGTAGGCCAGAATGCGGGTATTCACATAACCGGCACCTTCCAGGGCTTCACGAATGGCGGCTACCCGGCCGTCCATCATGTCGGAGGGCGCCACCACATCGGCGCCGGCGTCGGCGTGGGACAGGGCCTGGTTCACCAGGGCTTCTACGGTCACGTCGTTGAGCACGTAACCGTCGTTATCAATAATGCCGTCCTGGCCATGGGTGGTGAACGGGTCCAGCGCCACATCGGTAATCACACCCAGTTCCGGCTGGGCTTTCTTGAGCGCCCGCACCGCACGCTGGGCCAGGCCATCGGAATCCCAGGCGCCAGAGCCGGACAGATTCTTTTTCTCCGCCGGCACCACCGGGAACAGCGCCACCGCAGGAATGCCCAGCTCAACCAGCTCCGCCGCCTGCTCGACCAGCAGGTCAATACTCAGTCGCTCCACACCCGGCATGGACGGCACCGCCTCACGCTGGTTCTCGCCTTCGAGCACAAACACCGGGAAGATCAGATTGTCAGCCGACAACTGGTTTTCCCGCACCAGGCGCCGGGAAAAATCACTGGCGCGGTTGCGGCGCAGACGGGTAGCCGGATAGGCTCGGTTGGAAAGCGGCTGGCGTGGCTTGGGCATGAAATACCTCCTGAACATGGATGGCCTTGGAAAGTCATGACATCATACACCCGGTGAGCCGCCTGTTGCAGGGCCGGAGGCAAGTCTGCAGTACTCAGATGACAATTCAATGACAAAAACCAGGGCGGCGCCAAACCGGCCGCCCTGGTAAAGAAGGGAAATCGGGGAAGGAACTCAGATGGAACGGTTGTTAAAGCCCACTTCCACCTTGCGAGGGGTATCAGCCCGGAAGCTGGTATCCACTGCCTGGATCTTGCCGCCACCCTGCAAAAAGGCTTCGATATCTGACTGCAGCTGGGCCCTTACCCGGGCACGGCCGGCAACAGAATGGTTATCCTCACTGTCGCTGCCCCAGTTACCGGACTGCTCCAGATTGCTTTCGTCGAATTCACTCATGCTCTTTTCTCCATCAACGAAAACAGATTTTCAGGTGCCCTGTACGCCCTCCCGGGCAGCACCCCGTCTCGACTGCCGGCCGCCTGCGGCCCCGTCTTGGCGTCTTTATAATCCGGTTTCGTTAACGGCGCTATTTCCTGACAACCACTTTTTTGTAACGTTTTGCAAACAACTGCATGCCATTGATTTTGAAGGGCCAATACCATCACCTGCCAGGCCCCTCAAATTGACACAAGAAATGAATAATGATTCACTGCTTGCAAGGAGCCGGCATGGCTTATCGTGAAACCGAAAAAATGCGCCAGCGCAAAGCCCAGGCGCGCCAGAAGATCATTGAAAGCACCTGGGAATGCGTGGCAGACGGCGGTTTCCAGAGCGCCCGAGTTACCCGAATTGCCGGCCTCGCCGGCGTGGCAACCGGCACGATTTACCGGCATTTCGAATCCCGGGAAGACCTGTTTGCGGAGATTTTCCGGCTGGCGACCCAGCGCGAAGTCGACAAGGTAGCCGAAGCCCTGGCCATAACAGGCAATGCGGTACAGCGTCTGGACCACGCCCTGCGCCAGTTCGCCCAACGGGCCCTGAAAGGCCCGATGAAAGCCTGGGCGCTGATTGCCGAGCCGGTGGACCCGAAAGTAGAAGAAGAACGACTGGCGTACCGCAGGGCCTACGCCAACCTGTTTGAACAAGCCATCCGGGAAGGCATCGCCGAAGGCACCATCCCGGAGCAGAACACCCGCCTGGCCGCTACATGTCTGGTGGGCGCGATATCCGAAGCCCTGGTAGGCCCGTTGTCTCCAACCCAGACAAGCGAGCTACCGGACAACGACAACAATGACAATGAACTGGTCGACACCATCGTCTGCTTCTGCCTACGGGGGTTGACCGGCACCAGGAGCTGAACATGAACAACCCGCAGCGCAAAGCCGAGTCCGCCACCGACAACCGTTACCTGTCGGCCACCCATGAGGTCATCAACCAGCCCCGGCCGCTGGAGAACTACAACCTCTACGAACAGGACACCGCGCTGCGGGAAGCCGTTCTGCGGGAAGGCGCAGGCTTCGCCAACGACGACCTCACCCGCTTCGGGGCCTGGGCCGGCCTGGCCGACACCATCGAACTCGGCAACCAGGCCAACGCCAACAAACCCGGCTTCCGCACCCATGACCGCTACGGCCACCGGACTGACGAAGTCAGCTTCCACCCGGCCTACCACGAACTCATGCGAGTGGCCCTGGAAAACGGCCTGCACAGTTCACCCTGGACCAACCCCGGCAAAGGCGCCCACGTTGCCCGCGCCGCCAAGTACTACCTGCACTCCCAGGTAGAGGCGGCCCACTGCTGCCCGGTGACCATGACCTTCGCAGCCATCCCGTCCATCCAGAACCAGCCGGACCTGGCCAAACTCTGGGCCCCGAAAATCCTGGCCAACGAATACGACAGCCGAAATGTACCGGACAGCGAAAAAACCTCCGTCACCATCGGCATGGCCATGACCGAAAAACAGGGCGGCAGCGACGTGCGCGCCAACACCACCATGGCCTACCCGACAGGCCAGGAAGGCCCGGGCCAGCCCTACGAACTGGTTGGTCACAAATGGTTCGTCTCCGCCCCCATGTGCGACGCCTTCCTGGTCCTGGCCCAGACCACCAGCGGCCTGTCCTGCTTCCTGATGCCCAGATGGCGCCCGGACGGCACCAAGAACCCCTGGCAGGTACAGCAGCTGAAAAACAAAATGGGCAACGTTGCCAACGCCTCCAGCGAAGTGGAAATCCGCGGCGCTCTGGCGTGGATGGTCGGTGAAGAAGGGCGCGGCGTCAGAACCATCATTGAAATGGTCGCCATGACCCGCTTCGACTGCATGATCGGCAGCGCCGCCGGCATGCGCCAGGCCGTCGCCCAGGCCAGCCACCACTGCCACAACCGCAGCGCCTTCGGAGCCCGCCTGAGCGACCAGCCGCTGATGCAGAACGTACTGGCCGACCTGATCATCGAAAACGAAGCCGCCCTCGCCTACACCATGCGCGTAGCCCGGGCGATGGACAACCAGAACAACGAACACGAACGCCTGCTGGCCCGCCTGGCCACCCCCGTCGGCAAATACTGGATCTGCAAACGCACCCCCAACCACGCCTACGAAGCCATGGAATGCATCGGCGGCAGCGGCGTCATGGAAGACTGCATCATGCCCCGCCTGTTCCGGGAATCCCCCGTCAACGCCATCTGGGAAGGCAGCGGCAACGTCCAGTGCCTCGACACCCTCCGCGCCCTGCAGAAAGAACCCGAAACCCTCGACGCCTTCTTCAAAGAAGCCGCCGAAGCCAAAGGCACCGACCGCCGCTTCGACCAGCACCTGGCCCAACTGCAACATGACTTCGCCGACATCAGCGACTTCCAGTACCGCGCCAGAAACCTGGTCGACCGCATGGCCCTGACCATGCAAGGCTCCCTGCTGCTGCGCTTTGGCGATAAAAACGTCGCAGACGCCTTCTGCGCCTCAAGACTGCAATCCAGCGGCGGCATGAACTACGGCAACCTGCCCTCCGGCACCAACCCGGCGGCGATTATCAAACGGGGGACGCCTGTAGTAGTCTAGGGGAAACCCAGACAGCCCGTCCCGAAAGCCAGGGCAACCGGCTGAAGCGACTCCCCGTATACCGTTCGGGAAGCGGTGAGGGTGGGCTGTTCAAAACCTTGCGGAGCCATGGATGGCGGAGCAGAGCGTACAAGGACGTATCCACAGCGTGTTTTGAACAGCCCACCCTCACCGCTTCCTGCACCAAACGAGCCAAACCAGACATGTCAGAAGCCCTGAGAAAACTGCTGAAAGAAGGCAAAACCCCACAACAGCACCAGGACATCACCCCCCACGTAGGCGTCCTGACCCTGCACTTCCAGCTCTACGGCTGCGAAGACATAAAAGCCAAACGCAAAGCCTTCACCGCCATGAAAGCCATCTGGGGCAAAGAACCCGACCTGGCCGTGGCTGAAACCGCCGACCACGAAGCCCTCGACTGCGCCACCTGGACCATCGCCGCCCTGGGCGCCAGCGCCCAGCAAATCACCCAGCGCCTCGACCAGGTCGAAAAAGACATACAGGAGCGCATAGACGCCCCCATCCTCGACATCCACCGGGAAATCCTCTGAGCCACGCCCCGAAAGCCCCGGGCATAGCGTCAAACCCGCACAGGCCTTATACTACGGCCCCTCAAGGAGTAGATGACCTGCCTGCCGGCGGGCCACCAAATTCAATGTCGGGCCCAGCCCGGCCCCGTCCGCCGGGTTTCCGGAACCGACCCACGGACAACCACTGAGTGTGTGTGGTGCTATGACCGGAAAGAAAAAATCCGCCCAGGCCTCGGTCGAGGCAATGTATCGCGTGTTCACGGTGCCCGAAGCCCCGGAATCCACGCTCAGCCGTATCGACCAGAACATCTCCAGCAACCTGGCCGGGTTCCTGCAGGAGCACATCGTTGCCGTTGAACGGGATCTCTCGGAAGTCGAAAAAGACTTCTCCGACTACGTGATCCCGGAAAAACCCGTCTTCGTTTCCGAACAGGCCCAGTTCCTGCTCGACAAACTGGTCGCCAATTCCGTACACACCGCCTCACCGGCCTTTATCGGCCACATGACCTCGGCACTGCCTTACTTCATGCTGCCGTTGTCAAAAATCATGATTGCCCTGAACCAGAACCTGGTCAAAACCGAAACCTCCAAGGCCTTCACCCCCATGGAGCGCCAGGTACTGGGCATGATCCACCGGCTGGTGTACCAGCAGGACGGCTCCTTCTACCGGAAATGGATGCACGACCCCCGGCACGCACTGGGCGCCATGTGCTCCGGCGGCACCATCGCCAACCTGACCGCCCTGTGGGTTGCCCGCAACCGCGCCTTCCCCGCCGAAGGCAGCTTCCGCGGCCTGCACGAAGAAGGCCTGTTCCGGGCCCTGAAATACTACGGCTACGAAGGCGCCGCCATCGTCGTCTCCAAACGCGGCCACTACTCCCTACGCAAAGCCGCTGACGTGCTGGGCCTGGGCCGCGATGCCCTGGTGCCGGTAGAGACCGACGAATACAACCGCATCCTGCCCGATGCCCTGCGAGACAAGTGCCTGGAACTGCAGAAACAGAAAATCAAGGTCATGGCCATCTGCGGCGTGGCCGGCACCACCGAAACCGGCACCGTCGACCCGCTGGACAGCATGGCCGACATAGCCCGTGAATTCGGCGCCCACTTCCACGTAGACGCCGCCTGGGGTGGCCCCACCCTGTTCTCCCGCACCTACAAACACCTGCTGCGCGGCATAGAACAGGCCGACTCCGTCACCTTCGACGCCCACAAACAGCTGTACGTACCCATGGGTGCCGGCCTGGTCGTCTTCAAAGACCCCAGCCTGGCCAGCGCGGTAGAACACCACGCCCAGTACATCATCCGTAAAGGCTCAAGAGACCTCGGCAGCACCACCCTCGAAGGCTCCCGCCCGGGCATGGCCATGCTGATCCACTCCGGCCTGAAAATCCTGGCACGGGAAGGCTACGAAATCCTGATCAACCAGGGCATCGAAAAAGCCAGGACCTTCGCCGGCATGATCGACGAACAACCGGACTTCGAACTCATCACCCGTCCGGAACTCAACATCCTGACCTACCGCTACTGCCCGGAACCGGTTCAACAGGCCCTGGCCATCGCAGACGAACTGCAGGCAGAGAAAATGAACACCTGCCTGAACCGTATTACCAAGTTCATCCAGAAAACCCAGCGGGAACGCGGCAAAGCATTCGTGTCCCGAACCCGACTGGAACCGGCCCGCTATTACCACTTCCCGTGCATCGTATTCCGGGTGGTGCTGGCTAACCCGCTAACAACGCCGGAGATCCTGGCAGACATCCTGAAAGAACAGCGGGAGTTGTCGAAGGAAGACGGCATTGCCGATGAGATCGCCATCCTGCATCAAATGGCCGAAGCCGTATTGAGCCCCCGGCCATCAAAGGCAAAACCCAGGCTTAAGTCAGCCCAGGGATAACACCGGCCAGAAAGAACGAGGCCAATTCCTTAAGGTGACATTGAAAACTGGCGGCATGACGTATGCCCGGGGCGGGGTGTGCGAGGAGCTGTTCAAAAATTTGCGGAGCCAGGGATGGCGGAGCAGAAGCGCCACAGGGATGTGCCGAAGGAGCGGTTTTTGAACAGCTCCTCGCACACCCTGCCCTGCACCTGGCTAAGCTTTAATACAGGGCCTCTTCGTCATCCAGCACCTCGTGCAGGATCTCCAGAAACATCTTGTCAGCCTCACTCCAGGTCTCCGGAATACGGATCGTAGTGTTGGCGCTGATCTCGCGGGCAATCAACTCGTCAGCATTGGGCTCACCCTTGTACTTACGGGCAATCTCCATGGACTTTACGGCGATGGTCGGCTCGCTCATCACCTTCTTGATAAACACCCGTAACTCTTCAATCATTCTGGCCTGACGGCTCTCGGAAGATGAACTCATTCCTGACTCCCTGAAAAATAGCGTTGAAGCAAAACGGCCCGCACAGGGCCTGATGCTCATAGTATGGCCAAACCGCGGGGCGCTAACCAGCCCCGCCCGGCATTAAACCATCAAACCCCGCAGGGCGAAGAACAGGAACGCAGCCATCAGGGCGGACGCCGGCACGGTGATAATCCAGGCTGCGGCAATCTTCACCAGGTGGGAGCGCTTGACCATCTCTTCCTTGTAAATCTTCTTCAGGCGCTTGCGCTCGGACTTGGACAGCGGCACCTGCTCCTTTCTCTTCTTTGCCTGCTTGAGCAGCTTTTCCATTTCCTCCACAGAGGCGTTGCGGAAATCGTCCAGGAACGGCTTCAGGCGCTCCTGGTCCGCCAGGTCATGGTGCTCGATCATCTTGTGCAGCTGGCTGGCGTAGTTGGACTTCAGGTACTCCCGCAGGAAGCCCACACCGAACACGCCACCGATAGCAATATGGGTTGAACTGACCGGCAGCCCCAGCTGGGACGCCAGGATTACCGTCAGTGCCGCAGACAGGGCGATACAGAAGGCCCGGGTCTTGTCCAGCTCGGTAATCTCGCTGCCCACGGTCTTGATCAGGCGCGGGCCGAACAACATCAGGCCAACGGCCAGGCCAAGCGCACCCACCATCATGACCCACAGCGGAATGCTGGCAGAGGTCACCACGCCACCACCGGCGCGAATGGCATCGTTGATGGCCGCCAGCGGGCCGATGGCGTTGGCGACGTCGTTCGCACCGTGGGCAAAGCTGAGCAACGCGGCGGCAAAGATCAGCGGCCAGGTGAACAGCGTGTTCACGCCCTTGGCACTGTTCTCCATGGTCGCGGCACGACGGCTCACCAGGTTACGCATGATGAACCACACCACGGCAGCTACCACCAGGCCCATGATCGACGCCGACAGGAAGTCCACCTTGACGATTTTCTTCACGCCCTTGAGCATCAGGTAGGTTGTGAACGCCCAGGCCATGATCGATACCAGGACAGGCACAAAGGTGCGGGCCGACGACACCAGGTTTTGCCGGTACAGCACGGTTTTCTTGATGGCAAACAGGAACAGCGCTGCCAGGGCACCACCCAATACCGGAGAGATCACCCAGCTGGCAGCAATCTTGCCCATCACACCCCAGTCGGCGATGGCCCAGCCACCGGCCGCGATACCGGCACCCAGCACACCGCCCACAATAGAGTGGGTCGTGGAAACCGGCGCGCCCATCCAGGTGGCCAGGTTCAGCCAAAGTGCGCCGGCCAGCAAAGCTGCCGTCATCAGCCAGACAAAGGCGCGGGGATCTTCCAGGGTGGTGGGATCAATAATGCCGCCCTTGATGGTAGAGACCACGTCGCCACCGGCAATCAGCGCGCCGGCTGCCTCGAACACCGCCGCCAGCAACACGGCGGCGCCCAGCGATAAGGCACCGGAACCCACCGCGGGGCCCACGTTGTTGGCAACATCATTGGCACCGATATTGATGGCCATATAACCGCCGATGACCGCTGCGGCCATCAGCAACATGCTATTGGGTAATCCCTGACTGAATGAGCCGACAATCAACCAGACACAGAGCAGGAACAGAACACTGAAACCAACCCTGTACCGTTCCGTGGAGGGGCTGCTGAGAAGGTTATCCAGAAAGCTGCTGGAACGGGCCATAAACAATTGGGTCTCTTGAGAACGGAATGAGTTCAGGCAATTTTGCCGCGCGCAAACTATAAAATTTTTATCATAAAATTGAAACCGAACTGTCATGGGGGCTAAAGATCACAAACCGGACGGACATCACTCCAAAGCCGCGGTTTTTTGGCGCATACTTGGCAAAAACCTGTCAAAAAGAACAACACAAGATGACGGCCAGCTACCGACCCAACCAGATCATATCGTCCGAGCACGAAGAACAGCAGATTTCCCTCCTGCTGAACGGGTTATCGGCCATGGCGCTGCTGTTCCTCACCGGCATCGGCCTCAAGGCCTGGTTTGCCGACCATCACAGCCATGCCATCGTGCTCTGGCTGTTCAATATACCGGTGCTGGCCAATATGCTCTGGTATTTGCGGACCGGCAACCGGCTGGTGCAGAAGGCGGGGCTGCTGATTACCGTTGCCCTGCTGTTTGCCTACCTGATCGCCTCGGGCGGCGAAGGCAACACCGGCCCCCTGTGGTTCTACGTGTTCCCTCCGCTACTGTTTTTCCTCACCAGCCTGAAGGGCGGCACCGCAATCCTGCTGTTCTGCTATCTGCTGGCGATCATCGTATTCCAGTTTCCCAACCTGCCCGGAGTAGCCGCCGAATACTCCACTGACTTCAAGATACGCTTTTTCGCCACCCTCACCTTCGAATCCATCTTCTGCTTTGTGCTGGAGGCCGGCCGTCTGCAGGCCCGCAACAAACTGCTGAAACTGGCCGAAAGCCATGAAAAAGCCGCGCGTACCGATGAGCTTACCGGCCTGGCCAACCGGCGGGATATGCACAACCGCCTTGCCGCCGAGTTTTCCCGCTACCAGCGCTCCGGGCACCACTTTTCCGTGGTGCTGATCGACCTGGACCTGTTCAAACGGGTCAACGACGATTTCGGCCACGATGCCGGCGATGCCGCCCTCCGGCACTTTGCCAGCCTGGTGCGCAAGGTGATCCGGCAAACGGATATCGCGGCGCGCTGGGGAGGTGAGGAATTCCTGATCCTGCTGCCCGACACCACCCTGCTGCAGGCCCTGACACTGGCCGAGCGATTGCGTGCGGAAGTGGCGGCCACCGAGTTCCGCCACCAGGAGCAGATCCTGCCGGTGACCATCAGTGCCGGCGTCTGCTCGATCTCCAAGGCCGGGTCCGTCAACGAACTTCTGAAACTGGCCGACACCAACCTTTACAGCGCCAAGGAAGATGGCCGCAACCGCATCGCCCCCAGGGTGCGCAGCCAGGACAGCCAGCCCGCTGCGGAAAGCCCGGCTTGAGCGCGGCCCATTGCCGCATTACCATCTCTGCCGGCAATGCAGAGACCTGAACAGACATAAGGCAGTAACATGGCAGCAATTCGAATACTCACCGGCAGTGTTTACGGCGGCGCCCTGCTGACCGCCCGCAAGATCAAGGAAGAGCTTGAAGCCGAAGGGCACCAGGTGACCGTGCTGGAGACCCCGGCCCTGGAAGACATCACCGGCAACGACGACGCCCTGCTGGTCTGCACCTCTACGACCGGCCAGGGGGAAATCCCTGACAACCTGCTGCCGTTTTACCTGGCGCTGCGGGAACAACTGCCACAGCAGCCTGGTCGCCCTTTCGGCATTATCGTGCTGGGCGACAGCTCCTACGGTGACACCTTCTGCGGCGCCGGCGACCTGATGGAAGAAGCCCTTTACGAAACCTCGGCCCGCAAGGTGGGGGAAACCCTGCGCGTAGACGCGCTGGAAACCATGGAGCCGGAAGCCGAAGCCCTGCCCTGGGTAAAAGAGTGGGTTAACGGAATCTGACCTTTATTTACACAAGTTGCCAAAACTCTGTCCGGCTGCCCTTGAGCCACCTGCAGCGACAAGCCATACTCGACTCAGAACGATAATAACGGTAACAACAGATCCTGATGAAACTGGCCCGGCTTCTGGCAGCGTTGACAGCTTTGCTGACTTTGTCGCTTCACCTCCATGCGGCACCTGCGTCCTATATTCCGGAAATGGAGTATCTGCGCCTGCCCCCGGATGCCAGCGTCACCGCCAGCGAAGTCATGGCCTCGGATCAATGGCAGAGGCTACCGGACCAGACCCCCAACTTTGGCTATATCCGGGACCAGGTCTGGCTCCGGTTCCCGGTTACCGACGCAAGCAACAGCAACCTGCTGGAAATCAGCTACCCGCAGCTCGACGCTATCGGCTTCTATCTGTTTAAAGACAACCGGTTACTGCGGGAAGTAATAACCGGCGACCGTATGCCCTTTTCCGAGCGGCCGGTACAACACCCCCACTTCCTGTTCCCCCTGCAACTGGCGCCTGGCGGCAATTACCAGGTGTTGCTGCGGATACAGACAGAAGGTGCCATGCAGGCACCACTGCAACTCTGGAACAATCGTAGCTATTTCGAAAAGGCCTCCGTTGAAAGCCAGCTCCACGCCGTTTATTACGGCATTCTGATTGCCGTTATCTGCTTCAACCTGTTTGTCTTTATCGCCCTGAAAGAAGCCGTTTACCTGTTCTATGTGCTCTCCACCCTCGGCTACCTGTTGCTGGTGGGCGGACTGAACGGTATTACCTACCAGCTACTGTGGCCGGAAAGTCCGACCATACAGAACCGGGCGATGGCGATGATTGTGCCCCTGGCCATGAGTTGCACCCTGATGTTCTCCAGGGCGTTTTTACGGCTTAAACAGGTCAGCCCGAAAATGGATCGCCTGGTACTGGCAGTGCTGGCCCTGAACCTGGCCATGGCGGCGGCCAACCTGTTCATCGATTACAACACCGGTATGCGCCTGAGCGTGGCCCTGGTGATTCCAAGCTCGCTGCTGCTGACCTTTATCGGCCCCCTGCAGTGGCTCAGGGGCAACCCCCAGGCCATGTACTACACCCTGGCCTGGGCGGCACTGACCCTCGGCAGCGCGATCACGGCCGCCAACAAATACGGCTGGATTCCCAACAGCTTTATTACCTCCTACGGCATGGAACTGGGCTCGGCCCTGGAAGCCATGCTGCTCAGCCTGGCCCTGGCAATCCGGATCTACCGGGAACGGCAGGACCGCCTGCACTCGCGGGAAGCGGAACTGCACGCACTGGAAGCCCGCCGTAACGCGGAACTGCAGTTGATGGACCAGGCCCTGCACAACCCGCTGACCGGGCTACCCAACCGCAGCAGTTTCGAGCTGCGGGTGAGCGAACTGATCCGCCGCAACCCGAAGCAACGGCTGGGCATTGCAGTCATTCACCTGAACAACCTGTATGCCGTAACCAAGACGCTCGGGCACCGCAACACCGACCGGATACTGGAACTGGCATCACGGCAGTTCAACGATGTCACCCGTAAGGTGCCCGGCATTGTCGCCATAGAACAGAGCGAGGGCCGGGACTTCTACCTGGCCAGCCTGGACCCGCAAACCTTCGCGCTGATCAGCTACGCTGACCGCACAGAATCCGTACCCCGCCACGTACTCAGGGATATCGAAGTTATCCGCCAGCCCATTGACTTCCTGGGCATGCAGATACCGCTCACCCCCCAGCTGGGGGTGGCCATCTACCCCGATCATGGCACGGACGTGAACACCCTGATCCGGCGAGCCGTCATTGCCGAAGGTTCGGAACGGGCCAGGGAACGGGGTGTGGCCTATTACAAGCCGTCGAAGGATTCCTACAGCGCCGAACGGCTGACCCTGGTGTCCGAGCTTCGGCAGGCACTGGAGCTGAACCAGCTGACCCTGTACCTGCAACCCAAGCAGTGCCTGAAAAGCGGAGACATTACCGGCTTCGAGGCCCTGATCCGCTGGCCGGACCGGGAGCGGCAAGTCCCGCCCCATGAAGTGATCGAACTGGCCGAGCAAACCGGCCTGATCAAACCGCTCACCCGCTGGGTGCTGCGGGAAGCCCTGGAAATACGGGAAAAGCTGGCGGCAAAGGGCGCTCCGACTCGTATCGCCGTCAACATTTCCCCCAACAACCTGCGGGAACCGGACTTCCCGGTGTTTGTGCAACGAATGATGCAGAGCTATCAGTGCCCCGCCGGAGAGCTGGCCTTCGAGGTAACGGAAACCTCCATGATGCAGGACCCGGCCAACTCCCTGAAAGCCCTGAAAGCCATCAATGCCGCAGGCATCCCCTTGTCCATTGATGACTTCGGCTCCGGCTATTCCTCGCTGTCTTACATCAAGCAGCTGCCCGCCAGCGAGATCAAGATCGACCGCTCACTGATCACCGAGCTGGCAGAGCGGGAGGAGGACCGGGTCATCGTGCGCACCACCATCGAGATGTGCCACAGCCTGGGCTACACCGTGGTGGCGGAGGGTGTGGAGAGTGAAAAAACCCTGAAGCTGCTGGAGAGCATGGGCTGCGACCTGGTTCAGGGTTATATCCTGGCCCGGCCGCAACCTTTTGACCGCATTATCGACTGGCTGGCAGATCAGCCCTGCCGTTCCCGGATCAACGCTTCCTGAGTGGTCGAAGCCACCAGCACGCCATCCCGGGTGAAGAAATTACCCCGATTGAAACCACGACCACCGGAGGCACTGGGGCTGTCCTTGTCGTACAGCAGCCATTCGTCCATTCGGAAGTCCCGGTGAAACCAGATGGCATGGTCCAGGCTGGCTACCTGCATGTTCCGGTTCATGAACGTGCGGCCGTGGGGTGCCATGGAGGTGCCGAGGAACGAGAAATCCGACGCGTAGGTTAGCAGGCAGCGGTGCAAGACCGGATCATCCGGCAGTGGCCCCAGAGCCCGGAACCAGTTCTGGCGGTAAGGCGGCTGTTTCTCCGGTTTGAGCGGGTTGCCGGGGTTCACCGGGCGGATCTCGATGGGCCGGTCCCGGGTGAGCACGTCCCGAAGCTTCTCCGGCACCTGGTCCACCAGTAACTGGCCCAGTTCCTGTTCGGATTTCAGGGTTTCCGGCGCTGGCGCTTCCGGCATCGGGAACTGGTGGCTAAGCCCTTCCTCGGCCACCTGGAATGACATGGAACCGGTCAGGATTTCCTTGCCGTCCTGGCGGGCAATGACCCGGCGCACCGAAAATGTGCCGCCATCGCGAACCCGCTGAACCTCATAATCAATCGGCATGCTGTGGTTGCCGGGGCGCAGGAAGTAGGCGTGCAATGAATGGCACAACCGGCCTTCAACGGTGCGGCTGGCCGCCATCAACGCCTGGCCAAGTACCTGGCCGCCAAACACATGGGGAAAGCCGAGATCCTCACTGTCACCCTGAAAATGGTCATCTCCGATGGGCGACAAATCCAGCAAATCAATCAGCTTCCGGGTTATTTCCAGCATGCATGCTCCTGTTGTTTTGGTCAGGAGCCAGCGACCAGCTCCTTAGCTTACGAAAGAGTTTCTACCTCAGGTGAAACAATTTCGCAACGCTCAGTCACTGTGGATGGGCGGCACTTCCCGCGACAACGCCTGTTTTTCCACGGCAAACCGGCCGGTCACCGCAAAGCCGAGCACCTCGCCCGATGGCGACAGGAAACGGGCTTTCACGTCTGAACCCTCCTGCTCGATGTCCCATTCGCCTTCCGCGCCGGCCGGTGGCGGGCACACCGCTGTGGGACAACAAGGAGTTTTGATCATCACCGGCATGGCACCGTAGCTCACCTCAGTGCGTTCACCCGTGAGGGTTTTCGCCAGGGCGCGGGCACAGGCCATCAACGGCAATACATACAGCAACACCTGGCCGTCTACCTCGGCGCAGTCACCCAGGGCATAGACATCCGGTGCAGACGTCTCCAGGGCCCGGTTAACCACAATGCCGCGGCCGACTTCAATACCCGCAGCCCGGGCCAGCTCGGTGCGTGGCCGCAGACCGACCGCAGAAACCACCAGGTCTGCCGCCAGGGTGTCGCCGTTGGCCAGCGCCAGCTTTACGCCCTGCCCGTCGCGATCCACCCGCTGTACCACCGTGCCCAGGTGGAAGTTCACACCCAGGGCCTGCAACTCCTGCTGCACGGCGTTGGCGGCCGCCTCCGGCAGCAAACTGGGCATAACGGCGGCATCCGGGGCAATCACATCCACCTCATAACCGCCGTTGCGCAGGTCGTTGGCAAATTCACAGCCGATCAGCCCCGCACCCATGATGGCCACCCGCTTGCCACCTTCCAGGGCCTTGCGGAACGCCCGGTAATCCAGCAGGTCGTTGATGGAATAGACTCGGTCCAGGCCATCACCGTCCAGGCCCAGGCGGATCACATCCGCGCCCCAGGCCAGCACCAGTTTGCTGTAGGCCAGCCGCTCGTCGCCCAGCACCAGCTCGCGTGCACCGGTATCAATACCGGTAACGGTGCTGTAGGTGCGAATGTCCACCGACAGCTGTTCGGCCATTGCCCTGGTGTCGCCCTGGGCCAGCCCTTCGGCATCTTTACCCTTGGTAAAGCCGGTGGACAGCATCGGCTTGGAGTAATTCACGCCGTCGTCTGCGGTTACCATCACCACCGGAGTGGTTTTATCCAGCTTGCGCAGTTCCCGCACCAGCGAGTATCCGGACAATCCGGTGCCTACTATTACAATCGGTGCCTGGTCGGTCATAGTCCTGCTCCGTTAATCAGCCGATTTCGATCATCTCGAAGTCTTCCTTGCCCACGCCACAGTCCGGGCATACCCAGTCATCCGGCACATCTTCCCACTTCGTGCCCGGCTCGATGCCGTCTTCCGGCCAGCCTTCGGCTTCGTCGTAAATCAGGCCACACACTACACACTGCCACTTCTTCATACTTGCTCTCCGTTAAAATTCCGTGCGCCATAATACCCTCCACCCGGTCTGTGACCAATGCCACGCGAGACGCCGGTTGCCCGGGTTTTGTGCCAATAGGCATGATTACAGATAGTCCGTTCACCATCTGCCCCTCCCTTCAGGGCAACCGGTTCGGTATAATCGCCGGTTTTACGACAGGACCGACCGTTATGACCGATACCGTCGCCGAAATGAACCAGGTCATGGCTGAAGCCGACTGCCTGGTAGACGAACAACAGGTAAGTGCCGCCATCGACACCATGGCCTCGGCCATCACCGATCGCCTGAAAGACAGTAATCCGCTGTTGTTCTGCGTTATGAACGGTGGCCTGATCACAACCGGACAGCTGTTGCCCCGCCTCAAATTCCCGGTGCAGGCGGAATACCTGCACGCCACCCGCTACCGCCAGGAAACCACCGGCGGTATCCTCGAGTGGAAACTCCAGCCGGAATCCGACATGAAAGACCGCACGGTGCTGATTGTCGACGACATCCTGGATGAAGGCACCACCCTGTGCGCCATCGCTGACTACTGCCTGGCCCACGGCGCCCGGGAAGTGCTGACCGCGGTACTGGTCGACAAGATCCACGACCGCAAGGCCCGTCCGGGCCTGAAAGCCGACTTCACCGGCCTCTGCGTTGAAGACCGCTTCCTGTTTGGCTACGGCATGGACTACAAAGGTTACTGGCGTAACGCCCCCGGCATCTATGCTGTCAAAGGACTCTGACCGGGAAAACAGCCTGAAGATCCCGCCTACCCGCTGGTACCGGTCGCTGGCTGCGGCCGGGCTGCGCAACCCGGAGGTTCACGGCCCGGCCCGCTACTGGCTGCAGGTGGAAGGGTCTTTCACCCAGGCCCTGAAGCAGCGGTGCCTCGAGAGCTTCCATGTGGAAGTCGCGCGCGAAGGCTACGCCACGCCGTTCCCGGAAGAGGTTCGCCGGCTCGGGCTGCAGCCCCGGCAACAGGCCTGGATCCGCGAAGTCCGCCTGTGCGGCGATGGCCAGCCCTGGGTCCTGGCCCGCACGGTCATCCCCCACCAGTGTTTTGAAGGCAAGGGCAGGCAACTGCGCCACCTGGGCAACAAGCCCCTGGGTGCCTTTCTGTTCAGCAGCCCGGACTGGTCACGGGGGCCGCTGGAAACCGGCCTGTGCCTGCCCGATCATCCGCTTCAGCCCCGGCTGGCCCGGCGTTCTCTGTTCCACCACGGCAACAACGCCCTGATGGTGGGCGAATACCTGTTGCCGGTGCTGTACCGGTAAGCTTCGGTTTAACCCCCAAGCCCTGGCTGGCTATAATCCGGTGTTTGCCACGCACCTGACCCACGGAAGAGCGCACCATGTTGCAGAATGCCCTGCCAGACCCTGTCCAGGCACGCCTGGCCGACTACGCCCGCCTGCTTCGCATTGACCGGCCTATCGGCAGCCTGCTGCTGCTCTGGCCCACCTACTGGGCACTCTGGCTGGCCGGCGACGGCAGCCCGTCTATTGCCAACGTCATTATCTTCACCCTGGGCGTGTTCTTTATGCGGGCCGCCGGCTGCGCCATCAACGACTTTGCCGACCGGGACTGGGATCGCCACGTAAAACGCACCCAGGACCGCCCCCTGACCACCGGCCGCATCCAGTCCTGGGAAGCCGTTGCACTGTTTCTGGGCCTGTGCCTGGTTTCCTTCCTGATGGTAGTACTGTTCACCAACCGGCTGACCCTGTACCTGTCCTTCGGCGGCGCCCTGCTGGCGTTTATCTATCCGTTCATGAAGCGCTACACCCACCTGCCCCAGCTGTTTCTGGGGGCCGCGTTCTCCTGGGCCATCCCCATGGCCTGGGCCGCTCAGGCCAACGAGCTGAGCCAGCTTACCTGGCTGCTGTTCACCGCCAACGTGTTGTGGACCGTGGCCTACGATACGCTCTATGCCATGGTGGACCGGGATGACGACCTGAAAATCGGCATTAAATCCACCGCCATCCTGTTCGGCGAAGCCGACCGGGCGATCATCGGCATACTGCAGGCGCTGGTGGTGCTGATCCTGGTAATTGTAGGAGGCCAGGCAGAACTGGGCGCGTTCTGGTATCTGGGCGTGGCGGTAATGGCAGGCCTGTTTGCCTATCACCAGTACCTGGCCCGCGACCGTGCCCGGGAAGGTTGCTTCAAGGCCTTCCTGAACAACAACTGGGCCGGGTTTGCGGTATTTGCCGGGCTGGTGATCGACCAGCTTCTCTGAGTTGCCAGCAGGCACGGAACCGCCGCCAACTCAACCGTGTCATATACTTGTAACAAAGACGCGTTGTAATGAGCCAGCAACATTACTGGGGAGCGCAAACCCTGCTCCCGGGGTTCTGACACAGGTTGAAGCACATGAATGGAAAAACTGTCCTGATCGTCGATGACGAGCCAGCCATCCGCGAAATGATCGCCGTGGCCCTCGAAATGGCTGATTACGACTACCTCGAGGCAGAGGATGCCCGCCAGGCCCACGCCCTGGTAGTTGACCGGCAGCCAGACCTGATCCTGCTGGACTGGATGCTCCCGGGCACCAGTGGTGTCGAGCTGGCACGGCGGCTGAAAAAGGAAGAGGCAACCGCCGACATCCCGATTATCATGCTGACCGCCAAGGTTGAGGAAGACAACAAGATCCAGGGCCTGGAAGTCGGCGCCGATGATTACATCACCAAGCCCTTCAGCCCGCGGGAACTGGTTGCCCGGCTGAAAGCGGTACTGCGCCGGGCAACGCCGGCCGGCGTCGACAGCCCGATCGAAGTGGACGGGCTGACCCTGGACCCGGTCGGCCACCGGGTAACCACGCCGGAAGGCGCCCTGACCATGGGCCCCACCGAGTACCGGTTGCTGCAGTTTTTCATGACCCACCAGGAACGGGTCTATACCCGGTCGCAGTTGCTGGACCAGGTCTGGGGTGGCAACGTCTACGTTGAAGAACGCACGGTCGATGTGCACATCCGGCGCCTGCGCAAAGCACTGGGTGAGCAGTATGATCACCTGATCCAGACAGTCCGGGGCACCGGCTACAGGTTTTCCACCAAGGTCGCGTAACCACGCCGGACACCCGCACACAGAACAAGGCTGCACCTGATGCAACACAACTGGTCACGATATCTGCGCCTGATCCTGGCCAGCCTGGCCGGCACCACGCTGGTTGGCCTGTATTTTGGTGAACCGGTTTACGGCCTGCTGGTTGGCCTGGTGGGTTACCTCTGGTGGACCCTGATCCAGGCCCGCCGCCTGTACCAGTGGCTGGGCAACCCGAGCGCCAGTGAAGAAGCGCCCCAGAGTATCGGCATGTGGGGCAGCATCTTTGACGGCCTGAACAAGCTGCACCAGGGCCACCTGCGTACCCAGGACCGCCTCCGGGCCCGTATCAACCGGGTTCAGGAATCCACCAACGCCATGCGCGATGGCGTGATCATGACCGACGCCCGGGGCACCATGGAATGGTGGAACGGCTCTGCCGAACACCTGCTGGGGTTCCGGCGCAGTACCGACCGGGGCCAGTACATCCACAACCTGATCCGAAACCCGGCCTTCAAGGCCTACTTCGACTCCCGGGACTACCGGGAACCGCTCGAACTGAACTCCCCGGCCAAGCCCCATCTCCACCTGCAAATCCAGATCAGCCTGTTCGGCGACGACGACCGCCTGATCGTGGCCAAGGACGTTACCCGGCTGTACCAGCTGGAACAGATGCGCCGGGACTTCGTGGGCAACGTTTCCCATGAAATGCGGACCCCGCTCACAGTAATCAGCGGCTACCTCGAAACCCTCGTTGACCATGCCGACGAACTGCCACCCAAGTGGCGCCGGGCCATAAACACCATGGCCGCCCAGTCATCCCGGATGGAAGCCCTGATTACCGACCTGATCCTGCTGTCGCGTATTGAAACCGGTGAACACACGGTAGATGACACCCTTGCCGACATGGATGCCCTGTTGAACCAGATCTGTCACGACGCCCAGGCCCTGAGCGGCAGCAAACAGCACCGCATTACCGTGAATATTTCCGACCACCGGCTGCTGCGGGGCGATGAAAGCCAGCTGCGCAGCGCCTTCTCCAACCTGGTGTTCAACGCCGTGAAGTACACGCCGGCGGAAGGCGAAGTGACCGTATCCTGGACGGCCAACCGCGACGGCGCCCATCTGTCGGTCAAAGACAGCGGTATCGGCATCGACCCGGTTCACATTCCCCGCCTGACCGAGCGCTTCTACCGCGCCGACCCGAGCCGGCATAAAGACACCGGTGGCACAGGCCTGGGACTGGCCATCGTCAAACACGTGCTGATCAACCACGATGGCAACCTTGAAATCCGCAGCAAACCCGGCGAAGGCAGCGAATTCATCTGCCACTTCCCCCGCGAGCGACTGGTAGAACGGGTACCGGAACTCCGGGATTAAAGAATTGTCACTCCCGGGCCGGTTCAGCGGTATTTCCGAACCGTAAAAACGCGCTAACATGGCATTCATACCCGCCCATTCATCTTGCGAGGTTTTACTGTGGCCAATCAGCCGATGCCGGGGCCAGTACGTCACGCCCTGACTGCCCTTTTCCTGCCAGCCCTGCTCTTTACCAGCCAGGCTTCGATGGCAGAACTACCCACCATGACCGACGCCGCCTTTGCAGAGTGCAAGGCAGGCCTGCAAGACAAAGCGGTCCAGGCCGGTGTCAGTGCCGACACTGCCAGCCGGGTGATGGCCGATGTCAGCTACCTGGAACGAGTCATCGAACTGGACCGCCGGCAACCGGAGTTCACCACCACCTTTGCCGACTACCTGAACCGCCGGGTTAACGAAAGCCGGATCAGCAAGGGCCGGGAAATGCTGGCCGAGCACAAGGACCTGCTGGCCCGGGTGACCCGGGAAACCGGTGTGCCTGCGCCCTACCTGGTGGCGTTCTGGGGCCTGGAAACCAACTACGGCAGCTACTTCGGCAAGATGCAGGTGCCCAGTGCCCTGACCACCCTGGCCTGTGACCCGCGCCGCACGACCTTCTTCACCGAACAGCTGATTGCCGCCCTGCGCATTATCGACGAGGGCGCCATTCCGGCAGAACAGATGGAAGGCTCCTGGGCCGGCGCCATGGGCCACGTCCAGTTCATGCCCACGGTGTTCCTGAAACACGCCGTAGACGCCGATGGCGATGGCCGCCGGGACCTGTGGAACAGCCTGCCCGATGCCATGATGTCGGCCGGCAAGTTCCTGGAATCCATGGGCTGGGACGGCGACTACCGCTGGGGCCGGGAAGTGTTACTGCCCGAAAACTTTGACTTCAGCCAGGCCGATGGTCGCCGGCTGCCCCTGGCCGAGTGGCGGAAACTGGGCATTACCGATGCCTTCGGTAACGCCCTGGCCCGGGAGCCCATTAAAGCCGCACTGGTGGTGCCCAGCGGCCACCAGGGCCCGGCCTTCCTGGCTTACAGCAACTTCCGGGTGATCATGGGCTGGAACCGCTCGGAGTTCTACGCCATCGCCGTTGGCCACCTGGCCGACCGGGTGGCCGGTGCCGGCGGTCTGCAGAACCCACCACCGGAAGACCAGCCGGCCTTGTCCCGGGACCAGATCATGCAACTGCAGGAAAGCCTGAACGCGAAGGGCTACAGCAGCGGCGAGCCTGACGGCATTCTGGGTTCCAACACCCGCAAGGCCATCCGCCAGTACCAGAAAGCCGAAGGCCTTATTGCCGACGGCTTTCCGTCCGGGCAACTGCTGCAGGCGCTGGATATCCAGGCCGGTAGCTGAACCATGGACTCCATTACCCAGGCCGCCCTTGGCGCCACCCTGGCCGGAGCCGTGGCCGGCAAAACCCTGGGGCGGTCGGCACTGCTGACCGGCGCCTTGCTGGGCACCCTGCCGGACCTCGACGTAGTCATCGACTATGGCACCGCGGTCGCCAACTTTACCCAGCACCGGGGCTTCAGCCATTCCCTGCTGATTCTCGCGCCCCTGTCGCTGCTGATCGCCTGGGGCCTGTGGCGCTGGAAGCCTGTCATAAGCTACCGGCGATGGCTGGCGCTGGTAGCACTTATCCTGATCACCCACCCCCTGCTGGACGCGTTCACCACCTACGGCACCCAGCTGTTCTGGCCGTTCGGCACTCCGGTGGCTATCAACAGTATTTTCATTATTGACCCGCTCTACACCCTGCCGCTGCTGGCCGGCTGCCTGGCGTTTCTGGTGCGCCCGCCTGCCCGCACGGCGCTGAGCCTGGCACTGGGGCTATCCACCCTGTATCTGGGCTGGACGCTGGTTGCACAGCAGATCATCACCGACAGGGTACAACCGGCACTGGTCCGGGCCGGGCTGGAACAGCCGGCCCTGATGGTACAACCCATGCCGTTCAATACCCTGTTATGGCGAGCCACGGCCATCACCGACGACACCCGGGTGGAGATTGTTACCGGTTTTCTGGATCGCACGCCGGAACTGTCACTGGAGTACTTCCCCCGCAATCCGGTGCTCCGGGCCCGGGTAGCTGACCTGCCGGAAGCCCGGCGCCTTGAGTGGTTCACCCGGGGCTTCCTGCATTATGAGCAGGCCGGCCAACAGATTATCGCCACCGACATCCGCCTGGGCATTCCCGGCGCGCATCCGTTTACCTTTACCCTGGCGAACCTCTCGGATCAGGGTTTAGCCCCGATCCCCAGCGGCCGGCTGGACCGGCCGGCCATCAATCCGGACGCCCTGCCGCTGCTCTGGGCCCGGCTGACCGGAGAACTGCCGGTGCTGTGCCTGGCCACACTGGCCCCACCGGCTCAGGGGCATACTTGCTGATGCGCCTGGACCAATACCTTGCCAACGGCACCGGGTTGTCCCGCAAAGACGCCAAGCGGGCCATCACCGGCAAGCGGGTTCAGGTGAACGGCCAGTTGTGCCGCAGCACCAGCGCCAACATCAACACCGGCGACAGCGTGCTGCTCGACGGCGAACCGGTGACCCTGCCCGGCGAGCTGTACCTGATGTTGCACAAACCCGCCGGAGTGATCAGCGCCACCACCGACAGCAGCCAGCCCACCGCGCTGGACCTGCTGCCACCGGAACTGGCGCGGCAGGTGCACATTGCCGGACGGCTCGACAAAGACACCACCGGACTCCTCCTGCTCACCAGCGATGGCCAGTGGTCGCACCGGGTTACCTCGCCCCGGCGGGACTGCCCGAAAACCTATCGGGTACAACTGGCCGAGCCCTTAACGGCGGAAGCCCGACAGGCCCTGGAACAAGGCATTCAGCTCAACGGAGAAGACACGGCCACGCGACCGGCGCAGGTGGTGGCCTGTTCTGAACAGGAGATAGAGCTGACCATCAGCGAAGGCCGTTACCACCAGGTCAAACGCATGCTGGCGGCGGTGGGAAACCATGTCACGGCACTGCACAGACAACGCATCGGCGCGATTGAACTGGATGCAGGGCTGGCACCGGGCCAGTTTCGGGAACTGACGCGGTCAGAAATCGATTCGGTTTAGCGAGCGCTACCGGGCTGCGTCATCGATACGTTCGAACTTCTGGGCCTCCAGGTTCTTGCGCACCGCTCCCGCCTCGAACACCTCGCCATTCATCGCAATGTAGACGCCCGGCGGCAGTAGCCGGGCCGCCGCCCAGGCAAAGCCGATATTGAAGATGGCATCGGTACGACGCATCCGGGCCGGTTGCATGGCCCCGGTCAGCACAATGGTGCGATCGGGCAGGGTTTTCAGGACCTGGGCCGTCTGGGCCATGGTGTCGGTGCCATGGGTGATAATAATGCGGGAATGTTCGGTCTGCTTTACCGCCTCGAGAATGCCGTCGCGGTCGTCATCGGTCAGTTCCAGGCTGTCTTTGCGCATCAGCTCCCGGATGGCATAGCCCTCATGGATATTCGACTCTGCCAGCAATTCCGGCAACAGGCTGTCACCGATCTCGAACTTGCTGTTGGCATCAAAGTACACCTTGTCGATGGTGCCGCCGGTGGTCAGTATCTGGATGGTCACGGGGTATCCTCTGTTGGAGTGGAGCTATCGGGAACAGGTCTCATTTTAACCATCCCCATGAAACTCCAAATGTAAAATATCTTTAAGTGCATTAAAATTTGTTCAAATTCATAATGTTGCAAGATGTTATATTAAGTAACATTGTGTATCGAAGCCTTTGTACCAATCAGGATTGCTACGGAATGGGCGCAGCCTCCACAAACCAACACAGCCCGGCGCGCGCCCGGGGCCGGCGCGCCAGTGGCAGCGGGCTGCAACGCTGGTTTCCGTTTGTGGTGCTGTTGGTGGTGGCAGTCTATGGTTTGCTGGCGGCATTTCTGGGCCAACAGGCTACATCGCTGATTGGCGACACGGCCATCGCCGAGCCTGACCTCCCGGTCATGGTCTGGAAATCCTTCGTCACCGGCATGCTGGTGTTTGCCCTGCTGCTTAACCTGAGCATTGTCATCAGGCTTCGCCGGCCCGGGCTGGCCTGGCTCAGTGTGCTGATGGTGGGCGTTATCTACAGCCAGCTGGTGATGGATGGCCTGGGGCTCTGGCTGATCTGGCCCGGCATACCGGAGCTCAACGCCCTGCTGTCCGTCAGCCTGCCACTATGCCTGATTGCCCTGTGTGAATTCACCCCCCACTTTATTGCCGTGGGCCGGCAAGGCGCCCGGCTACTCCGGGGCTTCAGCCTGGCCGCCGGCCTGCACCTGCTGGCGGCCCCCTTCCCCATCGGCCCGCTGGGGCAGGATGTGTTCCTGGTAGTTGCCGCCACCGGTGGCATGTTCATCTTCGGACTGGTGCTGGGGCAGATCCGCAAGCACGTCTACGCCCGTTATTTCGCCCTGTCGGTACTGGCCATTCTGGTCGGCGCACTCACCACGTCCCTGACAACCATCGGCTGGCTGCCGGTCAATCCGCTGACCGACTCCGCATTTTTTCTGGGGGCAGCCGCCGGCTCGCTGATCCTCACCAGCGGTGTCGGCCGGCTGTTGCTGGAAGAGCGCAAACGCCGGCTGAGCGCCGACATCCGCGCCCGGGAAGAACAGGCACTGCGCGCGCGCATCGAACAGGATTACGACCGGGTCCTGAAAACCCACCGGGTAACCGGCAAACCCAACCGCCCCATGCTGGAAGAGGCGCTGACCGCCATAGACAGCCGGCAAACCCCTTACACGCTGTGCATGGTGCGGCTGACCCGCTTCAATGAACTGGAGCAGGCGCTGGGTTACCGCTCTGCCGAAGAGCTGTTGAGGCAGTACCTGCGGAAGATGAACCGGTTCCTGAAACAGGCATTAGGCGAGCAGCTGATTCCCATCAACGGCTATGCCATTGCCACACTGGATACCGTCAACCATGCCTTTGCCCTGCGCCGCAGCCCGAACCAGCCAGAGCTCGAAACCCGCGCCCTGAGTGCCATTACCGACTGGTTATCGGGCAACTTCAGGGACGGCCGGTTCTCGTTCTCCTGGGCTGCGTCACTGGGCCTTGCCCACGCCCCGGAGCATGGCACCGACGCCGGCAGCCTGCTGTCGGCGGCGGGCTTTGCCTCCCTGAACAGCGACAATGCCCTGAGTGTTTATGACCCGTCTATTGCCGAGTGGCAGTACCGCCAGCAGATCCTGATGCTGGACGTTGAAGATGCCCTGAACTCCGGCGACATGTGGCTGGAATACCAGCCGAAAGTGAGTATCCGCGACGGCCGGATCAGCTCGGTGGAAGCCCTGCTGCGCTGGGAACACAGCGAATTCGGACGAATCCCCCCGGACCAGTGGATTCCGCTGGCCGAGGAAGTGGGCATTATCCACCAGGTTACCCGCTGGGTGCTGGACCGGGCCTGCCGTGATGCCAGCGGCCTGCGGGCAAGGTACGGCGACCACATCGCCATCAGCGTCAATATTTCCGCCAAGGACCTGGCTCACCCGCTGTTCGCCGAACAGGCCCGGGCGATCCTGCGCCGGCACCATCTGCTGCCCCGGAATATCATCCTGGAGATCACCGAAACCGCCATGATGACCGACCCGGAGCTGGCCCGGCATACCATCGAAATCCTCAGCGACATGGGTTTCCGGATTGCCCTGGACGACTTCGGTTCCGGCCATTCCTCCCTGGGCACCCTGGCCCTGTTCCGGCTGGATGAACTGAAGATAGACCGCAGCTTCCTGCACAATGTGCTGGACTATCCGGCCCGCCAGAAAATCCTGAAAGCGGCACTGGAACTGGGCACCGCCCTGGACCTGGACGTTGTCGTGGAAGGTGTGGAAGAAGAAGCCATCGCCGTCTGGCTGCAACAGTTCCCCGGCCTGCAGGGGCAGGGTTATTACTGGGGCCAGCCCGCCCGGGCCAGCCTCGAATCAACAGGCGCACCCCTACCCTCTCACGTAAGCGATCATTAGCCCGTCAATAGATGCAGACTCCAATGACCTGCATCAAGGGCCCCTCCCGGCACTGCCATTAAACTGCTCTGACAATTATCAATGTCATGGAGGCCGACTATGTCTTCGCCCATTAAACAGGTTCCAACGCCGGATGCGACCGCGGCGAGCCCGGTATTCCAGTGCTGGCAACAGGGCTATGGCATAATCCGGCACTCTGAGACCACCGCTCGCCAGGTACAGGCGCTGGCACAGAAACTGGTGGCAGCAGGCCAACAGCCGGACGCCGACAGCGTATACCGCAAACTAATCGCCCTGGACCGGCTGACCAGCGCCGGCCTGTGGCTGGTGGTGCACATGACCTACTGCAACCGGGTGGATATTACCGGTGCCCCGTTGCAACCGAAGGATTTCAAAACCGCTCCGGAAGGCCACACCGGTGGCGCGCTCAACATGGTGCCGGCCTATGCCGCCTACCTGGCACTAAACAACCTGACCGGACAAACCCGAAGCTGGCTGATGGGCCAGGGCCACTGCGTTGCTGCCATAGATGCCATCAACGTTCTGACCGGCAACCTGCACCCGGAACAGAAAGCCCGGTACCAGGCCGCAGACGGCCTGTCCCGCCTGGCCTCGGATTTTTACAGCTACCGGCAAAAGCCCGACGGCTCCATGGCATCGCCTCTGGGCAGCCACGTTAATCCGCACACCGCCGGCGGCATTATTGAAGGCGGCTATCTGGGGTTCGCTGAGCTGCAGTACGCCCACATGCCGCTGCCCGGTGAGTCCCTGGTCGCCTTCCTGTCTGACGGCGCAGCTGAAGAACAGCGCGGCAGTGACTGGATACCCCGCTGGTGGCGGGCGGAAGACTGCGGGCAGGTGCTGCCGGTGATGATCGCCAATGGTCGCCGCATTGAACAGCGCACCGAACTGGGTACCCGGGAAGGCCTGGAGCGCTTCGAACAGCACCTGGAAGCCCGTGGCTTTGCGCCTTTCCGCTTTGACGGCAAAGACCCGGCTGCCTTTGTCTGCGCCCTGTACGAGATGGAAACCGCGCTGGCCGCCAACGGCGAGGCAGCCAAAAAAGGCGAAACCGCGTATCCGGTGCAGATTCCCTACGGCATTGCTGAAACCGTCAAAGGCTTCGGCTTTTACGGCGCCGGCCAGAACAGCGCCCATAACCTGCCACTGCCGGGCAACCCCCGGCTGGATACCCGGGCCAGGGATCTGTTCCAGGAGCACATTGCGCCCCTGTGGGTTGAACCGACCCATCTCCAGCAAGCCGTTGCCGAACTGAACGAACACGCCCTGCAACAGCGCCCGCTGGAGCGGGACCACGCCCTGGCCACCCGTAACCCGCCGGAACCTTCCATACCGGCCCTGCCCTGGGGCCAGAACCAGAGTTCGCCCATGTCGGCCGTCGACGAATTCTTCCGGGCACTGGTGGAGGACAACCCCGGGTTACGCCCCCGGGTGGGCAATCCTGACGAACTGGCCAGCAACCGCCTGACCGGTATCCTGGCTGACCTGAAACACCGGGTTAATGACCCGGAAAACCGCCAGGAATCAATCCACGGCAAGATCATCACCGCCCTGAATGAAGAGGCCGTGGTGTCTGCCTGCCTGGCCAACAAGGCCGGCCTGAACCTGGTCGCCAGCTACGAAGCCTTCTGCGTAAAAATGCTCGGCGCCATTCGCCAGGAGCTGATCTTTGCCCGGCACCAGAAAGAAGTGGGCCGGCCGGCCCGCTGGCTGGGCTTTCCGGTGATAGCCACCTCCCACACCTGGGAGAACGGCAAGAACGAACAGTCACACCAGGACACCACCTTCTGCGAAGCCATGCTGGGCGAGATGAGCGATGTTTCCCGGGTTCTGTTCCCGGCGGATTACAACAGCACCCTCGCAGTTCTGCCTTCGGTCTTCACTGAACGGGGCCGGATCAGCTGCATGGTGATCCCGAAGCGGGAGCGGCCCTGCGTGTTCAATGCCGGTGAGGCAGAAACCCTGGCCCGCCACGGCGCGCTGGTGGTCGACGAAGACACCTCCACCGGAGAAGAGCCGATTCTGCTGATTGCCAGCGGCGCCTACCAGCTGTCTGAAGCCATCCGGGCCTGCGAGCGCCTGCGGGAAACCGGCACCGCGTTCCGGCTGGTGTACCTGCAGGAGCCCGGGCGCTTCCGCCAGCCCAGGGACCCGCACGAAGCCGCCTTCTGCCTGAACGAATTCGAGCGGGAGCGGTTGTTCCCCCATCGCCTGCAGCGGCGGGTTGCGCTTACCCATATGCGCCCGGAAGTATTCCGGGGCCACCTGCACAACCTGCTCCCCCAGCCGTCCCACAGCCGGGTGCTGGGTTACATCAACCGCGGCGGCACCCTGAACGAAAGCGGCATGCTGTTTGCCAATCACTGCTCCTGGGGCCACACCCTGGTAGCCTGCGCCGAGGTGCTGGACAAGCCCCCCGGAGCCTGGCTCTCCAGTGCCGAGCTGGCCGCCGTGGAAGGCCGCGGTGACCCGTCCGTGATTACCCGCGGGCTGCCCTGAAGCGCCGGCGGATTGCCGTTTCCAGCTCCAGCAGCACCAACACCGCGACACCGGCCAGTACCGCAAAGCCCAATGCTTCAGGGGAGAGCGCGGTACTGGCAAAGGTGTCCTGGAACCAGGGCACCCAGGTGAACAGGGACTGCAGGACAATCACCGCGAGCACTGCCAGCAGCACCACCGGAGTACCCAGCACACCCCGCAAGGTAATCGACGGCGTATCCAGGTAACGGACCGCAAACAGGTAGAACACCTCCATGGCCACCAGGGTATTCACCGCCAGGGTACTGGCCACCACCGCATCGTCATAGTTGTACATGGCCCAGAACCAGGCGCCGAAGATACCCGCCAGGAACAGCAGGGAGACATACACGACCCGCCAGACTACAAAGCCCCGGAGCAGGGATTCGTCCCGTGGCCTGGGCGGCTGGGCCATCACGCCCGGCTCCGGCGGCTCGAAAGCCAGGGTCATGGCCAACACCACCGAACTCACCATATTCACCCAGAGAATCTGCAGGGCGGATATGGGCAGCGCCAGCCCCAGCAGCAAGGCCGTGATCAGACTGATCGACTCGCCGCCGTTAATGGGGAGCATGAAGGCAATGCCCTTGCGCAAATTGGTGTAGACCGTACGGCCTTCCCGCACCGCTGCCACAATGCTGGCAAAGTTGTCGTCCAGCAAGACCACCGACGAAGCCTCGCGGGCCGCTTCCGAGCCTTTCACGCCCATGGCGATACCCACATCCGCCCGCTTCAGGGCCGGGGCATCGTTCACCCCGTCACCGGTCATGGCCACCACGCCATGCAGGGCCTGCAGGGCTGCCACCAGCCTCAGCTTGTGTTCCGGGCTGGTGCGGGCGAAAACATCCACTTCACCGGCCGCCTGCTGCAACTGTTGCTCGTCCATGGCGTCCAAGTCCTTGCCGGTGAGCACCTTGTCGGTATTCCGCAACCCAAGCTTTCGGGCGATGGCTCCGGCGGTCAGGGCGTGGTCGCCGGTGATCATTTTTACCCGGATACCGGCACTGTGGCATTCTTCGATAGCCCGGATGGCTTCCTGCCGGGGCGGGTCCAGCAGGCCCACCACACCCAGCAGTTCAGTCCCCTGCTCCAGCTCTTCCACAACCAGCTCACGGCTGCCGGCTGTCACGGGCCGGCGGGCAATCGCCAGTACCCGCAGGCCTTCGGATGCCATGCCGGCAATGATGCCGTCCCAAGCCGGGTGGTCAAGTTCAACCGGCTCACCGGTGTCCGATACCTGGTGCGAACACATCCGCAGAATCCGCTCTGGCGCGCCCTTCCTGCAGAAAGCCGACCAGGGTCTGGATGACTACCACTGCCAGGATGACGCCGGCATCGACCCAATGGCCGAGGGCACCGGTAATCACCACCGCGGTCATCAGCACATAGATCAGGAAATTCTTCAGTTGCCGCCCAAGGCGGGCAAGCGGGCCGGATGCGGCCGCTTCCGGCAAACGGTTGTAGCCCAGGGTGGCCAGGCGTTCAGCGGCTTCGGCGTTGGATAATGGATGTTCTGCCTTCAGGCGTTCACGAGCCTCGGCGGCCGGCACAGCCTGCCAGTGCTCAGAAAGCAGGGGCCCAGGCTCCAGCGCGGCAGAGTCGGAAGATGGGGGAGATCCGGTCATTACTGATTCCTTGTAGTGGACTCAACCATACTACAAGGCCGGCACAGGCCTTTGCCATTGGCACAGGTCAAACAAAAACGGGAGCCGAAGCTCCCGTAAACGATCCGAACACAGGTGAGCGCTGGTTATCCGCTGATGAAGACCGGGCCAGCCCCCAGGTTCCACAGGATCACCGAACCCACGCGGGTGGACACCAGGATCACCAGTGCGACCGTCAGCAAAGCGCCACCGTACATCACAGCACGCTCTTTCTCGATGCCCATCACAATGGGCAGACCGTCATACATTAACCAGGCGCCGTAGCACGCGGCTGCCAGGAACACCGCAGCGTTGAACCAGGGCACTGGATACAGCAGGGCAAAGCCCGCCAGGAACAGGGGCGTACAGGAATAAGCCGCCAGGGCGATACCATTGGAAGGCACGTGTTCTTCCTTGGCACCGTAGGTCTTGGCCATCCAGTTGATGGCATAGCCGAGGGCAAACACCCCCACCAGCATTGCCACGTAGGTCAGGACACTCAGTTGAACCGCACTGATTTCCGTAAGTTTGATCAGCCGCTCGCTACCCACAGACCAGCCGAAGTGTGCTGTTGAAATATAGGCGCAGATGGGAGCAATGGCCGCCAGAATGGCAATGTAAGCGATATAAAGCCTGGTTGGATTCTCGTGTTCCTTTCTGATGGATACCCACTCCTGGTCAGGGTGAGTAAAGAGACCGAACGCATGTGACAGGAGCATAGACCACCCCGCATTGTTGCTGTTGTTGGTTTGGGGATATACGGCGCCTGAACCAGTTCAGACTTACAACCGTTCCTGTACTTAACTATAGTCAAGAATGCCGGTGGTAAAAGACGGCTTTGATGCTATTTTGTTCAAAGCCCGCCGTTATCATACCCTTTAGTTCTTGATGAACAGGAGCAGGAACCGCCATGAAACCACGTTTGAACAAACACTCGCTCGCCGCCCTTACCCTGGCCATTGCCAGCCTCAACGCACATGCCGAGCTTCGCACCGAGACCGTGGAATACACGCTCGATGGCCAGGTCTTCAGCGGCTACCTGGCCTGGGATGATGAAGCCGAAGGTAAAAGACCCGGAATCCTGCTGGTACACGAATGGTGGGGCCACAACGACTTTGTCCGGGAACAGGCAGAACAGCTGGCAGCCGCCGGTTATACCGCCTTTGCCCTGGACATGTATGGCGAAGGCAAGCTGGCCGAGCACCCGGATACCGCCCAGGAGTTCATGAAACAAGCCACCCGGGATATGGAGCAGGTAAAAGCCCGCTTTATCAAAGCAAAGGAGCTGTTGGAGAACCACGAATCGGTGGATGCTGGCAAGATTGCCGCCCAGGGCTACTGCTTTGGCGGTGCCGTGGTGCTCAATATGGCACGGATGGGCGTCGACCTTGATGGCGTGGTGAGCTATCACGGCGCCCTGGCCAGCCCTCTGCAGGCCGAAGCCGGCAAAGTGACCGCACGGGTACAGGTGTATACCGGCGGCGCCGACCCGATGGTGCCCTCAGAACAGGTGGCAGGCCTGGTTCAGGAAATGCAGGATGCCAAGGTGGACCTGACGCTGGTGAGCTTCCCGGGGGTCAAGCACTCCTTCACCAATCCGGGTGCGGATGCCTTTGCCGAAAAGTTCGGTATGCCGGTCGGCTACGACGAGGATGCCGCCCGCCGTTCCTGGGATGGCACCCTGCTGTTCTACCAGGAGCTGTTCGGCAGCTGATCCGACAAACCGGGCAGGCACAAAAAAAGGCAGCCTTGGCTGCCTTTTTTTGATGTTGCTGAATCCTCAAGGATTACAGGGCAACAACGTTCTCCGCCTGAGGACCTTTCTGGCCCTGAGTTACGGTGAACTCAACCTGCTGACCTTCGGCCAGGGTCTTGAAACCAGAGCCTTGGATGGCGCTGTAGTGAACAAATACGTCCGGGCCGCCTTCACGAGTGATAAAGCCAAAGCCTTTTGCTTCGTTGAAGAACTTAACAGTACCGGTAACAGTAGACATACGTAAACTTCCTGAAATCAATCATTTTATCTGCTGCCACACACCATTCTGGTGCTGGTCAGCGTGTTACGGAAAAACTGAACTCGCGGGATCAAAAACAGGACGGCACTACTAACTGCGGAGGTACGTCTTATTCATGAACTGCTTTGCTAATCTTTCCTTCAGGATTCACTCTACTCCTGAATTTCCGGCTTGCCAAGGGTAAATTCAATAATTTATGTAGGTAGTGATACCAAGGCCGGAGCGGTCATCCGCAACCGTCTTTATCCCCTGAACAGGGTGAAGGTCCAGAAGCCCAGGGCGGTCATCAGGATGGAACCAATCACGTGGGCCAGGATGCCGGTGAGGGCCACCGCCCACTTGCCTTCCTGCATGGCGGCAAACATTTCCAGGGAAAAGGCCGAGAAGGTCGTCAGCGCACCGCACAGGCCCGTTACGGCGAACAGCCGCCACTCCGGAGCCAGCGAACTGCTGTGGGTAAAGAAGCCCATCAGCAGTCCGATCAGCCAGCCACCACTGAGGTTGGCCACCAGGGTGCCCCAGGGAATGGCATGGTAACTGGCATTCAGCCACAGGCTAAGGGCCCAACGCAGGTTGGCGCCGATCACGGCGCCAACACTGACAGCAACTACCGACAGCCACATATCAGCGGCCTGCTTCAGGCCGGATTGTGGTCAATGAGGGTGTCCTTGTTGCGGGCGAACTCGTCGAACGGGAAATCGTCGACGGTCAGCATTTCCAGCACCAGCGCCTCATACTCGCGCATGAAATCGGCCTCTTCCTGGCTGAAAATACCCGCTTCCAGGGCCGCCTCGAACCGTTCTTCCGGATGCAGGGCTGTCATGGGCAACTCGCCCTTGGCGTAGGCCTTGGTAGCTTTGCGGTACAACTGCTCTGCCTTGCCATAGTCCTTGAGCAGGCTGTTGTACTGAGCCAGCGGATTGGCCACATCACCCTCACCTGCCGTTGTCCACGCACTTTCTGTCAGCTTGCTGCGCACCGGCGTATCCGTGCTGATGCTGTTGGCCAGTTTGCGGGTAAGCTCGTCGCCCGGCTCAGCCCAGCGACGGCCCAGCGGCAGGGTTACCGCCCGCAACGCCATGGCGGCCGGCCGGTTGGGCAGGTTCTTCAGGAATTCGTCCAGGGCTTTCTCAGTACGATGCAGCAGCAGGGTCATGCTGTATTGCATCAGTTCCTTCTCGCCATCCACCGGCTGGGTTTCATACCAGTTCTTGAGCACCATGGAGGCCAGGTACAGGTTGGCCAGCATGTCGCCGAGGCGCGCGGAAATCAGCTCACGCATTTTCAGCTCTCCGCCAAGGGTGGTCATGGCCGCGTCGGCACACAAGCCGAAGGCAGAACTGAAGCGGGCAAGGGCCTGGGCATAGGGCCGCGACGCGCTGTCAAACGGCACGTCCGCCTTGCCGATACCCAGGGCCTGGGTGAAAGCGCGGGCAGCGTTGCCGAAGATCAGGCCGGCGTGGCCGAAGAAGGCTTCATCGAAGGCCTTGATGTCATCGTTATCCTTGGCCGCCAGCTCCTTGAGTACATAGGGATGGCAGCGAATGGCGCCCTGACCGAAGATCATCAGGCTGCGGGTCATGATGTTCGCGCCTTCCACGGTGATCGACACCGCGGCACCACTGTAACCGATACCCAGATAGTTGCGGGGCCCCAGGGTAACCGTCTTGCCGCCGTGCACATCCATGGCATCGGTGAGGATGTCACGCTGGAACTCGGTCAGGTGGTACTTGAGAATGGCCGACGGCACCGCCGGTTTTTCGCCCTGGTCGATCATGTTGGCGGTATGGTTGACCGCAGACTGGGCAATGTAGGTCTTGGCAGCAATCCGCGCCAGCGGGGCCTGGACACCTTCCATCTCTGCCACCGGGGTATTGAACTGGCGACGGATACGGGTGAAGCCACCGGCCGTGCCCACGGCATAGGCAGCCGCACCGGCAGCACCGGACGGCAGAGTGATACAGCGGCCAACCGACAGGCACTCAACCAGCATACGCCAGCCCTGGCCGGCCATTTCCTGGCCACCGATGATGTAATCCAGCGGGATGAACACATCCTTGCCCTTGATCGGGCCGTTCATGAACGGCGAGCCGATGGGGCAATGGCGACGGCCGATGTCCATGCCGTCGGTGTCCCGGGGAATCAGCGCACAGGTAATGCCGTGATCCCTGGTATCGCCCAGCAGGCCGTCCGGGTCGAACATCCGGAACGCCAGGCCCACCACCGTGGCCACCGGCGCCAGGGTAATCCAGCGCTTCTCGAAGTTCAGGCGGATGCCCAACACTTCCTTGCCGTCCACTTCCTGTTTGCACACGATACCGGTGTCCGGCAGGGAGGTGGCGTCGGAGCCCGCGCGCGGGCCGGTCAGGCCGAAACAGGGCACTTCCCGGCCATCCGCCAGCCGCGGCAGATAATAGTCTTTCTGCCCCTGGGTGCCGTATTTGACCAGCAGTTCGCCCGGGCCGAGGGAGTTGGGCACGCCCACGGTCACCATCAGCATTTCATTGGCGGCCAGTTTCTGCAGTACCGCCGTCTGGGCCTTGGCCGAGAAACCCAGGCCACCATATTCCTTCGGAATGATCATGCCGAAGAATTTTTCCTGCTTCAGGAAATCCCACAGTTCTTCGGGCAGGTCAGCCCGCTCTACCGCCAGGTCCCAGGCATTGCACATGGAAATCGCCTGGGTGCACTGGTTATCCACAAAGGCCTGTTCCTCATCGCTCAGGCCGGTATGACGGTTGATCAGCAGGTTGTGCCAGTCCGGGCGGCCGGTGAACAGTTCGCCGTCCCAGCCTACAGTGCCGGCCTCCAGGGCCACCTTTTCAGTGTCGGAAACCTTCGGCGCCACCTTCTTGAACATGGCGAACACCCGAGGGGTCAACCAGTTCATGCGGAACTGGGGCAGACCGGCTGCGGCCGTGGCTGCCGCACCCAGGAACAGAAGCAGGGTCAGCCAGCCGGAAGCCATAAACAGGGACAGCACACCCACCACCAGCATCACGCCGATGGCCGGCTTGGCACCGGACTCCCGGCGCATCACAAACAGCAGGCCGGCCAGTGCTACCAGAAACAGAATCAAAGTCATCGCAAGTTCTCTCTGTCTTCCATGGATTAGAGCCTCCGGCACGCAGCCGGAGCCACTTCGCTAACACTTCGTTACGTTCAACTTACCCTAACAGATGCCTGTATTCCAGATAACACACCGGATTCAGACAGTTAGGAGCCTCAGGATGTGACAATCACCCGGATTCCCTCCAGCGCCAGGCTGGCATGGCCCACCGCCTCGCGGGCGGCTTCCAGCTGTTTGCGCAGGAAGTCGATTTCCTCATCGCGAATAGCCGGGTTTACTTTCTGCAGGGCTTCAAGGCGGCGGATTTCCGGTACAAAGCCGGCTTCTACCTGCGCCAGCGCCTTTTCCTGCAGTGGTTCGAGGTTCGGTTCGGCCAGCCGCTCGGCATGGTCCACCATGGTTTCCACTTCTGCCCGGATCTTGGGCACGATGGCCTGGGCCGTCCGGCGGCGGATGTTGGAACACAGCTCGTTCAGCCGGTCATGGGGCAGGGCCTTGGACAGGTCCCGGCCGTTGACGTCTACCACCAGGCGCAGCGGCGAAACCGGCAGGTAGCGGGTCAGCTGCAGGGCTTCCGGCGCCGGACAATGCACGGCGAAAACAGCTTCCAGCAACAGGGTACCCGGCGGCAAGGCCTTGACCGACAGATTGGCCAGTGCCGCCTTGCCCAGGCCGGAACTGGTTACCGAATCCATCACCCCGGTCACGATCGGGTGCTCCCAGCTCATGAACGCCATGTCTTCCCGCTGCAGGGCCTGCTCCCGCTCCCAGGTGACGGTCAGCCCGTCTTCCGGCAACTCCGCCACATGGCCGGCCTGGTATTGCTCTCCGGGCTTGAGGACATCGGCGTGTTCGCTGTGGTCTTCCACATCAACACCCAGGATGTCGAACGCCTGCACCAGGTAATCCCGGACCCGGGCAGAGCCCTCTTCTTTCTCGATCTCGGCGATCAGCGCATTGGCTTCTTCGCGGCGACAGGAGTTCAGCTCGATCAAGGCATCCCGGCCGTTATGCAGCAGGGTTTTCAGGCGCCGGGTCTCTGCGGCGCTGTCCGCCAGCAGCGGCTCGATGACACTGTCATCGCCGTCCAGGGCTTTCTGCCAGTTATCGGCCACGTGTTCGTGCACCGCGACACCCACGGCGCAGCTCTCGGCAAAGGCGTTCAGGCCTTCATGGAACCAGCGGTACTGCAGCTCCTGGCTGGTGCCCTGCAGGTACGGGATATGAATCCGGATGGCTTCGGTCTGGCCGATACGATCCAGCCGGCCAATGCGCTGCTCCAGCAGGTCCGGGTTTTCCGGCAGGTCAAACAGCACCAGGTGATGGGCAAACTGGAAGTTGCGGCCCTCGCTGCCAATCTCCGAACAGATCAGCGCCTGGGCGCCCTGCTCGGTGTCGGCGAAGTAGGCGGCAGCCCGGTCCCGCTCCAGCAGGCTCAGGTGCTCATGGAAGGCAGCACTGCGAATACCGGCGCGCAGCTGCAAGTAATGCTCCAGCGCCATGGCGGTATCGGCCCGGGCGCAGATGACCACCACCTTGGCCGGGCGCAGGCTGGCCAGTTTCTTTTCCAGCCAGGCCACGCGGGGGTCCTCGGCCAGCCATTGCTCTTCCAGGGCCGACTGCTCCGGCGCCAGGCCGGTTTTGCCGTGACGTACCTCTTCATAGAGTTCCGGGCACGGCAACGGCTCCGGCAGCGGCTGGCGTTCGGGGAAGCCCTGAATGGCCGCGCGGGTATTGCGGAACAGTACCCGGCCGGTGCCGTGGCGATCCAGCAGGGCATCAATCACGGCATGATGGGCGTTGTCCCGGGCCAGCAGCTCGTCCAGTTCACTACCAAGCCAGTCAGACAAGGCGGCCTTGTCGTCCTCGGCGATGGTGTCCGGGTTTTCCTGAAGCCGGCGCACCACCTGGTTGATACGCTCATACTGCTGCTCTTCCTGCCGGAAAGTGTCCAGGTTATGGAACCGGGCCGGGTCCAGCAGGCGCAGCCGGGCAAAGTGACTGGCAATCCCGACCTGTTCCGGGGTGGCCGTCAGCAACAGCAAGCCCTTGCTGGCCCCAGACAGGCTTTCCACTACTTCATACTCGGGGCTGGCCTGCTCCGGCGACCAGGCCAGGTGGTGCGCTTCATCCACTACCATCAGGTCCCAGCCGGCGGCGAGGGCATGGTTCCTGGCCTTTTCGCTGCGCACCAGGAAGTCCAGGCTGCACAGCACCAGCTGGTCCGCCTCGAACGGGTTAACACCGTCATCGTCGTCACCGAAGATGTGGTTTACCAGGGCATCGACATCATCTTCCTGTGCCTTGAGGTCGTCGTAGCGGCCCTGGTCGACGATGGAAAAACGCAGGTTGAAGCGGCGCAGCATTTCCACCAGCCACTGGTGAATCAGCGAATCCGGCACCACAATCAGGGCCCGGCGGGCGCGGCCGGTGTGCAGCTGGTAATGCAGGATCAGGCCGGCTTCGATGGTTTTGCCCAGGCCCACCTCATCGGCCAGCAGTACCCGGGGCGCGTGGCGGCGGGCCACTTCGTGGGCAATATAGAGCTGGTGCGGCAAATGCTGGGTACGGGCGCCAATCAGCCCCTGGGCCGGCGAGGCCCGCAGGCGATCCATGTGTTCCAGGGTCGACACCCGCAACCGGAAGGCTCCGTTACGGTCGAACTGGCCGGCAAACAGGCGTTGGTGCGGGGCAGAAAAATTCACCGAACCGGCCAGCTTCACTTCCGAAACCTGGTGGATATTTTCGCCATCGTCGGCGTGGTACAGCAGAACGCCGTTCAGGTCCTCCACGGCGCGCACAATGTATTTCTCGCCTTCGAAAGTCTCTATTTCCTCACCCATCTGGTACACAATCCTCGACAGGGGAGCATTATCGATGGCGTAGGTGCGCTCCTCATCGGCCGCGGGAAAGCCCAATGTGACCCTGCGCCCGGAAATGTCGGTAACAATTCCCAGACCCAAAGCGGTATCGCTGTGGCTTACCCAACGCTGACCAATGACAAATTCCGATGTTTCCAAGAAACCTCCGCTGACTGAATTACTGTTGGTTTGAATCGTTTTCACGCACCCAGAACGCGGTCGCACCGCACACGGCCGCCGGCACCACCACCAGGTTGAGTACCGGCACCATGGCCGCAAGGGCCACCGGCAGGCCGAAGCCCAGGGCCGAAAGCCGGCTGGCTGCCAGGTCTTTTCTTAATTTCGGGAAGCTGACCCGGTGGTTATCGGCCGGGAAATCCACATATTGCAGGGCCATCATCCAGCTGTTGAACAGGAACCAGAGCACCGCTGCCACCAGGTTAACGACCGGAATCAGGCCGATAATAAACAGGCCCAGCGCCCGGGGCAGGTAATAGGCAATTTTCTGGACTTCCCGCCACAGCGCCCGGGGAATGTCCTTGATGATGGCGGCCCAGCTGCCATCCGTGCTGACTTCCTGGCCGGTGAGGTGTTTTTCGGTCAACTCGGCCAGGTAACCATAAAAAGGAGAGCCGATCAGGTTGGCAACGATCACGAAGCCGTAGGCCAGCATCAGCAGGATCACCACGCCGTAGAGCAGCCAGAACAACCAATCGAGCGCTTGCAGCCAGGCCCAGTCGGGCAGCCAGGCCATGGCACCGGCGATCATCAGGGAGAACATCTCGGCCAGGAAATAGAACATCAGCCCGAACAGGATGACGTTGATCACAACAGGAATGATCACGAACAGCCGCAGGCCGGGCTGGCGAATCAGCCTGAAGCCCTCCCCCAGGTAGCCCAGTCCGCGAAAAAAGTTTCCTTTGAGCATTGCTGGTGGTCCTCCGCTGCCATGACAATAACGGGGCGCAAAGCATATCATGTCAGCCTCGTTCCCACAGCACGCAACCACCTTCGGATTACCCTATGACGCGACTCTGGCCAACCATCCGGCATATTCTTCACATGCGCCGCCTGTGGCAGGCCGTGTTGCTGGTGTCGGTTGTCGCCATTCTGTACCTGGCCACCACCAGCAGCAGCTACCCGATTCCGTCGTCCGATAATGACAAGGTCAATCACCTGATTGCCTTTATCGAGCTGACCATCGTTACCCGGCTGGCCTGGCCGCGCCTGAGCGCCTTCTGGTATGCCCCGGCACTACTGGGTTTCGGGCTGCTGCTGGAGGTGGTCCAGGCCAATCTGCCCTACCGGGATTTTTCCCTGGCCGATGTGCTGGCAGACAGCCTGGGGATTGCCATCGGCATGCTGCCCTGGCCCGGCACACGCAGGCCGCGCGAAATGGATTTGAGAGATTCGCCTGAATCCTTGTAAGAGATATCTCACAAGCCTGTAGGAACTTTCAGTGTCTTCACGTACGAAGGCGCAGCCTGGCCCATAGCCACTTCCCGCAGAGCCATGAATTCAAAGAAAAAACTATTAATGTGATAGTTGAAGCCCGCAAATGGTGTGCGCCGGTCACACGTTTGTCAGATTGGCCTTGGTATAGTGGGAACCGTCAAGGATGACAGGGAAAAGGACGACGCACTGGATGCACCCCTGCAGGGACTGTGGGGAGAGGCAAGGACACAGGGATGCCTCGCTTAAGGGATAACGATTTGGATTGCCGGCTCGGACGCTGGCCATCAGGGAAAGACGCAAGGATTACGGTAACATGGCGGTTGCCCCGAGTGCACGGACGCACCACTTGTTCCGACTGTGAACTGCCCGGGATGGCGGTTCAAACCTGTTAAAGGGCAGCCCTTGAGCTGCCCTTTGTTTTTTCTGCCGTAGAAAATTCTCAGCCTGCACCTTCCGCCAGGTAGATACGCACCCTGTTGAACTCCTCGAATTCGTTCAGGTCTGGCCAGGTCCTGGCTTCAATCACCGTTTGCAGCTGATAAGCCGGGTTACCGAGATCCCGAACCCGCGAATCTGCCAGCAAAACCCGGCTTGCTGCCGCCCGGAACGCCTCCAGCAACGGCCGGTTGTCAGGGTCATAAAGCACATCGGCCGCGGTGACCAGGTCCAGGGATTCCGGCCGCGCCGCCCAGTCGTCACAAAGCTCCACCTGCACACCGTTAAGCCGGGCATTGGCTGCTGCAGCATCCAGCGCTGCCGGGTCGATATCGCAGGCAATGGCCCGGGCAGCACCCGCCCGCGCCGCCGCCACGGCAACAACCCCGGAACCGGAGCCGAAATCCAGTACCGCTTTGCCGGCCACCAGCTCCGGATGCTGCAAAATCCAGCTGGCCAGCACCTGGCCGCTGGCCCAGCAGAATGACCAGTACGCTGGCTCTGCCACCACGGCCTGGGCTTCATCATGGCTCAGGGGACCTTCCAGTACCGAGGGATCAAACAGGTACAAGGGGAGGTCCGGGCAACCTGCCGGTGCCGATGCGGCCACACGGCCACGGCTCAGGGTCTTGCGCAGGTGCTGGTTCAGGTGTTCCGGGGTCATTGCTGGCTCTCTCGGCAGTCCAAACCGCCATTGTACCCTAGTGTCCCGTCTGACTAATTCCTTAACCTACTGAGCATCTGCAAAGCCGAAGAGTTAGGCGTGCTGGTGAAAATTTGGTGGTTCCAAATCGAGACAGCAGAACGACACTATTCGGCTTTTCAGATGCTCCCGAAGGGCTTGCCTCTGAGGACTCTGAGCCTGTGTTGCCAGTCCTTGATGTGGAACCACCACACCTGCAGACTGTCGCCTTGGTCAGAGTCCTCAGAGGCAAGCAGTAGATTAAGGAATTAGTCAGACGGGACACTAGCCGGGATGCCCGGAAATCGGCACTCCGGTATACTGCCGCCCTATCCAGAACAACAGCGATCCGTTGACATGGCAAGCAGACCCGATACCAGCGATTACCTCAACCTGTTCCTGAACGACGTGCCCCTGATGGACGTTCGCGCCCCGGTGGAGTTCAGCAAAGGCAGTTTTCCCAACGCTGAGAACGCGCCCCTGATGAACGACGGGGAACGCCACCGGGTGGGCATCTGCTACAAGGAAAAGGGCCAGGACAAGGCCATCGAGCTTGGCCACCAACTGGTCGCCGGTGATGTAAAAGCCCAGCGTATCGAAGCCTGGAAGCGCTTCGTAGCCCGTCACCCGGACGGCTACCTGTTCTGTTTTCGGGGTGGGTTACGCTCCCGTCTGACCCAGCAATGGATCAAGGACGCCGGCATTGATTACCCGCTGGTGAAAGGTGGCTACAAGGCCTTGCGACGCTTTCTGATCGACAGCCTGGACCAGCTGATCGACAGCGAAGACTTCCGCATTCTCAGCGGCCGCACCGGCACCGGCAAAACCCGGGTGCTGATGGACCTGCCCAACCCGGTCGACCTGGAGGGCCTGGCCAACCACCGGGGCTCCAGCTTCGGCCGGCAAGTCACCCCGCAGCCGTCCCAGATCGATTTCGAAAACCACCTGGCGGTTGCCATGCTCAAGGCACACCACCAGGTAGGCGGGCCGGTGTACCTGGAAGACGAAAGCCGGCTGATCGGCCGCTGCGCGCTACCGGAACACTTCCGGGCCCGCATGAGCGAATCGCCGCTGCTGATCCTGGAACAGCCCATGGCAGAGCGTGTCGATATTATCCGCACCGACTATGTGGAACACATGCTGGCCGACTACATCGCCCGGGATGGCGAAGAAGCCGGCTGGCTGAACTTCCGGGACTACCTGCTGAGCGCCATCGACCGTATCCGGAAACGCCTGGGCGGGGCGCGCCACCAGGAACTTCGCGCCTTGATGGAGCAGGCCCTGGAGCAACAGGAACGCACCGGCGACACCAGCGGCCACCATCTCTGGATCGAAGCCCTGCTCACCGATTACTACGACCCCATGTACGATTACCAGCTGAGCCAGAAACAGGGCCGGATCCTGGTGCGGGGCGGCCCCGATGAAATCACGGCATATGCCAGAGAGCATCACAATCCGTATAACTAACCGCTGCGTACCAACACTTTCTGACGCTGACATTTAATATGTCTGCTATATACTCTTTGTCAGATAAATATTGTGCTGGCAATCATTTGTCGGGTTTTCGCCACCTCAGAAAATACTAACGATCAAGGAGCTTCTCTATGGAAGACATCATAAGTAACGGACAAGCGTCCGAATGGATTGACCAGGGCATCGCACTGGTTATGGCCTACGCCCCGAAAGTAGTACTGGCCATCATCACCCTCATTGTCGGCCTGTGGCTGATCAATCGTTTTGTCGGCGTGCTGGACAACAAACTGGGCAAGAAAGACCCCACCCTCAACAAGTTCCTGTGCGGCCTGATCGGCGCCATTCTGAAGATCCTGCTGCTGGTTTCCGTAGCTTCCATGGTCGGTATTGCCACCACCTCCTTCGTCGCCATTATCGGTGCCGCCGGCCTGGCCGTGGGCCTGGCCCTGCAAGGCAGCCTGGGCAACTTTGCCGGTGGCGTACTAATCCTGATCTTCAAGCCGTTCAAGGTGGGCGATGCCATCGAAGCACAGGGTTTCCTGGGTTCGGTGCGTGAAATCAGCATCCTGTACACCATCGTCGACACCTTCGATAACCGTCGCGTGGTGATCCCGAACGGCCAGCTATCCAACGCCAGCCTGACCAACATGAGCGTGTATGAAACCCGTCGTTGCGACATGACCTTCGGCATCGGCTACAGCGACGACATCGACAAGGCCAAGGCGATCTGCAAGCGCCTGATCGAAGAAGACGAACGCGCCCTGAAAGACCCGGCTCCGCTGATTGTGGTGGGTGGCCTGGGCGAAAGCTCTGTCGACCTGACCGTACGGGCCTGGACCAAGGCCGGCGACCTGTGGCCGTTCTACTGGGACATGCAGGAACGTGTGAAGAAAGCGTTCGACGCCGAGGGTATCTCCATCCCTTTCCCGCAGCGCGACGTGCATATGTACAAGGCTGACTGACCGGAAGCCTGTCACACAGACACAACCGGTTATTCGCAAACTGCAGATCCTGCGCTAAGCTGTCGGTAAGGCGGGAATTTACCCCGTCTTACCGGAGCCTGGCCCGGGATTGGCAGACGGCTCTGCAACACTGTCCATGTTGTCAGGAGGTTGTGAACATGCCGGTACAGCAGTTAAAAGATTACCTGGACAAGGCCAATGTGGAATACATGTGCCTGTCCCACCCTCCCGCCTTTACTGCCCAACAACTCGCCCACCACGTGAAGATTGCCGGCGACCGTGTGGTTAAAACCGTGATCATCGAACTCGATGGCAAGATGGCCATGCTGGTGATGCCCGCCACCTGGCGCGTGCGCTGGGACAGGTTGTCCCGCATTCTCGACACCGACTTTGTGGAACTGGCAGACGAACAGGAATTCCAGGACAGTTTCCCGGATTGCGAAGTGGGCGCCATGCCACCGTTCGGCAACCTGTTCGGAATGACGGTTTATTGCGCCGAAGTACTCACCGAACAGCCCGAACTGGCATTTGCCGCCGGCAGCCACACCGAATCCATCCACATGAAAACCCGGGATTTCCTCAACCTGGTGCAACCCATGGTGATCAATCAAGGCTTCACCCGCCCGGGCACCCAGAAACCGGCCTGGCTACTGAAGAACCGCAAACGACCGGAACCCCGGGAGGAAACCCTGCTGGCCGGATACTGAAACCCGCCGGATTGACCCCGGTCGCTTGTCTGGCGCCCGGCATCGCGTAAACTGATGCCATCAGACAGGAACCGGATATGAACCAAGCATTTGACATCATTATTGTGGGCGCCGGCATGGTCGGCGCCGCACTTGCCACCGGCCTTGGTCAGCAGGGCATCCGTGTGGCCCTGATCGACAAAGCCGAACCCAGCGCCTTCGATGCCTCCAGTGCCCCGGATATCCGGGTGTCGGCCCTGAGTGCCGGCAGCGAACGCTACCTGGACAGCCTGGGAGCCTGGCATTCCATCCTGGCCATGCGCGCCACACCCTATCGCCGCCTTGCGGTGTGGGACGAAACCCCCAACCCCCTGAGCCGACTGCTGCCACCCTCCCTGACCGAAGTTGAATTCAGTGCCGAACAGCTCGGTGCCCGCCACCTGGGTCACATTGTGGAAAACAGCATCACCCAGCAGGCGCTCTGGCAGAGCGCCGAAGCCGAGCCGGACGTGACCCTGATAACCGGCCGCAGCGTGCAGGACCTGAAGCAGGGTCAACAACTGGCCCGGGTCACCCTGGATGATGGCAGCCAACTGGAAGCACAGCTGGTCATTGGTGCAGACGGTGCCATGTCACGGGTTCGGGACCTGGCGGGCATCGGCGTTACCCGCGATCAATACAACCAGCAGGCCATGGTAATTTCTGTGCGTTACCGGGGCAGCGTAGAAGACATCACCTGGCAGGGTTTCTACCCCAGCGGTCCGCGGGCCTTTTTACCCCTGCACAGCGCCGGTGAACAGTTCCCCGGTGAATGCTGGGGCTCGCTGGTATGGTATGACCACCCGGCCCGGCTGGCGGAACTCAAGGCCATGGATGAACCGGCATTGATGGCCGAGATCCAGAAACGGTTCCCCGCCCGCCTGCCGGAGCTGACCCATATCGATGCCCGGGCCAGCTTCCCCATTGCCCGCCAGCACGCCAGGCACTATTACCTGAACCGGGTGGTACTGGCCGGCGATGCCGCCCATACCATCAACCCGCTGGCCGGCCAGGGCGTAAACCTGGGTTTCCAGGATGCCCAGTGCCTGCAGGGTTTGCTGAAAGAAGCCCGGCGCGGTGGTGACGACCTCGCCTGCGAGCGCTGGCTGGCCCTGTACGAACAGCAACGCCGGCCCGCCAACCAGAGCATGATGCTGGCCATGGACCTGTTCTACCACCTTTTCAGCAACGCCATACCGCCGGTACACCTTGTCCGTAACCTGGGCCTGGGCGCCGCCCGCGCCCTGCCCTTTGCCCGCAACCGCGTCGCCCGCTACGCCATGGGGCTGGACGACAAACTGCCCGCACCGCTTCAACAAATGGTCAATCGTCTGCCGGGTCTCGGCGGTCTATAGTGGTCAACTTGCACGCTTAACAACGAACAGGGAGTTTTCATGTCGGAAACCATCTTCACCAAAATCATCAACCGGGAAATCCCGGCGGACATCGTCTATGAAGACGACCTCAGCCTCGCCTTCAGGGACATCAATCCCCAGGCACCGGTACACCTGCTGATCATCCCGAAAAAGGCGATCGCGACCATCAACGACATTGAGGAAGGCGACCGGGAAGTGGTGGGACACCTGTACTGGGTAGCCGGAAAACTGGCCAGGGACATGGGCTTTGCCGAAGACGGCTACCGGGTGGTGATGAACTGCGGAGAGAATGCCGGGCAGACCGTGTTCCACATCCATTTGCACCTGCTGGCCGGCAAGCCACTGGGCTGGCCGCCTTACACTGACAAGATGAAGCAGGCCTGACTTTTCCTGCTTCTGGTTTTGGAGTAAGCAAGCGGGCTGGTATGGCTGTTTGGGACACGCTCAAGGCATCCATGCTCGCTTAGCTTTGGCCATCCATGGCCAAAGATAGTCCCAAACAGCCATACCAGCCCGCGTGCCCGAAGCTTGGGAGGTAGGCTGACAGACTAAAACACGATTTTGGTGAAAACAGCTCTGAAGTCAGGTCGGCCGATGTGCGGTGCGGCCCGCCCCTACCGCCCCACTACCCGCTCTGCTTCTTCCATCGGCGAATGGCGAATATCCTCACCCTTGGCCATGAAAATCACGTGCTCGGCGATGTTGCAGGCGTGGTCACCAATGCGCTCGAGTGCGCGCAGTACCCACATCACCATCATGCAACGGGTGATGTTGCGGGTATCTTCCATCATGAAGGTCAGCAAGGCCCGGGCCGCAGCCTGGTACTCTTCATCGACCTGCTTGTCTTCTTTCATGATGCGCAGGGCCTGCTCGGAATCCAGCCTGGCAAAGGCATCCAGGGCATCGTGCAGCATGCTGAGCACGTGGGTGCCGATGTGGCGGATTTCCACGTAACCCCGGGGAGCCTGGCCTTCTTCGGTCAGCTTGATGGCCATCTTGGCAATTTTCTTGGCTTCGTCACCCACACGTTCCAGGTCCGCCACCATCTTGATCACGGAAATCACCAGGCGCAGGTCCCGCGCCGTGGGTTGCCGGCGGGCGATGACCAGGATGGCTTCTTCATCCAGGTCCATTTCCATCTTGTCGACCTGCTTGTCGCCAAGGCGGACTTTTTCCGCCAGCTGGCCATCCCCGTCAATCAGCGACTGGATGGCCTTCTCTACCTGGCTTTCCACCATGCCCCCCATGTTCAGGAACTGGGTTTTCAGCTCGTTCAGTTCATCGTTGAACTTACCGGAGATATGATCTCCGTATACATCATCCTTTCTGTTCGGCATTTTCTTTGTCTCCAAGGTTCCCGGGCCTGATTAACCAAAACGACCGGTGATGTAGGATTCGGTCAGTTCGTGGTCCGGCGAAGTAAATACTTTATCGGTTTCGTTCACTTCCACCAGGTGGCCCAGGTGGAAGTACGCCGTGCGGTTGGATACCCGGGCGGCCTGCTGCATCGAGTGGGTTACGATCACAATAGTGTAGCTCTCGGACATTTCCGCGATCAGCTCTTCCACCTTGGCGGTAGCGATCGGGTCCAGGGCTGAACAGGGCTCGTCCATCAGGATCACTTCGGGGCTGACGGCAATGGCCCGGGCAATACACAGGCGCTGCTGCTGACCGCCGGACATGCCGGTGGCAGTGGCATCCAGGCGGTCTTTTACCTCGTTCCACAGGCCAGCCTTGCGCAGACTGTCTTCCACGATATCATCCAGGTCGGACTTACGATTGGCCAGGCCGTGAATACGCGGGCCATAGGCCACGTTGTCATAGATCGACTTGGGGAACGGGTTCGGCTTCTGGAATACCATGCCAACCCGGGCCCGCAGCTCAACCACGTCACGCTTGGGGTCGTAGATGTTCTGGTCATCCAGCATCAACTCGCCTTTCACGCTACAGATATCGATGCTGTCGTTCATCCGGTTCAGGCAGCGCAGGAAGGTGGACTTGCCGCACCCGGACGGGCCGATAAAGGCAATCACTTCGTTACGGGCAATATCCAGGCTGATCTTCTTGATGGCCCGACTTTCGCCGTAAAACACCTCAACATCCCGCAGCTTGAACTTCGGGTCGTCGGCGTAGGGGCTGCCAACGGTAACCCCTTCCTGGATGATCGTCTCTGCCGGGCGCTCGTCCTGAACGGGAACAGCGTGCGCCTCGGTGGTTTCGGTGTTGCTGGTTACTGTCGAATTCATAGTGTTCATGGTTTAACTCCTTACCACCGGCGCTCAAGACGTTTACGGAGCCAGATGGCCAATGCATTCATGGTGATCATAAAGGTCAGCAGGATCATGATTCCGGCAGAGGCAAGTTCAACAAAGCCCTGCTCGGCACTGCTGGCCCAAAGGTAAATCTGTACCGGGAGCACAGTGGCGGAACTGAAGAAACCGTCAGGAATCTCCACGATGAATGCCACCATACCGATCAGCAGCAGCGGTGCTGTCTCACCCAGCGCCTGGGCCATGCCGATGATCGAACCGGTCATCATGCCGGGCATGGCCAGGGGCACCACATGGTGCAGTACCACCTGCATTTTCGAGGCGCCGATGCCTTCCGCCGCTTCACGGATAGAGGGCGGCACACTCTTGATGGCCGCACGGCTGGAAATGATGATGGTGGGCAGGGTCATCAGCGCCAGCACCAGGCCACCCAATACCGGTACGGAGCGCGGCAAGCCGAACACCCCGATAAACACCGCCAGGCCCAACAGACCGAAGATGATCGACGGTACCGCCGCCAGGTTGTTGATGTTGACCTCGATAAAATCGGTGAACTTGTTCTGGGGCGCAAATTCCTCCAGGTACACCGCTGCCGCAACCCCCACCGGGAAGGCAATCACCAGGGTAACCACCATGGTCAGCAGTGAGCCGACAATGGCACCCAGAATACCGGCATTGGACGGCTCCCGGGAATCGCCCCGGCTGAAGAACACATCGTTGAAACCGGTATCTACCACGCCTTTCTCAACCAGCTCATCCACCCAGCGCTGCTGCTGTTCCGACAAACGGATGCTGTAGGCAGGATTGTCGGCATGTTTCACATAGACCGACACCGTGTCGTGCACCAGGAACTCCATGGTCTGGGTAGTACCCAACAATTCCGGCTGCCGGGCCAGCAGGTCCTTGATCTGGTTGCTGGCATAGCTACCCGCCAACCGGCTCAGCTCCCGAAGGTCCTTACGCTCCTCCACCTCGGGAAAATGCTTCTGCAGAGCCGTTATGATGGGCGCCTGGAAGTCCGCCATGGACATCTGGTCTTTGTCAGACGCGTCATCCAGGTACATCTGCTCGCCATCAAGCACCACATCAAGGGTCATGGTGGTCTTGATAAAGCCGGTGTAGCCCTTGCCGATGATGTCGGTAAACAGCACCACCAGGGACAACAAGGCGATGGCGATGGCGGTCATGCCGTAGAGCCGAAACCGGCGCTCCTTGCGGTACCGCCGCTTGAGTGACTGGCGGACAATCTCCGCCTGTGAACGTTGATCAGTCATACTGTTCCCTATACTTGCGGACAATCTTCAGGGCAACCACGTTGAGGGCCAGGGTTACGATGAACAGCATCATGCCCAGGGCAAACGCGGCCAGGGTCTTGGCGCTGTCGAATTCCTGGTCACCGGTCAGCAGGGTGACAATCTGCACCGTAACCGTGGTGACGGAATCCAGCGGATTGGCCGTCAGGTTGGCTGCCAGGCCCGCTGCCATCACCACAATCATGGTTTCACCGATGGCCCGGGAAGCCGCCAGCAGGATGCCGCCCATAATGCCCGGCAGGGCCGCGGGGAAAATCACGTTCTTCATGGTTTCTGACTGGGTGGCACCCAGTGCCAGGGAACCGTCCCGCAGGGTCTGGGGTACGGCGTTGATCACGTCGTCAGACAACGATGAAACAAACGGAATAATCATGACACCCATCACCAGGCCCGCCGCCAGCGCGCTCTGGGATGAGGCTTCAAGGCCGATACTTTCAGCCAGGTCCCGAATGAACGGGGCAACCGTAAGGGCCGCAAAAAAGCCGTACACCACGGTAGGTACGCCTGCCAGCATTTCCAGCAGCGGCTTGATCACCGCCCGGGCCGGCCTGGTTGCGTACTCAGACAGGTACACCGCAGACAGCAAGCCCACAGGCACCGCCACCAGCAGCGCAATGGCCGAAATCAGCAAGGTGCCGGTGAACAGCGGGATGATACCGAAAGCACCGTCAGAACCTACCTGGTCTGCACGAAGGGCCGTCTGGGGGCTCCAGGACGTGCCGAACAGAAACTCGGTAAACGGAACCTTGCCGAAGAACCGGAAGGTTTCAAAAATCACGGAAAAGACAATGCCGACGGTGGTCAGAACGGCAACCGCCGCACAGACAAAGAAAATCCACCGCAAGGTGCGCTCCACGTTCTCGCGGGCATTGATGTGGGGTTGTACCCGGGTCCAGGCATAGGCTGCGCCCAGTACCGCAAGAAGAATTACCAGCGTGGCCTTGAAGCTGGCACTGCGCTGTTTGAGGGCATCCAGAAGGTCCGCTGCACCCACCACTTCCGGGGGCACAAACTGCGGATCCAGCTTGCCGGCTGCCACGTTGTTGATCTGCGAAAGGATAAGGCTCGCCTGGCCGTCAGACTCAGGTGCAAGTTCTGCCGGCAACGAAGCCACCACATAGTTCTGGATAACCTTGCCTTCAAAACCTGCCCACAGCGCCAGCACAACCAGCGCAGGGATCGCACACCACAAAGCGGCACGGGCCGCGTAGTAAAAGGGCAGCGCCTTCAGATTGCGAATACCACCGATGGGCTCGGCTACCGCGCGCGAGCGCATGTAGGACAAACCATAGGCGATGACGGCAATCACCAGGATCAGAGGCAACAGATTGGCCGTTTGCATAACGTTCTCTGTATCGTGTAAATGTTGAGTTAAAGCCAGCTCAACGTTTTTATTATTGTGCCAGTTTAGCGGCTGTTTTATTCATCTGGTTGTAACAAAAGAACGCGAACCTCCCCGGCCCGCGTTCTTTGTCGTCGTCCCTGACTACCCGGAGCTGCTTACAGCTCGTTGCCGGTCATCGGCTTCAGGTTGCGCACATTCTTGGCCACTTCCATGCGAGTGTTGCGCGGGTTCGGAATCAGGCCTACGTCGACCAGGTAACCGTTATCGCCCCAGGCGCCTTCAGTAGTAAATTCCTCGGCATATTCCTTGATGCCCGGAACCACGCCTACGTGAGCGTTCTTGATGTAGAAGAACAGGGAGCGGGCAACCGGGTAATCTTCATCAGCGATGGTTTCCGGAGTCGGCTCAACGCCACCGATAGTCGCGGCCTGGATCTGGCTGCTGTTTTCCATCAGGAAGCTGTAACCGAAGATACCCAGGGTGTCCTTGTCCTGCGCCAGGCGCTGAACGATAAGGTTGTCGTTTTCGCCGGCTTCAACAAACGGGCCGTCTTCACGCATACTGTGGCAAACGCTCTTCATTTCTTTCTTCGGCATGGCCTTGATGAAATCGAAGGTCTTGCAGCCACCTTCCATTGCGATTTCAACGAAAGCATCACGGGTACCGGAAGTCGGAGGCGGGCCCATCACGCTGATTTCCAGGTTCGGCAGGCTGGAGTCGATATCGCTCCACTTCTGGTAAGGGTTAGCGACCAGCTTGTCGCCACCTTTGGGATCAGGAACTTCCTTGGCCAGGGCCAGGAACACCTGCTTCAGGCTCAGGTCCAGCTTGCCGGCATCTTTGGAGTTGGCGATAACGATACCGTCAGCACCAATCTTCACTTCGGTGATTTCCTTCACGCCATTGCTCTGGCACAGCTCGAACTCGCTCTTCTTCATGCGACGGGAAGCGTTGGTGATGTCCGGGTGCTGGGTACCGATACCGGCACAGAACAGCTTCAGACCACCGCCGGAACCGGTAGATTCCAGTTTCGGAGTCGGGAAGTCGGTGTTACGGCCAAAACGCTCGGCAACCACGGTGGCGAACGGGTAAACAGTGGAAGAACCGACGACATTGACGGTATCACGGGCCATGGCCGGGGTGGACACGGCGGCAATGCTGCCCGCCAGGGCAACAGAAGCGATTGCAGTTTTCAATTTCATCACGTTATGTCTCCAGTATCGGTGGACGTTATGTTGGTATCTGCTTTACCGATGAGTGCATCCTAGGGAGACTCTGTGACAACTTTGTTACAGCTTTTGAAATATAGCCGTCATTAGCGAAATTTTCTTGCAGCGCGCGGCCAGCCCGTTACCATGCACGGAAAACAATTCATAAGCTTCCGTAAGGCAAACCATTCATGAACGCATACGATGACGACAAACCCGCCCCCCGCGGGGAGATGATGCTGCAGGTGATTCCCCTGCCGTCAGACACCAACGCCAATGGCGACGTATTCGCCGGCTGGCTGGTCAAACAGATGGATATTGCTGCCGCCACCATGGCCGGGCGTATTTCCCGGGGCCGCAATGCCACCGTGGCCATGGATCGCATGGAGTTCCTGTCGCCGTTGCGGGTGGGTTCCCAGGTAGGTTGTTACTGTGACCTGGTGGACATTGGGCGCAGCTCCATGAAAATCCAGGTGGAAGTCTGGACCCTGGACCGCAGCTCAAAGACACCGCGCAAGGTAACGGAAGGCCTGTTTGTATACGTAGCCATAGACGAGCACGGCCGCATTCGGGAAGTGCCGGAACAGAATCACTGACCTTTCGACATCAGCTGCTCGATGAGAGCCTGATACCGGGGCGCCAGCCTTGAAGCCCGCCATGGATTCGGCGGCTCTGCAACAGGCGATTGTTCAAGCAACCTGGCCAGCCGGTCAGCTGCCGCCCTGGCTTCCGCCGCTTTGTCAGACTCAATGCTGGTGTACCGGCACTGCGGCGGCACATACTCCCGGTAGGCCAGCCGGTCCGGTGCCAGTGGCAAACACCCGGCAGCCATGGCTTCCAGCATCGCCAGCCCCTGGAAATCGTGAAGCGCTGTCGTCAGCACAATATCGGCACGGCCCAGCAAGCGATCATAATCTGCGCGGCGCTCCAGAAAGCCCCAGTGTTCGATGTGCCCTGAAAATTGCCGGTGAATCCGGTCGAATGCTTCCGGGCGGCTGCGAAAGCCCTCGCCCACCACGCTGATACGGAAAGGCATTTCACGCTCTGTCAGCTGCTCCAGCAATGCCAACAATCGGTCCGGCCCCTTGTCGTATTCCCAGCGGTGATTCCACAGCAGGTGCGGACACGCCTGGTTCACAGGCCGGGGCTGGTCGATAAACAACCGGTCTTCAATCGGCACAGGCAGCACCGAAGATCTTTCCCTGAGTTTTTCCATCACCCCGTCGGGCACCGCATCCGGCATCTTGTTCAGAAAGCCTTCAACGCCTTGCAGAAAGCTGTCCCGGTTCCAGGCGCTGTTAAACGCCACCGCATCGGCCGCCAGGGCACTGTAGAGATTGACCATTTGCGGCTCTACCCGGCCCCGCTGCTGATCGCTGACCGGAAAGGCGAACTGGTTTTCATGCATATAAAGCAGGCACGGCGTGTTTGCCAGCGAGGGGTGCAACCCGCGCAATGTGGCCAGGTCGACCATGGAGGTGGCAATGACCAGGTCCCAGGATTCCTGCAGGCAGGGCTCGTCCAGCCAGCTCACCGGATTGCCTCGTATCCGCCACTGGAAGAATCTGGGCGGAAGCGCCAGCGTCTGCCAGTGATAACCGGGCAGCAGGGTGACCAATTGCTCTCGCCAGCGCCGATGGCTGGCGGCATCGTAGCCTGACAATAGAAGAATGCGTTGGGTCATGGCGATCCATAGCTGGAGGACGAAGGAGTCGGCAAGTGTATCAGGCCTGGGGCTTTCCTCGGCTCAGGGACCACAGGCTGAACACCGGCCCCGGCAACAGCAAAAGCGCCACCCAGACATCCCAGACGCTCCAGAACCCGCTGGTGAGCCATATTGCCGGCAGCGTCAGGCCAAAGCCGACCGCGTTCATGACCGCCAGCGACGAACCCACGGTTTCCTTCGGTGCGGTCGAGGCCGCCAGTGCAGAGAATTGCGGTGAATCGGCCACTACCGCCACGCCCCAAACCAACAGCAAAACCATTAACAACAAAGGCGGCAGCCCGTTCATCCAGGGATAGAGCAGACACAGAGCCCCGGACACCATCAGCGCCCGCCGGGCCACCCACTCACTGCCCAGGGTCCGACTGAGCCGACCGCCACCGATACAGCCGGCAGCGCCGATGCCGATTACCGCAAATGACAGCCAGGGTATCAAAGCCTCACCCTGCCCCAGCCTTTGAAGTTCTCGCCCGATCAACAGCGGCACCAAGGTCCAGAAGGCATATAGCTCCCACATGTGGCCAAAATAACCGCCGGCCACGGCCCTGAAGCGGGGACTACTCAAAGCCGCCAGCCCCTGACTGAGCGGGAGACGACCACTGGCTTTGGGCAGGTGCGGCCCATCGCCCAACAGAAATACCAACAACCCGCCCAGAAGTGCCAGGCAGGAAGATGCGAGCAGTGGCCACTCCCAGGGCATGCCCAGCGTTGCCCCACGCATAAGATGCGGCAGAGCTGTACCCAAGGTCAGCATGCCCACCAGCCAGGCCAGGGCCGCTCCGGCATATTTGGGCGTCCAGGCAATGACCAGTTTCATACCCAGAGGATAGATGCCGGCCAGGCACAGGCCGGTGGCGAACCGCAGCAGGCTGTCCAGCGGAAATACTCCGGCCACCGTCACGAAAGCCGCATTCGCAAGGGCACCCAGCAGGCTCGATACAAGGAAAATCCGACTGGCGCCGAAGCGGTCTGCCAGCCCGGTCACCGCCAGGGCAAGCGTACCCGCAATAAAGCCGGCCTGAACCGAGAGCGTCAACCGGCCCAGATCCGATTCCGCCAGCCCCAGCTCGGCGGACAGGGATAACCAGACTCCGTTGATACTGAACCAGAGAGATGTGCCAAAGAGTTGCGCCAGCACAATGACTGGCAGGGGGAAGCGCCGAAGTAACCCGATCATTTTATTGTCTTTGTTGCAGCCAGCTGGCTGAAGCCTGGCTTGTCCGCGCGCTCCGGCAACCATACTGACAACACGGCCGCTGTGGCTACCAGGGCTGCGGAAATCCACAGGCAGGCCTCCAGCCCGTAGGCCTGATACACCCAACCAGACAGGATGGTACCCAGTAATCTGCCCGCCGCATTGGACATGTAGTAAAAACCCACATCCAGCGACACACCATCACCCCGGGCATAGCTGACAATCAAGTAGCTGTGCAGGGAGGAGTTGATGGCAAACAGCACCCCGAACAGCAGCAAACCGCCGATCACCACCGCCTGTGCCGACCAGCCGGCCATCAAGGCCCCGGCAATGGCCGCCGGAACCACCGCCAGCAAGGCCGCCCAAAGCACGGCACCGGATTTACCGTTGGAGTGTCCGGTGATTTTGGGTGCAATGGTCTGGATAAAGCCATAGCCGATAATCCAGCTGGCCATAAAACCGCCCACCTTCCAGTGGTCCCAGCCGAACACCGTGGCCATGTAGACCGGCAGGGCCACCACGAACCACACATCCCGGGCACCGAACAGGAACATCCGGGCGGCCGACAGCACGTTAATGGCCCGGCTCTTGGACAGGATCTCGCTGAACTTCGGCTTGGCCTTACTCTTGCCCAGATCCTGCCCCAGCAGGAACAGGCTGGCCAGCCACACCAGCCCCAGCGCCACTGCCATGAGGATCACCGCGCCGGTAAAGCCGGCTGCCATCAGCAGTACGCCGCCCAGAAAGAAGCCCACCCCTTTCAGGGTGTTTTTGGAGCCGGTGAGGATCGCCACCCACTTGTACAGGGTGGCCTGCTGCTCGTCCGGAACCAGCAACTTGATGCCGCTCTTGGCGGACATCTTGTTCAGGTCCTTGGCAATGCCGGACAACGCCTGCGCCGCCATCACCCAGGGCACCGTGAGCATGGCCGCCGGCACCGCCAGCATGGCCAGGGCCACAATCTGCAGAAACAGCCCGATATTCATGGTGCGGTTCAGGCCCATACGGGCCCCCAGATAGCCGCCCACCAGGTTGGTCACCACCCCGAAAAACTCGTAGAAGATGAACAACAGGGCGATTTCCAGCGGCGAGTAGCCCAGCTGGTGGAAGTGCAGCACCACCAGCATCCGCAGGGCGCCATCCGTGAGGGTGAAGGCCCAGTAGTTACCGGTGATCACCAGGTACTGGCGGATGGCCGCGCTCATATCAGGCCAGCCCTGCCTTGCGGGCCAGTTCCACGGTGCGGTTGGCGTAGCCCCATTCGTTGTCGTACCAGGCGTAGATTTTCACATGGGTGCCATTGACCACCAGGGTGGACAGGGCATCGACGATGGATGAGCGGGGGTCGGTCTTGTAGTCGATGGACACCAGCGGGCGCTCTTCATAGCCCAGAATGTCTTTCAGCTCGCCCTCGGCGGCTTCTTTCAACAACCGATTCACAGTGTCCCGGTCGGTCGGCGTCTCCACTTCAAACACGCAGTCGGTCAGCGACGCGTTGATCAGCGGAATCCGCACCGCGTGGCCATCCAGCTTGCCTTTCAGCTCCGGAAATATTTCGATAATCGCGGTGGCGGAACCGGTGCTGGTGGGAATCAGCGAACTGCCACAGGCACGGGCCCGGCGCAGATCCTTGTGGGGTGCGTCGATGATGGTTTGGGTGTTGGTCAGGCTGTGGATGGTGGTCAGGGAACCGTGTTTGATGCCCAGTTTCTCGTGGATGACCTTCACTACCGGCGCCAGGCAGTTGGTGGTGCAGGAGGCTGCCGTGATGATTCGGTCATTGGCCGGGTCGAAGATGTGTTCGTTCACGCCCAGCACGATGTTCTTCGCGCCCGGCTCTTTCACCGGGGCGGTCACCACCACCCGCTTCACACCCTGATCCAGGTAGCCCTGCAGCACGGCAACTTTCTTGTTCACGCCACTGGCCTCGATGACCAGGTCGCAACCAGACCAGTCAGTATCGGCAATGGCTTTGTTGTGAGTCACGCGGATGCGCTGGCCGTCAATCACCATCTCATCGCCATCGGCGGTGGCTTCGTAGTTCCAGCGGCCATGCACGCTGTCAAAGTTCAGCAGGTGCGCCAGCGTGTTGGTGTCAGCCCCCGGGTCGTTGATGGCCACAAATTCCAGCTCCGGCCAACCCCAGGCGGCCCGCAGAGCCAAACGGCCAATGCGACCAAATCCGTTAATACCTACCTTGATCTTGCTCATGGTGTTCTCCTTGCGAGGTTCGCAATCCTTGTAAATTCGTGATCAGGGGCACTGCACTGCCGGGCGGTCTGCCATGGCCTGCAACCTCGCCAGGGGCTGCCCGATCAGTGCCGCATTGTTCCGGGCGGTTTCCTCCAGCACCCGCACCATCCAATCTGGTAGATGCGGACTAAGATAATAATAGACCCATTGGCCCCGGCGCTCTGTTTCCAGCAGGCCGGCCTCCCGCAGGGAGGCCAGGTGCCGGCTGACTTTTGGCTGGGGCGCTTCAAAGGCCGCCATCAGTTCACACACACACAGCTCGCCATGGCGGTAGATCAGCAGCGTGGCTGCCAGCCGGAGTTCATCTCCCAATGCCTTGAACACAGTCACCGGATTGTAATGGGCTTGACCTTTCATATTTACCGACCAATATATACGCTTATTCGAATATGCAGTTTTTCGCATATTAGTGTGACACAGTGATGACGTAAAGGATCGACGATCAACATGCCAACCGCGGATCTTCCCAATATTAAAGCTGAGCTGTTCAATGCTCCCACGGCATCGAAGGTATTCGAGGCCCCGGCCTCAGAACATCCCGCCCGGATTCTGCTGCTGTACGGCTCCCTGCGCGAGCGCTCTTTCAGCCGCCTGGCGGTGGAAGAAGCCGCCCGCCTGCTGGAAGCGATGGGTGCGGAAACCCGCGTCTTTAATCCGAGGGGACTGCCCCTGGCCGATGCCGAAGATGCCTCCCACCCGAAGGTTCAGGAGCTGCGGGAGTTGGTGCAGTGGAGCGAAGGCATGGTGTGGTGCTCACCGGAACGCCACGGCGCCATGACCGGCATCATGAAAACCCAGATCGACTGGATTCCCCTGTCCATGGGCGCCGTTCGGCCGACTCAGGGCAAAACCCTGGCGGTGATGCAGGTGTGCGGCGGCTCCCAGTCATTCAACGCAGTCAACCAGTTGCGGGTGCTGGGCCGCTGGATGCGCATGGTGACCATCCCGAACCAGTCGTCCGTACCCAAGGCGTTCATGGAATTTGACGACAACGACCGGATGAAGCCTTCGGCCTACTACGACCGTATCGTGGATGTCATGGAGGAGCTGGTAAAGTTCACCCTGCTGGTGCGGGACCGCAGCGATTACCTGACCGACCGCTATTCCGAACGCAAGGAAAGCGCCGAAGAACTGTCGAAGCGTGTGAACCAACGCTCCATTTAAGGATGTGCAATGAGCAGTAACAGCGATGTGAACCCGGCTGAAGCGACCGAAGGCGGCATGGACCTGTTCGGGCGTTACCTTTCGGTGTGGGTGGCACTGGCTATTGTGGCCGGTGTAGCCCTCGGGCAGCTCGCCCCCTCAATCCCCGAGACCCTGTCCCGCTTCGAATACGCCCAGGTGTCCATTCCCATCGCCATCCTGATCTGGGCAATGATTTTCCCCATGATGGCGCAGATTGATTTCAGCGCCATTGTCGGCGTTCGCAAGGAGCCAAAAGGGCTCGCCATCACCACCATCGTGAACTGGCTGATCAAACCCTTCACCATGTTTGCCATTGCCTGGTTCTTCCTGATGGTGGTGTTCGAGCCCTGGATCGCCCCGCAACTGGCCAGCGAATACCTGGCCGGCGCCATTCTGCTGGGCGCCGCCCCCTGCACCGCCATGGTGTTTGTCTGGAGTTACCTGACCCGCGGCGATGCCGCCTACACCCTGGTGCAGGTGTCCCTGAACGACATCATCATGCTGTTCGCCTTCGCCCCGATTGTGGTGTTCCTGCTGGGTATTTCCGACATCCAGGTACCCTGGGATACGGTGATTCTGTCGGTGGTGCTGTACATCGTGATTCCGCTCACCGCCGGCTACCTGACCCGCCGCATCCTGATCGCCCGCAACGGCCAGCAGTGGTACGACGAGGTCTTTATGAAACGCCTCGGCCCGGTGACCCCGGCGGCGCTGATTGTCACCCTGGTTCTGCTGTTTGCCTTTCAGGGCGAAGTCATTCTGGAAAACCCGCTGCACATTGCCCTGATTGCCGTGCCGCTGATTATCCAGACCGTACTGATCTTCTTTATCGCCTACGGCTGGGCAAAATTATGGAAGGTACGCCACTGCATCGCCGCCCCCGGTGCCATGATCGGTGCCAGTAACTTCTTTGAACTGGCGGTGGCCGCCGCCATCGCCCTGTTCGGCCTGCAATCCGGGGCGGCGCTGGCCACGGTGGTGGGCGTACTGGTGGAAGTGCCGTTGATGCTGATGCTGGTGCGCATAGCCAATAACACCCGGGACAAGTTCCCGGCCTGATCAGAGATTGTCTTTGGGAGTGAATATGGCCCCTGGCCCGGTGTCAGTTGCACGAATTCGGGAAATTTTCCTGGCCTTCCTGGCCCTGGGCCTGACCTCCTTTGGCGGCCCGGCGGCCCATCTGGGTTATTTCCGTAATGAGTTTGTGGCCCGGCGCCGCTGGCTGTCAGAGCAGGACTATGCAGACCTGGTCGCCCTGTGCCAGTTCCTGCCCGGGCCCGCCAGCAGCCAGGTGGGGTTTGCCCTTGGCCTGCAGCGCGGTGGCGGCTGGGGCGCTGCCGCCGCCTGGACCGCCTTTACCCTGCCCTCGGCCATCATCCTGGTGGCCTTTGCACTGAGCGCCAGCCTGCTCGACGGCGCGGTCAGTCAGGGCATTATCCACGGCTTGAAAGTCGCAGCGGTAGCCGTGGTGGCCCACGCCGTGCTGGGTATGGCGCGCACCCTGTGCCCGGATCAGCAACGGGCCGGCATCGCGCTGGCAGCGGTTCTGCTGGTGGTGTTTGTGGGCGGCACAGCCGGGCAGGTTTCTGCGATTCTGGTCGGAGCCCTTGCGGGCCTGGTGCTGTGCCGTTCTGCCAACGACGGCGCCGCCGGACATTCCGGCATCTCAGTGTCGGCGGGAACCGGCCGGCTGACGGCTGTTTTGTATGTCTTCCTGCTGGCCGGCCTGCCCCTGCTGGCGTGGCTCGCGCCCTCGGCCCCGCTGGATATGCTTGATGGCTTCTACCGCGCCGGGGCCCTGGTCTTCGGCGGCGGCCACGTGATGCTGCCGCTGCTGGAAGCGGAAGTGGTACAGACCGGCCGGGTAACCTCCGATGAATTCCTCGCCGGCTACGGCGCCGCCCAGGCCATCCCCGGCCCGCTGTTCACCTTTGCCGCCTATCTGGGTGCCGTGATGGGGCCCTCTGCACCAATTATCTGGGCCGCGCTGGCCCTGCTGGCCATTTTCCTGCCCGGCATGCTGATCCTGATGGCGGTACTGCCGCACTGGAACAACTTCCGCCGCTGGCACCGCGCCCAGGCGCTGATGCGCGGCGCCAACGCGGCTGTGGTGGGCATTCTCGGTGCCGCGCTGTACCAGCCGGTATTCACCAGCGCCATCGTCGGACCCGGCGAGTTTGCCCTTGGCCTGACGGGGTTTATGCTGCTAAGCGTATGGAAACTCCCGGCCTGGGGCGTGGTGATCGTGATGGCCGCCGGCGGCGTGCTGCTGGGAGCGTAACCTGCTGCGCCTGTTCAGCCGGCAGCCACCCTGCTAATATCGCGCTCGTTTTCTGAGCGCGCCAAACCCGTTAACCAGCACCACCGACCGGAATTAAAAGAATGGATGTTTACCAGGCCCTTTTCCTTGGCCTCCTCCAGGGACTGACCGAATTCCTGCCCATCTCCAGCTCCGCCCACCTGATTCTGACACCGGCTTTCTTTGGCTGGGAAGACCAGGGCGTGGGCTTTGACCTGTCGGTGCATGTGGGCACGCTTCTGGCCGTGGTGCTTTACTTCCGCCGGGATGTCTTTGGCGTTGCCCGGGACGGCCTGATCTCCATCCACCAGCGCAAAATCGTCGGCCAGGGCGCCCTGGCCTGGTACCTGGTCATCGGCACCATTCCCGCAGGCCTCGCAGGCCTGGCCCTGCTCGACATGATCGACAACGAACTGCGCGGCGCCTCGGTGATCTTCTTCACCACCCTGGTGTTCGGCATTCTGCTTGGCATTGCCGACTGGCTGCCGAAACGCCAGCGCACCATGGATACCCTGAACTGGAAAGACGCCGTCGTCGTCGGCATCGCCCAGGCCATGGCCCTGGTCCCCGGCACCTCACGCTCCGGCGTCACCATCACCGCCGGCCTGTTCCTGGGCATGACGCGGGAAACCGCCTCGCGGTTTTCGTTCCTGCTGGCGATTCCGATTATTGTGCTGGCGTCTGCCGTTAAATTGCTGGATGTGGCTTCATCCGATGTGATCGTAGACTGGAGTGGCTTCCTGATTGGCGGCGTAACCTCGTTCCTGATGGCCATCACCGCCATCCACTTCTTCCTGAAGTGGCTGAACAAGGTGGGCATGTGGCCGTATGTTCTCTACCGGATTGTTCTGGCTGGGGTGATTTACGCGGTTCTGATGTAATCGCGGTTTGGGAGTTTTGTTCTTCGGGTGCCGGCCTCGACCTTGGGAGGTGGCAGGCATCAGGAAGGGCTTTCCAAAAAGCGCTCGAGTTTCCTGGCATTGGAGGTAGGCAGGTATCGGGGTGCGTATTCCGGCGAACGTGAACGCCCATTCTGGCTGAACGTGAACACTCTTTTTCTTAACGCATCACCCACCGAGGTTTGTACCCCGGGTGTTCACGTTCAGTCAATTTCCTGAAGTCGTTTTCTCATCGACTCTCCCTTCAGAGCCCAGCGATGGGCGTTGTGCATGAGCCGATCCAGGATGGCGTCA
>NZ_JADARC010000135.1:0-11573 GCF_016464245.1 Marinobacter sp. bablab_jr003
AACGCTGGAAGCGAATCAAGGGGTTTGACCAACTGAAGCTGGTCGTGGACAACGTGCAGTTTCAGGATGGAATACAGGTGGAAGATCAATCTGGCAGGAACGCTGCCTGATGGTCATACACCAGATTTGACAATAACTCCGCCATCAAACGCTCAGAGCGCTCTTCCTTGGAATGTGCGGATTCAGAGGCTTCGAATAAATCGGACTGAAGCCCTGAGTCATCCACCAGATCCCCGAGCATGACACCAGCTTTGGCGTAATCAAAACCTTCCCGATAGAGCGTTCGGAGCAGTGTCAGCGCTTCTTTGGCAATGGTCCGAGAGTCCCGAGTAGCCTGGATAAAACGAATGCTGGCGCTCCGCGAATACTGGGGTGCATCGGCTTTGAAGGGATTGGTTCGGATAAAGATCATCAACTCGCCGGCGTATTGCTCCCCCGCTCTGAGCTTTTCGGCCACCCTGGAGGCATAATGCGCCACCGCCTCTTCCAGGTCCGCCAGCGCTTGAATGGGCTGACCGAAAGACCGTGAGCACATGATTTGTTTTTTCGGTGCCGGCACTTCGTCCCAAGGCAGACAGGCGATGCCATTCAACTCACGCGCCGTGCGCTCCAGCACCACCGAGAACCGTTTCCTCAATGTGGCCAAATCGGTGTCCGCCAATTTGAGCGCGGAGTCGATACCCATGTCCTGCAACTTCGCTGACAGCTTGCGACCGACGCCCCACACTTCATCCACGGGCACCCGGACCATCAGCCGACGCTGCCGGGCCGGGTCGGTTAAATCCACCACGCCACCGGTGGCCGGGTATTTCTTGGCCGCGTAATTGGCCAGTTTGGCCAACGTTCGGGTTGGCGCGATGCCCACACAGACGGGCAGGCCGATGTTGTGATGCACTGTCTCCCGCACCTTTCGCCCATACACTTCCCACTCAACGATTCGTCCCATGCCGGTCAGATCCAAGAACGCCTCGTCGATGGAATAAACATCCACTCTCGGAGCGAGGGTTTCCAGCGTGGTCATGACTCGCCGGCTCATGTCGCCGTACAAGGTATAGTTGGAAGAAAAGACCTGAATGCCGTACCGGCGGATCTCGTTTTGGATGTGATGAACCGGTACGCCCATCTTGATGCCAAGCGCTTTGGCCTCTCTGGACCGGGCCACCACGCAGCCGTCATTATTCGACAGCACCACTACTGGTGCATGACGCAGATCGGGGCGAAAGAGCTTCTCACAAGACGCGTAAAAGTTGTAACTACGAATGATCCAATTATGGACATGACTTTAAACTGAGCATAACAGGGCTTTCACTATATGGCCTCGTGTCCATGGCGAACGTCGATATAAGGCCCTCTTCATACACTTTTTTGTCCATGCCATTGATGGATTGGTATTTCGTACCCCAAAAACGTAGCCCACTATTGCGGTCTAAAGGCACTGCCTGTTAGAACCATCAATTGACAGCTACGAGGAAAATAAAATGTCCGGGCCTAAACAAAAGCGAACATTCGAGTCAGAGCTTTCCTCCAGAGCCTCCAGTCATTCAGTAATCCTCTTCAAGCAGGCCAACAAGGTCCTGCCGAATGGATTGAGCGCTTAAATCTTCCGGCCGGATAAGCAGGCGAGGATTACCCTCACGATCAAACACATAGACTGCACCGCTGTGAGTAACGGCATAGTCACCTTCTGCGTCCGGTTCTTCATGCCCGAACGTCGTCCGGTATCGCTGGGTAAGCGTGCGGAGGTCAGAGGCGTTGCCGGTCAGCCCGATGATTTTGTCACCAAAAAAATTGACGTACTCCGCCAGGCGTTCGGGTGTGTCGCGCTGAGGATCGACACTGACGAACAACGTAAGTACTTCCTCCTGATTTTCCGTGCTCAGCCCGCTGACGGCCTGGCTGAGTTTTTGCAGAGCAGTGGGGCAAACATCAGGGCAAGAGGTAAATCCGAAAAACAGCATTCGTACCTGACCACTGTAATCATCGCCTGAAACCCGTGTTCCCTGACTGTCGATCAAATCGAATTCAAGCTTGGGCATCACGCCGCTGATGTCTGTCCCGTGCCAATCCGGCGGATCATCGCCCATGCAGCCAACAAGGAGGATTGCCAGCATCATCAATGCAATGGATGCAAAGCGCTTTGCGTGGTGTTGGAAGCAGGGTTTGATCATCAAGTGGTGTCCTTCAATTACGTGTTGGAAGGATTCTGGTGTCCCAGAACAATCGCCAAGTCTTCCGGCACCGCCATCGGTTCAAATGCGCTGACGTTGGCACGTCCCGTATTGCCGACAGGAACCCGGATTCGTGAAACCAGCAACGCAGCGAAGGCCCGAGCCAGCTGACCGAGAACCTCGCGAGCATCGCGCGCGTGCCAGCCAAGCCGGAGCATGCGCAAATGTGTTGTCGTGTGCGCTAACGCGAACTTCTGGCTCAGAATATGAGCCCGTTCAAGATGTCTGAACGCTGTAGCGACATCGCCCTGATTGTCAGCATCAGCGGCTGCTGCCGGTTCTGTCAGATAGAACGTCTTGAGTTCACTGTTCACTGCTCAGTTCTCCTGCCTTATCGGCCAGCTAAGTTGTGGGCAAAGATTTGCCCGGGATCAACCGAGTCTTCCGAGTACCGGAAATGCGGATAACATCCATGATGCAAACCGGGTCATCTGTCCCGTCAGCACCATTACCCCCATAACAACCAGAACCAGCCCTGCCAGGATTCTCAGTGACTGACTCCAGCGGCTCATCCAGCGCACTCGCGCCCGAAAGTGCTTAATAAATAAAGCCGTTGCCAAAAATGGAATTGCCAACCCCAGCGAATAAACGGCCAGGTACAGCATGCCGGTTTCAGCATTCGCATGGGTGGAACTGAGAGCCAGGATAGCGCCCAATATCGGGCCAATACACGGTGTCCACCCGACGGCAAAGGCCAAGCCGAGAAGGAACGCTGCCGTGGGCCGTCCACCCTCAAGGGTTTGCCCAAAGCGCCAGTCGCGCTGTAACGCGGGCATGCTCCACCAGCCCAGCATAAATAGCCCCATCAGCACAATCAGAATGCCCGCCACCAGATTGGCTTCCTGCCGGTAGGCCATCAGCCACTGACCGAGCAGACTAGCGCTGGCACCAAAAGCGATGAACACTACACTGAACCCAAGGACAAAACAGATACTGAGCCACAGAGATTGCAGTCGACTCGAACGGTCTGTGACAGTGCCGCCCGTAACGACCGATAGATACCCCGGAACCAGCGGCAGAGTGCAGGGTGAGAAAAATGACACCAGGCCGCCAAAAAAAGCAGCCAGCATTCCCCATGTCGCAAGATCTGGCATTTCCGTGAGTCCTCAATTTTCTGAGTTCAGTTGACGGTGGAGGGCATCAAGCCCATCCGTGTTTTGTTCGACACCGGTCGACTATTTCTGTGCGTCTGGGAGCGACTCCTGAACAAGACGAAGTAGCGGTTTGGGACCAAACTCCGTGAGTTGGCGGCCATTCACGAAAAAAGTCGGGGTGCCCCGAACACCGATGGTTTTGACGTCCTGCATGTCCTGATCAAGGATGGCGCTTATCCGTTCGGATTGCATATCCTCACGGGCTTGGGACAGGTCCAGACCGGCTGCCTCGGCCGCTCCCCATGCCTTGGCAACCTTCGGGTCGTCGTGCCAGGCCGGCTGCACCTCCAACACAGCTTCCAGCACCGGTTCATAGACATCTTGCAGGCGAGCTGCTTCCAGAATTCTGGAGACTTCCTCGGAACCCTGATGGAACATTGTGTACCGCAAAACAAGCCGCACCTGGCCTGGATACTCAGCAAGTATCTGTTTCACGATCGGGTAGAACGCCCGGCAGGCTTCGCAGGAGGGGTCGAAAAACTCAACGATGATCACCGGTGCGTCGGCAGGCCCGAATGTGGGCGAATGGAAGCGTACCAATGCTTGTTGGTTCGCGATCGGTTCGGCAGCGGCAACAGACTTTTCGCCGGTGGTGGCCGTTTTTTGAGGCTGCTGGGGCTGTGGCTTGAATAGGACGGCGGCTGAAAAGGCTGCGATCAGCACGAGACACACGACAACAAAGATGGCACGACGATTCATGTATGAACTCTCCGACGGATAAGCAAGAGCAGAATGATGATGGCAACAAAAATGGCCAGCGATAGAAACGGAAGCGGCAGCCCACCAAATATCGTCATTCCGTCACCCGAGCAGGACGGGCCAGTGGCCGTGCAGGGCTGAATGGGTTGTGGAATGAGCCCCACATAAAGCAGTGAGTGGGCTAGAGCGAACAGGGAGCCAATGACAGACAGCGGCATAGCGTAGCGCCAAACGTTAAAATCCGAGTAGTAGCAGGCGACTGCGAGAATCACCGCCAACGGAAACATGAAGGCGCGCTGAAACCAGCACAGAACGCACGGAGCCTGCCCGAGAACTTCCCCGATGTAGATGGCTGAAAGCGAGGACCCCGCCGCCAGTAGCCAGGCTGACAGCAGCAGCCCCCATGGAATCACCCGGTTATTGGTGGTCACCGGGATGGCTCTCTGGATTCATTGGCACAAGTGCTTTGCGAAGAAGAGCAGCAGCTGTTTCCAGCGGTATCGCCTTCATCTTTGCTCGATTTATCGGCGGTTTCAGCCCCACCGGCACGCCATTCCTCCATACCCTCACGGATGACCTGCCAAGCGGAGTGCAGGAATAGCGCAGCAATGGCGAGGCCCACAATGATGTCCGGCCAGAGGGTATTGGTGAGGGCGACCAATCCTGCCGCAATGATTACACTGCTATTGGCGAACAGATCGTTCCTGGAACACATCCAGGTGGAACGCATATTGAGATCGTCCGCACGATGACGGTAGAGCAACACAAAACAAACGCCGTTTGCAAACAGGGCAAGAGCGCCGACAGCGCCCATCCACTCGGCGGCGGGCACTTCCTGTATCACCAGCTTGCGGATGGCATCGGCGACAACAACAAGCCCGAACAACAGCATAAAGCCGCCTTTGAACAAAGCCGCTCCGGCACGCGCGCGACGGCTTCGGTCCAGCACGAACAGTGTCAGTGCATAGACAGACGCGTCGCCAAACATATCCAGCGAATCGCCCAGCAACGCGGTAGAGCTTGCAATCCAGCCGGCGCTGAATTCCACCACAAACATCACTGCGTTGATGGCAAGCGCAATGTAAAGCACCCGGCTTTGGCTCGCTCGCAATTGTGCCAGTTCACCGGCCTTGTTTTCACAGCAGCTGTCCACGACGAACCCTCCTAAAACGTGCAATACATCGATACACTGGTGGTTATAGTAACTATAAGGTCAATAGCGATGAGCGAAAAAAGGAACACGGTCGGTCGGCTAGCTGATGATACGGGCGTTAAGCCCGTGACCATCCGTTATTACGAAAAAATTGGACTGTTGCCGAAAGCGACCCGCTCGGAGTCGGGCTATCGTCTCTACTCCGAAGAGGATCATTCGCGGCTGCTGTTTATTCGACGAAGCCGCGGGCTCGGATTTAGCCTTGACGATATTCGTGAACTGCTTTCACTGGCGGATCGTCAGCAGGAGTCCTGTGCGGGTGTGGACGCCAAAGTTGAACAACAACTGGTTCAAGTGCGCTCTCGACTGAAAGATCTACATGCAATGGAACACGAGTTGGAAAGACTGAGTGCGTGTTGTGACGGCGGAGTTATTATGGACTGCCGAATTATCGAGACACTCTCCGGCTCTGCTTAACCACTTTGTATGTGCCCGCCAACCAGGACTGTCTCAATTCGAGTTGGGACAGTCTATTCAGTCAGGCATCCTCCTGAATAAGAGCAACGAGGTCATGCCGAATTTCTTCTCTACTCAGATCGGGCCGCATTAAGAGGCGGGGGTTACCTTCGCGATCAAATACATAAATCGCGCTGCTGTGTGACACCGCATAATTTCCATCAGCGGCAGGTTCGTCATAACCGAAGGTTGTTCTATATCGTTTTGCCAGTTCACGAAGCTGGGGTTCTTTTCCAGTGAGTCCTACAATATTGTCGCCGAAGAAATCCACGTATTTTGCGAGACGCTCAGGCGTGTCACGTTTCGGATCGACACTCACGAACAAAGTGAGTACTTCATCCTGAAGCGCGGGGTCCAGGCCACTGGTTGCCTGATTGAGTTTTTGCAGGGCGGTCGGGCAAACATCGGGGCACGAGGTGAACCCGAAAAACAGCATTCTCACGCGGCCACTGTAATCATCGCCAGATACAGACTTGCCCTGGCTATTGATCAGGTCGAATTCCAGCTCAGGCATCAAGCCACTGATGTTTTTACCGTTCCAGTCTTCCTCGTCATTGCCAAAGCAACCAGTCAGCAATAGGGATGCTATCAGCGTTAAGGTCGCCGATATGATGTTGGTGCGCTGTCGCCAGAAGCGAGTTCTCATGACGCTGTTTCCTCAAGTTGTTTGGATTGGTTGGTATATTTTCCGTCCTGATGCATGGCTCGCCGGAGCATCAGAAGAATGCCAAGAATGCTCATCATGGCCGGAGGAATATAGGTCAGCATGCCTCCCAGTAGCTGGTCGACTTCCGGGTCCAGCGGCCAGGCCCTGCCACAGACTTCGTAAACGTCATAGACCATGTCACGTGAAAACACGATCCACGCCCCAAGAAACATCTGAAGCACACCTGCGGCGGCCAGAACCAACATGCGTCTGCCATACCCCAGCGATGAGGTGATCGCCGGCGGTCTTGGATCAAAGATCAACCACCAGAACAGCAGGCCATCCAGCAACATGCTCCAGTTCATGACCCAATACAGATCCCGGCTGAGCATGGCGTCAAAATGGATTGATGGCCACAGCCAGAAATAGATAAGCCCGACAAACAGGAAAAGGGCGATAAAAGGCTGTTGCAGAACGTTATAGACCCAGCCCAGAGGCCTCAATGTATGCCTCCAGCCCGGGCTGATTTTTGCGAACCAGAACCGCATGACCGGTAAAGGGTTGGACAGGGCGATCAGGATCGGACCGATATGATGAAGAATCAGGTGCTGACCCCGATGGACGAAGAACATGTATTGTGCGTAGTAATCGAAGCGGGTCTGCATCACCGCATAACAGATCAGTACCCCCAGGGTGAACGCAAAGATCCGCAGTGAGCCTGGCCGGTCCTGTTCCGGCATCCGAATTAGCCCGACGCCATAGAATCCCATCACGAGCATGTAGCTGAGTATGGTCAGCGGCGAGAAATCGTAGGGTAAAAGGTAGTCAAGCAGTGACATAGCGTTGCCGGTTGTTTTGTTGTTATTTCAGTGACCCTACCTTGGATGTCACCAGGTCGTACAGTTCCTGAGGCCCCAGGCGGCTCAAGGTGTCTCCGTTAACGTAGAATGTTGGGGTTCCGGAAATTCCAACCGCCTTAACGTCCGCAGCATCCTGTTGAATAATGCCGTCAATCTCGGGTGAGTTCATACCGGCCCGAGCGGCTTCGACATCAAGTCCGGCTGACTCCGCCGCATCCCATGCTGCGGCGACCTTTGGATCATCGTGCCATTTCGGTTGTGCTTCCATAACAGCGTCCAGTACCGGCTCATAGACCCCCTGTTCACGGGCGGTTTCCAGGATTCTGACGGCCTCTTCCGAGCCTTTGTGAAACAATACGTAGCGCAGTACCAGACGCACGTTGTCCGGGTAGGCAGCCTGAATCTGTTTCACATAGGGATGCATGGCGCGACAACCTTCGCAGGATGGGTCGAAGAACTCGACAATGGTTACCGGCGCGTCCTCAGGGCCAATAACGGGAGAGTAATCCCTCACCAGTGGCGTTTTTTCAACAACGGCGGGTTCATTAGTGCCCTGGGAGCGATCGTAAATAACAAAAGCACCAGCAAAGACAACCAGACAAAAAAGAAGGAGACTGATGACCAGGGTTCGGGTTTGCACGGGAGATCTTCCTATTTTAAATGAGTTTACGGGTTTCAGATTATTCAGGTGTCCGGTAGCAGCCGACTAGGCACCCACCGCAGATAAAGCATCATTCCAAACAGTTCCAACAAAGACTGGACGACAATCACCACGACGGCCACAGCCCAGGCCTCTGGCATTGACAGTGCCAAAGGTAAAACCACGAAGGAGTTGCGTGTTCCTAGGCTGAAGATGACGGTGCGACCGGTTTCTACCGGTAATCGAAAGACCCGGCGCAGAGCCTTTCCAACCAGAGCCGCAGCTAGAAGATAGGCCGGAAACAGAATCATCAAGGGCCAGATAAGTGAGCCGGTACTGTCGATCTGGCTGACCTGTGTCATTGAGATGATGAACAGTACGACTGTCAGCAGAGGGACCGGCATCAGACCCATGAAGCGAATGAACCCGATGGCTTTTCTGGAGTTTTCGGCCCATTTTTCAGTCAGAAATGCCAGGATAAGCGGGACAATAATCAGCCCGCCAAAGGCCGGCAGGAGGTGCCGCCCAAGCTCAAGATTCACGTCGAACTGATTACCCATGAAAAGCCAGAGGTAAAGTGGAAGAAGACCCAGTTGAGCAATCAGCAGAACCGGTGTTGCCGCAATGGCTCGGGTGCTGTCCCCCTTGCCTAGGTGAGTGAAGGTGACAAACCAGTCGGTACAGGGCATCAGCAATACCAGAAGCACTCCCAACTTCAGCGCGTCATTGTCCGGCAGCGCCAATATCAGCAAGGCAGTGATCGCCGGCATGACCAGAAAATTTCCGGTGAGCAAGGCACCCATGAACCGACGGTCCCGGAACATATCAGACAGGTGGGTCAACGGTGTTTGAGTAAATGTGGCGTAGAGCAGAACTCCGAGCAACCCCCAGATTAAGTAATCCGGCACACTGTCACCGAGGGACGATGTCCAATCCACAGACAGTCCGAAAACAACAGCGATGAGGTAGGCCCAGACCTGGTGGCGTTCAATTACGTCTCGCATGGCGTGCTCGTAACCGAGTGGAATGTCGGCCATTCGCAGCATATCTGCCACACGGTACCCTTTTCAGCAGCCCTGCTAGCCATGGCCATAAGTATGGGCATCTTTGTGACTGTGATCAGGATGTTCAAACTCCAATGTTGAATGAGTGATGCCGAACTCGTTTTCCAAAGTTCGTTTTATCCCACCCTTGACTTTTTCAAGTTCATTCCAGGCACTTATTTCGACCACCACATGGGCGTCGAGGGAGGCATCATGCTCACCCATCTGCCAGAAATGTACGTGGTGAAGGTCTAAAACGCCTTCTACGTTTGATAAAGCCTCGATGACAGAATCTGTGTCGATATCCAATGGACTACCCAGCATGAGTGTCCGGATGGTTCCGCCGATTTCCGTTAGACCCAGGTAGAGAATATAGCTTGCGATACCAATTGTGATCGCGGGATCAACCCAACGCATGTCGTACAGGAGAATCAGGGCGCCGCCTACAACGACTGCAATTGACGCAAACGCATCAGACAAGTTGTGTAGAAACAGCGCACGGATGTTGACGCTGTCCTTTTGCATGGAGTAAGTAAGCAGCGCGGTCAAACCATCCACTACCAATGCGATAATGCCAAGCCAAACTACCCACCACCCCTTGATTTCCGGGGGATCTATGAATCGCATGCCACCTTCGTAGATCAAATATGCCCCGATCATTATCAAAGTGGTGTAATTTATGAGTGCCGCAACAACCTCAATTCTCCCGTAGCCAAAGGTCATCTTCGAGTCGGCCGGGCGGCGTGCAATCTTCCGCGCCGCAAATGCGATAAATAGTGACGCCATATCCGAAAAGTTGTGTATAGCGTCGGCTATCAGCGCCAAGCTGCCAGCGAAGATCCCTCCAGCGATCTGAGCCAAGGTTAGGATACCGTTCGCCCAGATAGCTACTGCAACTCTCTTATCCTTAGTATCCGGTGACATGTGAGCATGCTCGTGGCCCATTGTTTTCTCCTTGGTCGTTGCTGTTCAATTAAACGTAGTCGCAACACTCGCTAAGCCTGGCTCAGAGGGCTTAGCGAGTGTTGCGACCGCGCGAAAACTAGCCATTCTGGCGATTTTCCATGTTATTCCCGGCACCTTTCTCGGCTGTGAAGCCCGTGACCAAAATCATGGCCACGCTCAGGAGGATGAACACGTCGGCAAGGTTGAACGCCGGCCAATGCCAAGATTGCCAATGGAAATCCAGGTAATCGACAACGTAGCCTCGGAAAACTCGGTCGATGACATTTCCGAATGCACCGCCAAGTACCATCGCATAGGCCAGGGCTTCTGTTCGCTTATGGCTGTCCCGCATCAATTTGACCAGAACAGCCGAGACGACAACGGCTATCGCAATAAAAAAATATCGCTGCCAGCCCCCGCCATCGGCGAAGAGACTAAAGGCAGTGCCTTTATTCCATACGTGCACCCAATTAAAGAAAGGAGTGATCTCAACCGATTGCCCGTAAGCCATGGATTGCTGGACGAGCCATTTAATAAGCTGGTCGGCCAGCGCTACCAGTGTGGAAAAGCCGAGAAAGATAAACGTAGAAAAACTAGCACGGTGTTCAGACATCGAATTATCCTTTTAGTGCAAGGATGCGCTTGGCACCAATGAATACAATGCCTCCCACAACGCCGCCAATAACCAGATCCGGATAGTTTGAACCGGTCCAGGCAACAAGAAGCCCCGCAAGGATAACTCCCAGATTGATAACCACATCATTGGCCGAGAATATCCAGCTTGCCTTCATATGCGCGCCGCCTTCGCGGTGCTTGGATATCAACAGCAGGCAACCGGTATTGGCGATCAACGCGACGAAGGCGATCGCCATCATCATCAGCGATTCAGGCTCACTACCGAAAACAAAGCGTCGCACCACCTCGACGAGTACGCCGATAGCCAAAATCAGTTGCAGTACCCCTGCCAGATGCGCGGCACGTACCTGCATTTTCGCACTGCGCCCTACGGCATAGAGAGCCAGGCCATAGACGGCTGCATCGGCAAACATATCCAGGGAATCAGCGATCAGGCCGGTAGACTGGGCGATCAGGCCAGCAGTCATTTCCACCACGAACATGATCGCATTGATACCGAGCAACACGCGCAGAGTGCCTGACTCCTGCGTAGCAGAGACCGCCGAGCTCTCAGCGGCCTTGATCGTCTCTGGGTCGGCAATGACGGTTTCCTGAAGAGAGGCGCCTAGCCCCAAGGTCGCCAGTTTCGCGGTAATGGGCTCAGCCTCGCCGTCATGCACGACCTCCAATCGGCGGTTCGACAAGTCGAAGGACAGCGTTCGAATCTCATCAAAGCCGTTCAGCGCCAAGCGGATCATCCGTTCTTCTGAGGGACAATCCATCTTCGGCACAGCATACACGCTGACCCATTCCCCTGACGCTTCGGAGGAGACCGGCATATCGGTATCCGCTGCAGGCGTTGCATCGCAGCTACATGGGCCACCACAGGCTTTACTCACGATACGGCTCCAGTTAACCAACATAGATTGCTAGTAGAGTTATTGTCAAATCTGGTGTATGACCATCAGGCAGCGTTCCTGCCAGATTGATCTTCCACCTGTATTCCATCCTGAAACTGCACGTTGTCCACGACCAGCTTCAGTTGGTCAAACCCCTTGATTCGCTTCCAGCGTT
>NZ_JADARC010000136.1:0-6294 GCF_016464245.1 Marinobacter sp. bablab_jr003
AAACGCTGGAAGCGAATCAAGGGGTTTGACCAACTGAAGCTGGTCGTGGACAACGTGCAGTTTCAGGATGGAATACAGGTGGAAGATCAATCTGGCAGGAACGCTGCCTGATGGTCATACACCAGATTTGACAATAACTCACCGTGGAAAGAACGTGCTCTATGCCACGAATAATGGTGAGTACACACCAGGGGTAAATACTCCGCCCGACGATGGTCCAGCTAAAATGCGCCCGGTCGACAGCTTTCCCCCCAACCCTCTAGGCATCCACAACCTGACGTCCAACAGTGCGGAGTGGACGCTAGACTGGTACTCCGAGACTTACTATCAAGAAAGTCCGGAAATGAACCCGACCGGTCCCTCAACCGGAGAGACAAAAGTTATTCGCTCAGGAGGTTACAGAACTGCCAGTCCCAATAAGACCACCATACTGAGGGACCATGTAAATCCTGTAGAAGAGCACTATTACGAATCTTTGGGTTTCCGTTGCGGTCAAACTCACACAAGATGACTTGTATGAGTTTGATTAAGCATATCTAAACGAGCTACCAGTCTATTGATTTTCTGGTTGATAGGTATTGGAGACCAAGCCAATTTCAATGATTGCCTGGTCGGTTTTATAGCCAAATCTGAAGGGATCCAATTTTGAAATTGAGAAAACTCAAGCCCCCTGACTGCTGTTAACAACTCTGAGCTCAGTTAGCGAACCAGTCTCGCTCAAAACGACCGCCTTTCAAACGATACATTGAGAGCCCAAGCCGAAGATCCTGCCCACGAGCATCCTTCACAAAACCGGAGTCTTTCCCTAAGGAATGCAGGAAAGCATCGAGCAGTAATAAGGTACCGTCAATGAACCACCAGATGCCAAGGCCACCAAGGGTGACAGCTTTGGCGATGCCGGACTTCCATTTGCCCAAGTAGAAGCGATCGATTCCGAAAACCCCGAGAAACATGGCGAGTATCAATGTGACCAGACGATTCTTCTGGCCCGAGGGGTTCTGTTTTGTATTGTTCATAGTTTCCTCCTTGAAAATATTGCGTTGGATAATTAATTAACGGGTTTGGAGTGATTAACGACGCAGCGAAAGCCCGTACCGGGAGCATTGATGTCAACCCCACTCCGAACAAACACCGTGCCACCTCCTCCAAAACCACCACCTTTCCCAGCCCAATCGCGAACTGTTTTTTCTGGTTTATCCGAGTTTACCGGTTCAGATGGACCACTCGGATTATCGTATGGTGCATACTTGTAGTAGTCCTTCTGAAACCAATCCCGAGTCCATTCCGCCACATTTCCAGTCATATCATAGAGGCCAAGGGGGTTCGGAGGGTAGGTCCCAACTGGTCTGCGTTCCATAACAAGGGAGGAATGGCTAAGCATATTACCGGACGGGGGAATACTTGGGTCGATGTATTCTTTGGGGCGCTGCAAATAGGTGTCGTTGTCCTCTTCACCTGTATCCGTCGCGTAGGGAACATTCTGTCCCCGGCTCCGAGCCGCATATTCCCACTGGGCCTCAGTCGGCAACGCAAAGGGCAAGCCCGTATGGTCAGCCAGCCATGCACAATAAAGTTCAGCCTCCAAGTAATTAGGCACCCTAGCGGGTTTACGATAATAGTAGGGCGACAGAGGGTCATTCGAGGCTTTCGTGTACTTGCTAGCAGTATACTTATCCTCGTATAGGTGAGCTCGCCCGACATCCTTATAATAAATCTCCATCTCACCCCAGGTCGTCTCATATCGGGAGATGGAATAACTATCAATTTGCACCTCAACTGGCGGACGTGCATGGTCTGTTAATGTCATGTAAGGCGAACCATCAGGCCTCCCCACATCTCCCAATTGGAAAGAGCCTCCCTTAACAAACACCTGATTATCGACCGCCTGATTTACAATCGTCTTCGCCGACTTAGGCCACTCTTCATCTCCCGATAGTGATCCGCACGCAATCAATAGGGATGACAAGAAAAGCGAGCCAGTTACCTTAAACACGTTAATCCTCAACATGAGAAGAGCTTCCTTAGCCAATGCTGCACATACGACATACATTAAATGGATCCATTTTCACCGGCCGACCTGCGACTGCAACCTGTCCCTTCAGTCCCCTGATAAAAAGCTGCTGATCAGATTTGGTCTTGCCTATGAAGTCGAATAGCCGTTCAAAATTCCTGTCAAACTCTTCTCGCTGAGCAACACCCTCAGGGTTCATGCGAACTAAAGTTTCCTCGAAGTCTCGCCAACCCTGAAAAGAATTCACGATTTCGGTTACCGCTTGTACTTTGATATCGTTATTACTCCAAGCCTGAGGCGTGGCCCACCAATCGTAAAGAATATTATCCAGTACTACCCCTTTTACTTCTGGGGGGGAGTGTAGGAACACAGAAAACTCTTTAGAGTTAATATCCTTCACAATATTCTTGGCGAGCTCTGCTCCTTCTCTCTCGCGTTTTCGAGAAACAAATACCTCATTTACCAACTCACGAATGTAATCCATAGCGGTTACTGCAAACTCCGTCGCCGCGTCAACAGCGGTAAGGCCACGACAAAGAGCATACAAGCTCATCCGCTGGTACCAATCGAACGCGGATGTTCTTTGGTCAAATAGTTCCAAATATCGGAAATCAACTTCCATCAGGGCGTTGTAGACGAAGTGCAGCATACGGAGGATTTTCTGCGTCTCGACCTCTAGTAGAAAACTCCCTGCAGCTCCGGCCCCCAAAACGAGCCCTGCGTGGGCATTGCAATAAAACTTTCCTGTGGTTTCACTGAAGTGCAACCGAATATTAAGCTCCGCTCCCGCACCAAACGCAGCCTCGACCTTCTTCCCGATACTGCAGAGATTATCCCACTCTCGCGCTTCAGTTAGAACATCTCTCCAGCGCAACTCACCCGTAACTTCACACCCGCCGCGAATACCCGCAAATGCGCCTCCCTCTATTTCTGCTTTCTGTCCGTTCTGCCTGGCAGCAATCCCCTTTATCGTTGGAAGACCATCGGTAGTAGATACATGAACGTTACCGGCAACAAGCGCCGAGGCACCGGCAAATCCCGAAAGCGACGCCATAATGGCGGCCTGAAAATACCCCAGCGAAGCAATTCTCCGCTCGCCGTCCCAACCGCCAACCCGGTAAGGGATCTGGATTTCCGACCGATTATTCACAGGAAATGCCTGCTCTATACCCACTTTGCCTTGCGCCAGAGCAAACTGCCCTTCTAACCTCGCTTGAAAGTGAACTTCGCCTTTTCTCGGATCAAACTCACCAGAAGCACTTGAACCGGCAGCAAAACGCATAAACTGAGCCTCTGCCGAAGCATCAAAGCCAGTTTCGTCAACCGCTTGTTGTCTTGCCTCGGCATCACCCCATATCGACCAGGACGCCTCACCGTAAAACTTGTTCAATGTTGTCATTAGGGCGCCATTCTGATCAGGGTCCCATAATTCTGCGTTGAACTTGATGTTTAGCTCACTTCGAATAGCATCTCGAAGCTTTGCAGGATCTAGCCCCTTATCTGTTAACCATCCTTCGCTACGTGCTCGATCTCTAGCAGCTATCGAGTAACGTCGCGGGTGATTCTTCATTTTGTCCGAACGCACATACGTTCTATGGGTGTTACCGGCGAGCCTCTTGATCTCGGTTATGGGCGGTATGCTCTGCATATCGTTAGTAAGAACAGATCGCGCTTCTAGCTCTTCAATTAGGCGCTCTTTCTCTTCCTGAACTTCCGACAGCAACTGACCTTCACCATCAGTCGGACTCAATTCTGAATACTGGTCGCCGTCGTTGAGTTTATCCAACTTTTTATAAAACTCATTGATTGGGCCACAAACGAATTTTTCTTCGTCAAGCCACTCGGAGAGCTCCTCTTTCGTCAACAGGATCAACTCATCAGAACCCGTGACATGGACAACTTCCACAATTTCTTCTGCACATGATGGTTCCTGAGCAACCTGTCCGACCTCGCAGCTGGAGAAATCTGCGTCGTTCGCAGCGGGAAGTTTGAGCCGCTGCCCGGGAAAGATCCGATCAGGATTGTCGATATCCGGATTCAGTCTCAGGAGGCTGCTTAAGGTAGTTTGGTGTCGCTGTGCAATTGCACTGAGGGTGTCGCCGGACTTGACGGTATACTCGGAACTCATGAGGCAACTCCATATGCCAAACGTTTATCCACTTCACTCAAGCGCATACCTGCTGGCATTTCAGGACTGGACAAAATAGCCTGAAATTCTGGATGCTCAATGCGCTCTCCGTGCACTACAGCTAGCTCTGCAAATCGGCTTACGTCTTTCTCTGTACGGAACCCAAACGAGCTGGCCTGCTGAATCAGTGCATTCAGCCTGGATGCATCGTTCAGGGAAAGGTATTGGGCCAACCGGGTTACGAACTCGTCTTTGGCCATAGCGGCCAGGGCCTCAATATGGTGATCAGCAAGAACAAACCAGCCTTCTTCAGAAGCCAGCCTGGCTGGTCTCTGGCCATCGGCACTGAATCGCCGCCATTGACCATCAGTTTGGAAAGCCAGCCAGTCTGTTATCGGGCCACTGAATTGGTCTCGCTCCGGATCACTGAACGCTCCCATCAACCTGACCAGCTGCTTTGGAGAATAGAATCTGAGATAGGAGTAGCCACCATCAGACAACTTGACGCTCAGCAGGCTCCGCAAATGATCGGCCAATACGGACAGGGTCTCGTCTGCCATCAGGACAACGGCATGGTCTTGCCACATTGGCTGCTCTGACCATATTCGTGATGATGGCGAAGGCTTTACAAGGCAGGGACTCACCTCGATGACCGACTCATGGGGCGTGCCAAGGTAGAGGTATTCGAGTTCCGGCTGATCATCATATTCATAGATGAATCTGGGAGCATCAAATACTGCGCCATCAATCAGTAGCCATGCTCGCTCAATGGTCTTCTCATCCAGGCCCATCATGCAATGTCTCCCTCACATGCACAGGCTTCCATGACACAAGAACCATCCGGTTGGCGGCCACATTGCTTCACAAGAGCAACATCCTTTTTAGCTGCAGACTTCAACGCAGGCACCGAGGTTGCAGAAGGCCCTGCTGTTACTCTGGCGCCGGTTTCCGCCATTTGCACAGGGTCATTGTTAGCCGTTAATTCGTTCAAACGGCCAGGCAACGACGGCCCCTTCACTCCAACCCCACTACCACTCCCCGGCCCACCCCCGGAGTTCATCCGCACCAAAGGCCCAGACACCGTCACCCCACTTGGATCTACCTTCACAAAGCTGCCCCCCGCCGTCAGGGTCACCTCAGCACCCGCCTCAATCACAATTTTCATACCGGCCTTGTGGTGAATCTCCGTACCGGCTTCCACCAGCTGGTTCTTGCCCTGCTTGCTGTGGTGGCTTCCGTTAACGATGAGGCTATAGTCCGCTCCGATACTCTCCCGATACTCGCCATCGGTGGTGTGGTGGCTGTTGCCCTTGGTGTGGCTGAAGCGGTTGTTTTCCACCGTCAGGTGGCTGTCGTTCTTGATGACTTCGGTGCGGTTGTGTTCGGTGAGCAGGTCCAGGTCTTTCTGGGCGTGCACGTAGATCTGTTCTTCGCCGGCTTCGTCTTCAAAGCGCAGTTCGTTGCTACCCTCACCCTTATGGGTTTTGGTTTTTAATGTGGTCCGGGTTTTGTGTTCTGGCAGCGCGTACGGCGGTGTGTTGGTGGCGTGGTAGGTTCTTCCGGTGATGATGGGCTGGTCCGGGTCGCCGTCCAGGAAGGAGACAATCACTTCGTGGCCAATTCTTGGCAGGGCCATAAAGCCGTATTGGCCGCCGGCCCAGCCTTGTGCCACGCGCAGCCAGGCGCTGCTATGTTCGTCGTTTTTCGAGTAGCGATCCCACGGGAATCGTACTTTCACCCGGCCATACTGGTCGCAGTGGATTTCTTCCCCTTCCGGGCCGGTCACGATGGCCATCTGGGGGCCGTCCATCATGGGTTTGTGTTCACACAGAGGCCGCCAGGTTTTATCGGCCGGGATGGCGGTGAAGTCGTTGTGGTAGCTGGTGGGTTCACTGCCACCTTCCTCTTCCACCGCCTGGGGCTGTTTGCCGGTGTGGGTGATGGCGGTCAGCAGCCATTCCCGGTTCAGGGTCTGGCTGTCGTGGTCCTGCAGTTCTACCTTTGCACCGGGAGCGAAGTCCGGGCGGTTGCTTTTGCCCTTGGCGAGGGAGGCGTCGTTTCTCAGGGCGTCCAGTCTGGCCTGGGTGAACGGTTGGCCACTGGCGTCGGCTTTGTAGCGGCCGGGATAATCGTAATGCTGATAATCTTCCCGGTG
>NZ_JADARC010000137.1:0-2366 GCF_016464245.1 Marinobacter sp. bablab_jr003
TACCACCAAACCCTTGATTACCAAACACCGGATGAGGTGTACTACCAACAACCCATGACCCTGGCAGCTTGAGCCGGGAATACAGCCGGATCAGAGCTTAACTGCACCTTCAGGCTGTCCAACTGATGGGGTCCACCTCATACAACGCCATCGATACCCAAAGGCCCAAGGTGAATTCACTTTGGCCATTCTGATAAAAGCCTTGACCTTAAACCTTGCTTCAACGTTATTTTCTTAAAAATGCTCAACTGCAAGGCTGTTTACCGCATAAGCGGTGGAAATGAGCAACCAACAACTAAGGTAAAAATGAGGGACGATAATGAGTTGCTGTAACAAAACGAGCGGCACAGACAAGGGCACGTTGAATTCAGATCCTGGCCGAGGAAGGCTAGTGGGTTTGCTGACAGGGCCACGGCGTTGGTGGTTGTTTGGCGCCATCGCGGTCATCGCCGGACTTACCTTTGGCTGGGAACACCTGGTGCTATTCGGACTCGCTCCCATACTGATCAGCCTCCTGCCCTGCCTGATCATGTGTGGTCTTGGGTTGTGCATGATGAAGTGCAAGGACAAGTCGGGCTCGGTGACAACGGTTGAGCAGACGAAGGAGACCGGCGGCGCTTAGCCTTGCACCTGAAAATAGCGCATCATCCCTGCGTCTTCATGTTCCATGTTGTGACAGTGGTAGATGAAAAGGCCGGCAAAGCGCTCGAACTTCATCGCCAGTTGGACCGTTTCCCGGGGCATGACCAGAACCGTGTCGTGCCAGCCGCTGTCCACCAGGCCCTGCTGCAAACTGTTCGAGTTGCCACCTCTTCGCCCCACAATGTTGAACTGCAAACCGTGAATGTGCATGGGGTGCGGCATGGGTGTGTTGTTCCGGAATTCCCAGATTTCCGTATCGCCAAGGCGGACTTTTTCGTCATCAGCAACATTCGTTCCGTCAAACCGCCGGCCATTCATGGCAAATCCCCGCATCATCACCGGGCTTAACTCGAACGACCGGATTCGCGTATTGCTGTTTACCGGTATTTTTTGCCGCTGCACACCTAGCTGTGCCGGTAAAGGTTCGCTGGCCTTTAATGACTTGGACACCTCCAGCCTGGCCAAGGGGAATCGGCTGCCAAGGGGCAGGGCGTTGCTGCCCATCATGCCCATTCCGTCCATCATACCTCCGCTCATCATGCCTGCCCGGAAACGGTCACTGATAAGCTCCAGCGTATCACCCGGCTGGAACTCGGAAAGATCGACCCATATATCAAGCCGCTGAGCCGGAGCCAGCACGACGTAAGGCCTGTCTTCCGGTTCCTGAAGAAGGCCGCCGTCTGCACCGATAACGGTGACAGGTCGCCCGTCGCTCCAGGCCAGTTTGTAGATGCGGGCGTTGGACCCATTGAGGACTCGAATTCTGTAGGGGCGGGTGGCAACCTTGCGGGTGGTTGGAGGCGCCCCGTTAGCCAGCACTCTATCCCCCAGAAAACCGTGCATACGGTCCATCATGGACCCCATGCCACGGCCCATGTAAACCAGTTCATTGTTACCAGCAAAGGTGCGGTCCTGAAGCACCAGCAGCAGCTCGTTATCGCCCGACGGCAATTTGAGGTCCGCTTCTTCCTCGTCTTCAACGATCAGGAGTCCGGCCAACCCTGCGTAACTTTGAAATCCTACGCGACCACCTTGCTTGCCGTGGGCATGAGAGTGGTACCAGAACAGTCCGGCCCGGTCCAATACCTCGAAGCCAACAGTCATTGTCTCGCCTGGGCGGATCGGTAGTCTTGGCTGTCCGTCTACGTCGGACGGCACGTGAAGTCCGTGCCAGTGGACGGTGGTGTCCTCCGGAAGCTCGTTGTGAATATGGATTTTTACCCTCTGACCACGGCGCAGCCGGATTGTTGGGCCCAGATAGCTGTTTGTGTTTTCAGTGAGGGTGTTTTTCGGCCCTTTCAGCAATTCTGCCTTATAACGCCAGACTTCACTGGGTGTGCCTGGAAGTATGGATACCGAATCGGGCGTGGCACGAAGGGCCAGTTCAACATCGTATTCCTCTGAATCAAGGCCGAGCGTTACGGATTCAGTTGCTCTCACACCGCCGTCACAGCCAGTGAGCAGAAATCCAGGCGACAGCGCGAGAAAGAAGCCAGTGCCCGCCGCAGCCTGAAGGACTGTGCGCCGGTGGACACGTTTATCCCGATTCATTACTTATTCCTCAGATATTTGATCAGTGCCAGATGAGGTGGACCCCATCAGTTGGACAGCCTGAAGGTGCAGTTAAGCTCTGATCCGGCTGTATTCCCGGCTCAAGCTGCCAGGGTCATGGGTTGTTGGTAGTACACCTCATCCGGTGTTTGGTAATCAAGGGTTTGGTGGTA
>NZ_JADARC010000138.1:0-234 GCF_016464245.1 Marinobacter sp. bablab_jr003
AAATGTACTGAAGTGACCCCTAAAACTTGGACAGTTTAATCAGGCTGCAGCGGCAGCCTGCTCTCTGTACTCCACCGGAGTCAGGCCATTTAATGTCAGCCGGATCCGGTGGTGGTTATAGTAGTCAATGTACTGCTCAATACCGTGTCGTAATTGCTCAACGCTATCGAACCGGTTCAAGTAATAGAACTCGGATTTCAATGTACCGAAGAAGCTCTCCATAGCCGCGTTGTC
>NZ_JADARC010000139.1:0-817 GCF_016464245.1 Marinobacter sp. bablab_jr003
GAAACGCTGGAAGCGGATCAAGGGGTTTAACCAACTGAAGCTGGTCGTGAACAACGTTCAGTTTCGGGATGGAGAACGGGTGGATGATCAACCTGACAGAGACGCCGCTTGATGGTCATACACCAGATTTGACAATAACTCAACTAATAAGCTGTTAGATGTAGTTTGCTCACAGCAAATCGCGTAGGACAAGACTGATATTTTTAAAAAATACTCTATAAAATACGACTCCTTCTTGAAACGTAGGAGTTGATTTCTATGAAAAACTGGATGTTCTTGGCTATTGCAATATTTGGAGAAGTGGTTGCAACTACTGCACTAAAGTCTACCAATGGATTTACTAAGCTAGGCCCGTCCCTTGTAGTTTTGGTGGGTTATGGAATTGCATTTTACTTTCTTTCGCTATCCCTTAAAGCAATACCTGTGGGTGTCGCGTATGCAGTTTGGGCGGGTTTGGGAATCGCTTTGGTGACATTGATTGCATGGGGTGTCTATGGGCAAAAGCTGGACACTTGGGGGTTTGTTGGCATCGGGTTTATTGTGAGTGGAGTAGCAATTCTTAATCTATTATCCAAGGCTAGCGTTCATTGAGCTGTCAGGCATCTAACAATCGCAGGCACAGCGACGGCTTTTCCGTTTCGGCTGCGCCTTCACTACAAAGCCGCGCGTGCTGCGGGCGTTAGCCGTCCAGGAGAAACCGATGCGGACATTATTCGTGATTTTTGCGCTCCTATTCTGCTCCCTGGCGAGCGCAAGCGACTCGTGCTTGAACGCGCACAAAGCATGGCGCTCTGACTTTCACGTGTTTATGTCTTTA
>NZ_JADARC010000002.1:0-279 GCF_016464245.1 Marinobacter sp. bablab_jr003
ACGGCGCTGGTCTGGCAATACCCGGAACTGGGAAGTAACCGGACCGGTATCGCTCAACCCTGGCAAATTGCAGGAAATAGAGCGCAATAAATTGGCCGCTTAAACGCGGTCATTTGGACAACTGGGTTGAAAATCGCCGCTTGGCCAAAAACAGTAACCGATTGCACTTGCTGGCTGCGTTCAGCAACCTGCTGATGGGTGAAAAATACCTGCTGTCGTAGGGTTAGTTCGCCTGTTTTCCGCCAAAACGGCGGGAAATAGGCAAAAATCGAACAAAAC
>NZ_JADARC010000014.1:0-591 GCF_016464245.1 Marinobacter sp. bablab_jr003
CTGGTTGTGAAAGAGCATGCAGGTTAGACTCGGACATGGCGTATCATTCCTCTGTTGGTTGTGATCTTGGCGGTGATCAACCAACAGGATACGCCACCCCTTCAGCCTGCTTCCATACACCAGAAATCACCATAACTCTTCCACGGTTTCTGGCCGCGAACTCCCATTGCGCTTCCGAGGGTAGATTGAACGGTCTGTTCGCCAGTTCACCCAGCCAGACACAATAGTCCTTGGCTTCTTGCCAAGTTTTTGTCCATGCCGGGAGATCCAGCTGAAACAAGTGCTGTCGATCCTCTCTCGCCCTTAACTCTGGTGCGTAAGGCGTTCTGCCCATAATTTCGCGATACAAGTCAAAGTCACTAAGCGTAGTTTCGAACTTGGACAGATAGTAGTCGTCTAAGGTTACCTTGTGGGCATAATCGTTGTCTGGCGAGAAATCGGCGTTGCAGATGTAGTGGTCAAGTGTTTTAGGCCACCGTCTTTTGAGCTTTCCAGTAGGCTTGCTCAGCCACATTCGGCGGCAGTCCTTCGTTATGCTTATGCGGGCGAAGGGCACTGTAATAACCGATCATGTAGTCCGTTATTGACTGC
>NZ_JADARC010000015.1:0-279 GCF_016464245.1 Marinobacter sp. bablab_jr003
TCAAAGAGCTCTGGTACGCTCCCTCAGAGGCCGATGCCAGACAACGCTGGCAAGACTGGCTAAATCTGGCTATGAGTAGTGGGCTGGCCCCCGTGCAGCAGTTTGCCAGGCGCCTCAAGGGCTACGTCGACGGCATTATCGAGTTATGGTGATTTCTGGTGTATGGAAGCAGGCTGAAGGGGTGGCGTATCCTGTTGGTTGATCACCGCCAAGATCACAACCAACAGAGGAATGATACGCCATGTCCGAGTCTAACCTGCATGCTCTTTCACAACCAGA
>NZ_JADARC010000016.1:0-9161 GCF_016464245.1 Marinobacter sp. bablab_jr003
CATTGAATTCTCTGGAGATGCGGTTGAAGCTGGCCCCGCCGTCGAGGTAAAGCTTCACCATCTTTAATTTGAATGCTTCACTATGTGTTCTTGTCATGTGACTCCCCAAAAGTCGGTGTCCAACTTTCGGGGGTCACTTCAGTACCGGGGGTCTGACCCGCTTTAAAACTTTCAGGCTACCAAGGGGTCGGGCCCTACGTGGCCCGACCCACCCTTCTTATGCGTCAATCACCAGCTCAGAAATACCACCCACCGGCCGCTATGAAATGCGGGTTCAGAATATCCTCCTTGCCATACACCAACGGCTTGCCATCCACCGTCTGTACTTGCCCACCAGCCGCAAGGAGAATGGCATGGGCCGCAGCAGTATCCCATTCACTGGTGGGGCCCATGCGCGGGTAGATGTCGGCATGGCCTTCGGCGATGCGGCAGAATTTCAGGGAGCTGCCGGCTTGCACGGTTTCGTGGGGGCCGAGTTTGTCGATGAAGGCGCGGGTTTCGTCGTTCAGGTGGTTTTTGCTGGCCACCACCCGCAAGGTTTCCCGAGGTTCCGCCACGCGGATTCTGTGTACCCGGCCGGTGCGATCGCGCATGTGGGCGCCTTCGCCTTTGATGCCCCAGAAGGCTTCTTTCAGGGCCGGCGCGGTGACCACGCCCATCACCGGCACGCCGTCTTCGATCATGGCGATGTTCACGGTGAATTCGCCGCTGCGCTGGGTGAAGTCCTTGGTGCCGTCGATCGGATCAATCAGCCAGAACCGACGCCAGCTTTTGCGCTCTTCCCAGGGAATCTCCGCACCTTCTTCCGAAAGAATCGGAATGTCCCGGCTGATGTTACGCAGCCCCTTGTAGATGATCTCGTGAGCTGCCTCATCTGCCGCGGTAATCGGCGAGTTGTCTTCCTTGTAGCGCACCTTGAAATCGGACTCGTAGATATGAAGCACCTTCTCACTGGCCTCATCCGCCAGCCTGATCACATCCGGAAGTATGGAGCTGTAGTGCATGATTGCATCCTGCCTGACCGTTTTCCTCCATGTTAACAAATTTTGGGGGTCAGACCCCCAGTACATTTTTCGGGGTGAAATGTATTCTGGGTCTGACCCGGACTTCAGGAACGCTGCAGGGAGAAGGGGTTCAGAAATTGGCGTTGCCACAGGAGGTTTGCATCTACGGTGCTCAGCGCTGCTTCGTCGCACACGTCGGCCCAGTGGGTGTTTATGGTGCTGATCAGGTGGTCGAAGATGTCTTCGGCTTCTGATGGGGATAACAGAAATGAAGGCGCAGCCTTCAGGCAGGTAGCCAGCTGGCTCAGATTGTTTTGGCCCGCAATCAGCATAGCCTGAGAGGCTTCGTTGCCTGTTCTGCCTTGGGGGCAAATGTCGTAAGCCGGGGTGAGTTGAAGTTGCCGACCATCCCAGAAGGCTGCATGGTTTCTGGCGTGGTCATCCGTGTTGCCGCACAAGACGTTAAATACCAGACGGGTAAAGAGTTCTCGAAGGGCTTCAATGGGGTTTGCGAACCGGTGCCGTATGATTTCAGCGAAGTCTTCGTAACTGGCATAGCGCGCCATCATATCGTCCAGGCCCAGAATGGTGAGCGCCGATACCACGGCTTTCCTGGCCCAGCCTTTGGCTGTGTGCTCCCGGTCGAAGCGCTCGATCAGTAGGATATCCCGATTGGCCACGGAGGTCAGCCGCACCGGCGCGACACTTAGCCCCGCTATGGCTGCCAAACGCATGGCGATGTATTCGGCTTTGACTACGTTGTAGATGTCGGTAGTTGAGGAGAATTTGGCGATGTATTTTTTTCCGCCGTCTTCAATCAGTGCCTTGGGCCGGGCGCCACCGATGGAACTACCGTGGAACAACGCCTGGTCCAACTCCGGCGTTAGCGGAATTCCTTTTTCAACCCGGTCGGCCGATGCTAGCAATTCTTCAAGGGTGGCATTTTTTGCAGCTCGCGCCTCGTAGTTTGTCGGCGAACGCTGAAAATCCAGAGCTCCGATTCGGTCGGAGCCGGATTCGAGCAGGTAGGTTATTTCATCCAGCTGTGCGGGATCTATACCTGCGCCCTTCAGACCAAGGCACTTGTTAATGATCACCCTTCTGCCCCAGGCATCGGGCGCAGCATCCCGAATGCAACCGGGCATTTCCAACCCTTCAGGCGGCTGGATTACGCCCCTGCCCAATGGTAGCTCCGGTTCATAGATCGGAATGGCTGCCGGCGTTTGCTTAATTCGGCTCAAGTAACTCTTGCCGTATGTGAAGCTGAGCCGACCGTTCTCCGCTTCCAGCCGGCCCGCCACAACCGGCTCAACCTGACCGGGCAGCCAGATCCAGACATACGCTTCGTTATCAGAAATCATCATCCACTTCCGGCCTTGGTTTTCTTGCCGACTTTGGCAGCAAGGCCAGCGTCTGTTTTGCAGTGGCCAGAGCCCTTCCAAGCGCTGCAGGATCCTCCTCAAAAAGAGGGATCGAAAGAATCGTAGCCACCTCGAACACGGCACCAATGGCGCAGGCTGGGTCTGCTTTTTCGATACGCTGAAGCATGCTTCGAGATATGCCCGCCCGCTCTGCCAGCTCCTGTGCTGTCAGTTTTTGCCGGAGGCGCTCACTTCGGATGGACGTAGCGAGCAGCTCGAGGGCTGTTCGATTGTATCTGGAATATGGCCTGCTACTTATTTTCGACATAGTGATTTATTAAAAACTCATTTTAAACCTTTATGAGTAATTAATAACTCATTATGGTGAAATTGCAACCCGCCAGCTTTCAAAACGGGGTCAGACCCCCAGTACATTTTGCGGGGTGAAATGTATTGGGGGTCTGACCCGGGGTTGAAATTTTGGCGCAGGTGGGGCAGATTGTTGCGCTTTCAAATTAATCCACAAGGAATGTGTGATGCCCCGCCGACCAAGGATTTGTCCGGCCGGGATGCCCCAGCATGTGATTCAGCGGGGCAATAACCGGCAGGTTTGTTTTCAGGATTTGTCTGATTTCGCCACCTATTCGATGTATCTCACGCGCTACCAGGAGAAGTTCGAGGTAGATATTCACGCGTGGGTGTTCATGACCAACCACACCCACCTGCTGGTAACGCCGAAGACTGATGACGGGCTGTCGGCTTTTATGAAGTCGATCGGGCAGTCTTACGCGCAGTATTACAACGCCCGGTACGAGCGCACCGGAGGCTTGTGGGAGGGGCGTTTCAAGTCTTGCCTGGTGGATACCGAGGAGTATTTCCTGCAATGCCAGCGCTACATTGAACTGAACCCGGTGAAGGCGGGCATGGTGGATTACGCCGGCGAATACCAGTGGTCCAGCTACCTCTGCCATGCCTACGGCAGCGGTTCGCGCTTTCATGCGCCCCACCCTTGTTACCTGGAATTGCAGCCGGATGCCGATCAGCGGCTGGTCAGTTATCGCAACTTTGTGGCCAGCCCGATGGCGGAGGCGGTGGAAGACCAGATTCGCTATTCCGCGATTGCCGGGCTGGCGCTGGGTTCTGAGGGTTTCCAGAAGCGGATGAAGGAGCGGTATGGGGATGCTGCGGGCACCGGGACGGCTCCGGTGGGGTTTCGGCGGGAGCGGGTTTCCTGGATTTGATTCATGCGTGCCTCGACTGGCAATCTTTGCCATAATTTACCGTCAGGAGGGCTTATTTATGGCAACCATGAACATTTCCCTGCCCGAAGCCATGAAACACTGGGCGGAGCAGCAAGCGCAATCCGGGCGCTATTCGAATACCAGCGATTACGTGAGGGATCTGATTCGCAAGGATCAGGACAGATTGCGCAAGATTGAAGAACTGCAAGCTCTCGTTACCGCCGGCATTGCCAGCGGGCCGGGAACACGCTCTATGGATGAGCTGAGAGCTGCTGCTAAAAAGCTAGCCATGGAGCGAGAGGATTGGGTTTAGCGGCGTTTTGCCGCCTGCAGCTTCAGATCTCCACCTCCTCAAACAACTCCGGCACCTCCGCATGCCAACCAAATTTCTCCGTGATGCGCTTGCGCATGGTATCGCTGGAGAGCATTTCGCCGTGGGTAACGTACACGCGCTCGGGTTTCAGGTGACCCTGCTCCAGCCAGGCCAGGATTTCGTTGTAGTCGCCGTGGGCGCTCATGGAGTTCAGGTTGTGGATTTCAGCCTTCACGGGCCAGTATTCACCGTGGATCTTGACATCTTCGGCGCCGTTTACCAGCGCATCGCCACGGGTTCCGGGGGCCTGGAAGCCGGCGAAGACGACACTGTTGCGCGGGTTCGGCAGCAGGGTTTTCAGGTGGTGCAGCACGCGACCGCCGCTGGCCATGCCGCTGGCGGAGATGATGATGCAGGGATAGCGGGCGGCATCCAGCTCGATGGATTCTTCCACCGTGCGCACGAACTGGGTTTTATCATCGATCAGTTCGCACTGAGCATGGTTCAGTTTGTGCTCTTTATGGTGCTTGATGAAGATCTCCGTGGCTTTGATGGCCATGGGGCTGTTCAGGTACACCGGCAATTTGGGAATTTTGCCCTCGCCCATCAGTTTATGCACCACGTATAGCAACATCTGCGCACGGCCCACAGCGAACGCAGGCATCAGCGTGATACCCCCACGCCCGGCGGTTTTGGTGATAATTTCAGACAGCTCCCGCTCCGGGTCAGACTCGCCATGGGTGCGATCGCCGTAGGTGGATTCGCACACCAGCACATCCGCCTTCTGTAACGGCTCCGGCGGGCGCATGATGATGTCATCCTGCCGGCCCACATCACCACTGAACACCACGGTACGGTCCGCACCTTTATGGTGAACATGCACGCAAGACGAGCCCAGAATATGTCCGGCTGGAGTGAAGGTAACTTCAAAGCCTTTCACCGGCTCGAATTTCTCGTGGTAATGCAGGGATTCGAAGTGCTTGAGCGCTTCCCAGGCATCCTTCTCGGTAAAAAGCGGCTCCGGGTGCTCGTGCTTGGAAAACTTCTTCCGAAACGCGTACTTGGCGTCTTCTTCCTGCAGGAAGCCCGCATCCGGCAGCAACACTTTGCACAGCTCATGGGTGGCCTTGGTGCAGTAAATCTTGCCCTTGAATCCATTCTTCACCAGCGCTGGCAGGTAACCGGAATGGTCAATATGCGCATGGGTGAGCACCACCGCATCAATGGTGGAAGGGTCCACCGGAAACTTCGCCCAGTTCCGCCGCCGCAGGGTTTTCACGCCCTGATACATGCCGCAGTCGACCAACAGGCGATGGGAGTCATCTGAAAGCAAATAACGGGAGCCGGTTACGGTGCCAGTACCACCAAGGAAGCGAAGTTTCATAGGCGTGTATGTCCTTGTCTGCCGAATGATATTTCCAGCTTACCCCGTACTGCGGGTCAGACCCAAAAACATTTTGCGGGGTGAAATGCATTTGGGTCTGACCCCGAATTGATAAGATTGTAACGTTATGTATACAATCACGCCGGGTTCAATGACGACCCTGACATTTCAATGGAGCTGAACATGAAGAAGGAACTGCTGTGCCTGCCGTTGGCACTGGCGCTTGTCGCATGTGGAGATAACGACAGCGACACCTCGAAATCCGCCTCTCAACCACCGGAAACACCCCCTGCAGTTACACTGCAATCCCTTGAGGACTCCGGAGAAATACCCAAACTCGATCGAAGTGCATCACTGCCCGGTACGGACACCGACACTAATGGCATTCGTGATGATATCGACGAATACATTTCCCTCCAGTTCTCCGACACCGAACAGGTTGCCGCGGCTAACCAGGCGGCAAAAGCAAATCAGTCGGTGCTGAGTACAGACCTTACAAACCCCACGGCCGTTCGCCAAACCAACCAGCTGATCTCTCGCGCCACTGCCTGTATTTACGAGGTATTTGGTGATGCCAACTCTGGCGCGGAACCGGCTGTCGTGTCCCGGAACCTGGAAGCCGTTACATTCAACACAGAAGAACGATTGAAACAGTACATGGAGTTCAACAAAGCGCTGGATGGTTCATCCTGGTCGCTGCCGGAGGGAAACAGTTGTGAATAAGCAAACACGGAAGTTTGTCAGCGTTGGAATGGCCATCTTGCTGGTAGCAGCAATGCCTATTCAGGCATGGGCACAAGCTGTTGAAACAAGGAATCTTTGCCGGGATTCGGGAATTATCTTTGCATTTTTTAATGGGGTGCAGACCACTAGCGCCGAAGCTCATCGTGCGCTGAATGAGTTTCGCCGTATTCATGGCAACGAACGAGCCGACGGCGAGAACATTCGCTACGAGGTCATGTATAACCACACCAACGGCCTCGAAGATTTCGTAGAAACTTTCCAGCAACGGGTTCTCGAGCAGGAGCAGATACTTCACGGCCGCTTCGAGCTCGCACTGGAACTCATCAACGGTGGCGGCACCTGGTGGGAGAAGCTGGGGCAACTGGCAACCACCCTGCCCCAGATTCGCGATGACTTCCTGGACTGGTACCGTGCATCTATCGTGGAATCACTGACTTCACTGGCAGGCAATCCGCCAACTCTCAACAACTACGCAGAGCATCAATCACGTCTTGATACCTGGATAGTTGAGGGTAAACAGATAGTGATGGTCGCTCATTCACAAGGGAACCTCTTTGCCAATTCCGCTTATGATTATGCTGCATCTCAAACCGATGCCGAATCATTGAAACTGGTACATATTGCACCAGCGACACCCATAGCCAACGGGCCTCATCGCCTCGCGGACAAAGACCTTGTCATCAACGCCCTTCGGGCTACCGGAGGTGTGCAGGACATAACTGACATTATCCCAGCCTATCTGGATCGCCCGGCGGGCCTGAATGGTGAAACAGACATCCTGGGGCACGGGCTTCTGGAGATTTACCTTAACCCTGCACTGAATATTGGTGCCGCAGTTGTGGGAGATATCGAGAATGAACTGGCAGCTGTGCAACCACCAGAGATGCCGGCAGAAGCCGAGACAGGGTTCTTTACCGCCACACTGACCTGGAACGGTACTGGCGATGTCGACCTGCACGTGTATGAACCCGGCGGTTCCCATGTCTTCTATCAGACCATGAGCGGACAATCCGGCTACCTGGATGTTGATAACACCACAGCCAATGGCCCCGAACACTATTTCGCATCTTGTGAAGCAGAAACCCTGCAAACCGGTACTTACCAGGTTGGCATCGCCAATTACAGTCGCGCAGATGGCAGAACAGCGACACTGCAGATTGCCTCCTTTAAAGACGGCGCTCTGGGCACCAGAAGCGTAACGCTTGGCGAACCCACCGGCGATGCTCCCTCGCACATGATGTTTGACGTAGAAGTAACAGAAGACAACGAATCCGGCGAGTTCGAGGTTTCCATCAGATAATCAACGAAGCAGGTCAGCCCCGTACATTTTGCCCGGCAAAGTGTATCGGGGGTCTGACCCCAAGTTGGATTTTATTGATCTTTAGCAAGAATGGCCTGCGGGTATGTCTATATTCTTGGCACAATTTTCAGATGGCAGGGTGCGAGATGCTGCGGAAGTTGTGTACGGGTGGCTTGTTGGTAGCCGGAATGATGGCTGCGCCGGTGGCGTTTTCCCAATCGGTTCACCAAGCTCTGAGTGAGCTGGAATCGATTATGGCCGATGATTCCCGGCGCGATGCCGCCTATGCTGCGGGCAAGGAGCGCATCCTGTTTTGCGGCTCTTGCCACGGGAAAGACGGCAACAGCAGGCGTGACTACATTCCGAATCTGGCCGACCAGCACCCGCTTTACCTGTTCGAGCAATTCGAGAAGTTCGGCAACGGCGTGCGTGAAGACTACGTGATGAGCAAGCTGGCGCAAACCCTCACCGTGGAAGAGCGCATCAACATTGCTGTGTACTACTCCCTGCAACAAGCCAAGCCCCGCACCAGCCCTGCTCCCGATCTGATCGACGCTGGCCGCGCCAAGTTTCAGGCGAAGTGCTCTGCCTGCCATGGCAAAGAGGCCGAAGGCTTCCGCGACATGCCCCGCCTGGCCGGCCAGCCTTCGGAATACATCAAGATCGCGCTTAAACGCTTTAAAGACATGGACCCAGCGGTGCAGAGCTCGCCAATGATTGGCATTGCCGCGCCGTTGACGGCCGGGGATGTTGAGGAGCTGGCGGCGTTTTTGACGACTTTGTGATTTTTGGGGTGGGGGTCAGACCCCCGGTACATTTGGTGGGGTGGAATCAAAAGCCCAAAAACAGCATATCCAGTGCTGCGACAATTTCATCCTGCAGCTCAGCAAGGCTACCGGAGCAAAAGCGCAACTCAGTTTCCGGTACAGCGGCCATATATTGAGTAGCCATGACGACTTCCATGCCGTTGATGCTGAACACCGGATTGAGCCTCTGCGCAGGGAATGGCGCCGACGATTTGGGCAGTAACGGCACGACTACTCGTGTGTTCAAGCCACTGAGAAGGTCGGACTGTACATCCAGCAGGTACCCTGCTCCTTGTTCATTTTCAAAAATATCGAAACGGGACATCAGAACTGCCGATGTCGCGCAAGAGGCAAGCCGTTGGCTTCAACGTAGGCATTCGAGCTTTCAATCGCCTCGGCATTCTCGTTAAGCCATTTGCTCCGCTTATGAAGTTTGACTGCTTCCGCAATTCCTGCCTCTGCAGACCGCGAGACATTGATTCCAAGGGATTTTGCCTCTTTAAGAAGAGCGCTATCCAGCGACAGATTCGTCGGTTTACGTATGGATTTCGCAGCTTCAGTAGTTCGCATGGCATGCCCCCTCGAACAGTATTTGAATCAGTATATGCGCATGGTTCTTAGGCATCAACAGTGCACAGGCAACGCCTGGAGCCTGTCGATGACCGGGTCAGGCTAGTGTCCAAGCGAGTGCCTACCCATGATTAACGCGTGAAGCCCCACAGCCCGGTACATTTGGCAAAGCGAAATGTATCGGGGGTCTGACCCCGCTATTGAAGTGACCCCCGAAAGTTGGACACCGACTTTTGGGGAGTCACATGACAAGAACACATAGTGAAGCATTCAAATTAAAGATGGTGAAGCTTTACCTCGAGTTATGGTGATTTCTGGTGTATGGAAGCAGGCTGAAGGGGTGGCGTATCCTGTTGGTTGATCACCGCCAAGATCACAACCAACAGAGGAATGATACGCCATGTCCGAGTCTAACCTGCATGCTCTTTCACAACCAGA
>NZ_JADARC010000017.1:0-17802 GCF_016464245.1 Marinobacter sp. bablab_jr003
CGTTTGGCTATGAAAACCATGGTGGCACCCTGGATACATCGGGGCTGCTGCAGGCCAACAAATGTGATGCCCATTCGATAGTGCAGGCGATCCTGTCAAAAAGTGGCTCCTCAGGCGCTGATAAGGCGACATTGTAGCGATAGAGCGCGAGGATCGATTTACAACAGTCTTTACGGGGAAAAGTAAAGCGTTGGTGATCACCGTGCTGATTCTCACACTAAAACAATCCGGGCGGCAACCGATTCAGCTAGCCGCCCGACATACAGGTCAATCATGCTATGAATGAATCGTTCAATCACGCTGGGGCGCCAGATACTAACCTGGGGAACCGGCGACCTGGTGTTCATCAACGATCTGTTTCCCAAGGACTGGGTTTCGTTTTTTATCGGCCGCGATGTGGAGTACCTCAAGGCGCCCTCGGACGCGCTGAAGGTTTCGGCTTTTTCCAGCTGGGCCAATCTTGACCTTGTCTACACCCCCCGGTTTGACGCGGATCGCTTCATCGACGGTCGCCGTCTCTCTTTCTTCAACACAGGGCAAGGGCGGCTGACCGGGCGCAATGCGGTTGTACTGGCGGGCCGCCCGGCGGACGCGTTCGAAGACGACGAGTGGGCCGCCCGGCTGTACCGTAACCTTGGCGCCTACGAGGTCGCGCTCTACGGCTACGACGGCTTCTGGAAGAGCCCGGCCGGGGCTGATCCGGCCAGCGGTCGGGCCAGGTTTCCTCCGCTGTCGGTGCTCGGCGCCAGCCTGCGCGGGCCGGTGGGGGCCGGCATCGGCAACGTCGAGCTGGGCTATTACGATTCCCGCGCAGACCGCGATGGCGACGATCCCACAGTACGCAACAGCGAGCTGCGCCTGCTGCTCGGCTATGAGCAGGAAATTGCCCGTAACCTGACCCTGGGCCTGCAATACTACCTTGAGCGCATGGGCGAGTTTGAGGCCTACCGGCGGGCCTTGCCCCCTGGTGCCCCGGTGCGGGACGAGAATCGCCACGTCCTCACCCAGCGGCTGACATGGCTGACACACAGCCAGAATCTGGAGTGGTCGTTGTTCCTGTTCTACTCGCCCTCGGACCGGGACGCGTACCTGCGCCCCCGGGTGGGCTATCAGGTTGATGACCATCTCTCTGTTGAAGCCGGCGGAAACCTGTTTTTCGGCGCGCGGGAGGAAACCTTCTTCGGTCAGTTTCAGGGTAACAATAACCTGTATCTCGGGGCGCGCTATGGGTTCTGAGGGAGTCGGGCATTGGCATCAAGGGCCCGTTCAAAGCCACTTGCGTAGCAACAGGCCAAGCGTGTCATACACGCCTTTCATGAAGCCGCGGTGTTTCCAGGCGATGCCAGTGATTTCACTGGCATCCAGCAAATCAGTTACGAACTCGTTTCTTAACTGGCCATTCAAGGCTTCGTTTGTGGAAATCAGCGTCAGTTCATAGTTAATAAACAAACTTCTGTAGTCGAAGTTCGCGGTCCCTATGCTGCCCCAGGCATCGTCAACGAGCAGTACTTTGGAATGCAATAGCCGGGGTGTGTACTCGAATATGCGAACGCCGTGTTCCAGCAGTTCCCCGTAAATGGCGCGGGCAGCCCATTGTGCGGGGGTCGAGTCGGTCTTTTCGGTGGTCAGGATCCGCACATCGACTCCCCGGCGGGCCGCGAGAGCAAGTTGTTTGCGTAATCCCCGGTCCGGTACGAAATAGGGCGTCGCCAGCCAGATTTTGTCGGATGCTCCGGCCAGTTGGTCTTTGATGGAGCACCGCAGCTGGATGCGGCAGGCGCGTGTGGTATTGGGAGTGATCCGGCTGTCACCGATGGTATGACTCTGTGGGCTCCAGTCAGGGTGACCGCACCAGAAGGCGTCAAACAGAGCGTCAGCCTCCGCCGCCAGAGGCCCCTCGAAGCACACATGCACGTCGCGCCAACGCTTTGGGCCGTAATAGCGCCTCGAGCCTTCGCGATGAATGTTGAAGCCGCCGAGGTACGCTGTTTTGCCGTCAATGACCAGCAGCTTGCGATGGTCGCGACGGTTGTAACGCATCGGTTGCCGCCAACTCCAGCGGTGAAAGCGCTGAAGACGGATGCCGGCGGCTCTGAGCTGGCGTCGGTGCTTTCGGGTAAGAACGCTGCTTGAGCCCAGCGCATCAACGTGAATGCGCACGTCGAGGCCGTGGCGGGACTGCTTCATCAGTTCATCAAGCAGTTCAGTCCCCACCTCGTCCGCCGCGAGGATATACGAAGCAAGAAAGATACGCTGGGTGGCAGCACGGACCGAGCGAATCATCTCCGCATAGAGTTCGTCTCCCTCACCGAACAGCCTGAACACACCCTTCACGGCCCCGCCCTCGGGTTCACAGGCGACGTCGCCGGGGTTGCCGTCCATATCTATAACCCCAAAGAGCCGATACCCAGGCTGTCGTTGGTGTCTCTGATCGACGTTTCCGCATCGGGTTCGGCCCCGGTCAGTGCGCGTATGGCATCGATGGTTTCCGGAACAACAATCGCCTGGTTGTCGACCATATAGGCATAAAACAGCTCATTGCCCTGCACTTTGAGCATGTCTTCCCAAAGCGCGACTTCATACAGGCTGTCGTGAGGTCGGCCAAGGTCGGCCATCAACTCCTTGACGCTGTTGATCGCGCTTAGCCCGTCGCTGTTCCGGAGGAAAATAATGCGGGAGGAGGTGCGGAACGCATCGAGCACTTCGTCCTTGCTCGCCTCACGTGTCAGTTGAACGGACCAGTAGTGCAGGTGGGCCAGTGTCTCCGGAACCTTGACCGCCATGGTTACCACATCCAGGTCCGGGTCGACACTTTGGGCGTCCGGGCCCTGGTGACTGGGAATCTCCGGCTCTGGCACGACGGTATTCATGATCCCGCCCTGGTGGCTCTCCCAGGGATCGGTGGCCCGGCGCAGAAGGGTTCCCCGTGCCCGGTCCAGCAAGCCGTGGCGTTTGAGCGCTGACAGGGTACGAATGATCGACGTCGTGTTGCACGATACGACGCGCGTGCAGTCACGGCCGACAGCGCTGGCGTAGTTGGCCTCGGCAACGAATGAATGGCCCGTGCTTTGATGTTTCTCGCCGCCATGAACGATGTACTTGATGCCAAGCCGCCGGTAGGTTTCGATATTCTTGCTGGCCAGGTGTTTCGGTGTGCAGTCCACCACGATATCCGCGGCTCCAAGTAAGTCATCTAGAGAGCCGGAAACATCGAGCCCGGCTGCGCCCATAGCAACGGCGTGCTCTTCAGTCGCGCCGTACAGGGCATATCCTCTACTCAGCGCGGCCCTCACTCGCCAGTCCTGCGCGACATCAGCTACACCTGCTATGACCATGTCTTTTTGTACCGCAACGGCTTGTGCTACCCGCTTGCCGATAACGCCATAACCATTGACCGCGACACGAATAATTCTCTGACCGACCATCTTTTGTATCTCCCAGTTTCTGAAGAGGAGCGAACGAACCGTGATATTTTTTAGGTGAACAGAGTATAGGCAAAGACTGAATTTCAGCTGAAAGTCCGGTTTGACGTGTACCTCAGGGCAATGGCTTTACCGAAAAGTTGATGGTGATCAAAAAAATGCAAAGCGCAGAAGTGCTTTTCAGGTTCAGTTCAGTCTGGTGTAGTGAGATGATAAACCATCATGCGGCAATTCCATTACCGGGAGCCAGGTCGAACACTGTGTGGCTGGCCTGGAACAAACGAAAGGATGAACGGACGATGTCTGCAAAACATAATAGCGCTCGTGACGAGAATGACGAGAATACTGTAGCCGGAGAAGCAGGGGGGAAGTATACCTGCCCGATGCATCCGGAGGTGGTATCCGACGAGCCGGGAGACTGCCCCAAATGCGGAATGCACCTTGTGCCTATGGAGCAGGCCGGAACGAGCTCCCATTCCGGTCATTCGCACCATCATTCCGGTCATTCGCACCATCATTCCGGTCATTCGCACCAGTGTTCCGGAGAGCATGAAAAACCGTCAGGCGATGACCGGAAATATGATCGCGTGCCGCCTGGATATTCGGGTGTGGTCTACACCTGTCCCATGCACCCTCAGGTGCGCCAGACCAAGCCCGGCGCCTGTCCTATCTGTGGCATGGGGCTGGAAACGGAGTCCGCCGCCGTTGACGATGAGGGGCCCAACCCGGAGTTGGTGGACTTTTCTCATCGGCTCTGGGTTGCCCTGGCATTTTCAGTGCCCTTGCTGATTTTGACCATGACTCCCTTTATCGGTGTCATGGCGGTTCGCGACTTCTTCGGTGAGCGTTTGTCACTCTGGATTGAACTGGTGCTTGCTACTCCTGTAATCCTATGGTCCGGCTGGCCCTTCTTTGCTCGCGGTTACATCTCGTTTCGGACAATGAACCTGAATATGTTCAGCCTGATCGGCATGGGAGTTGGGGCGGCCTATATCTTCAGCATCGTAGCGGTCCTTGTGCCAGGGATCTTCCCGGAAGGCTTCCGGGACTCCGAGGGTAACGTTGGCGTTTATTTTGAGGCGGCAGCCGTTATCGTCACACTGGTCCTGCTGGGCCAGGTGATGGAGCTGAGGGCCCGTGAGGGCACCGGTAAAGCCATACGTGCGTTGCTGGATATGGCCGCCAAAACGGCGCGCCTGATCCGGCCCGATGGAACCGAAACAGAGGTTGCTCTGGAGGATGTGAAGGTCGGTGATCATTTGCGGGTGCGCCCCGGTGACAAGGTGCCGGTGGATGGCGTGGTTGTTGAAGGCCGCTCATCCATCGATGAATCAATGATTTCCGGGGAGCCGGTTCCGGTAGAGAAAGTGGAGGGAGACAAAGTAACCGGGGCCACCATCAACGGTACCGGAAGCCTTGTTATGGAGGCGACCCGGGTTGGCGCGGATACTACGCTCAGTCAAATCGTCGAGATGGTTGCCAATGCCCAGCGCAGCCGCGCGCCTATCCAGAAGTTTGCCGATATGGTGGCCGGCAAGTTCGTACCAGCGGTTATTGCCGTGGCGGCCCTGTCCTTTGTGGCGTGGGCCATCTGGGGACCGGCGCCAGCTTTGTCGTATGCGCTCGTGTCTGCGGTTGCGGTGCTTATCATCGCTTGCCCTTGCGCATTGGGGTTGGCTACGCCTATGTCGATCATGACGGCTACGGGGCGCGGTGCCCAGTTAGGTGTGCTGATTAAGAACGCCGAAGCGCTGGAGCGTTTTGCCAAGGTGGATACCTTGATTGTGGATAAAACCGGTACCTTGACGGAAGGCAAGCCCAGACTAGTGGCGGTGCTGCCGGAATCGGGTCATGACGAGACCGAGGTCCTCAGGCTTGCGGCCACACTGGAGAAAGGGTCAGAGCATCCGCTCGCTGAAGCCATCGTTTCAGGCGCCGAGGCACGTAACGTGATGCTTGGAAAGGCCGATGACTTTGAAGCCGTTACAGGCAAGGGGGTCAAGGGTGTTGTGGATGGCAAGCCAGTGGCTTTGGGCAATGCCAAACTACTGGAAGAGCTGGGCTTGGACGGTGGCCATCTGATGGAGGTTGCCAATAGCAGACGCGATGAAGGCGAAACGGTCATGTTTGTGGTGCTTAACGGCGCCGTTGCAGGCCTTGTCAGCGTAGCCGACCCGGTCAAGGAAACGACACCCGCTGCGCTCAAGGCCCTCCACGCCGCTGGCTTCCGCATAATTATGGCAACTGGCGACAATGAGCGCACGGCAAAGGCGGTGGCGGGTAAACTCGGTATCGATGAGATTCGTGCCGATGTGCTGCCAGAGGACAAGGCCAGCATCATTCGCGAGCTTCAGAGCCAGGGGCGCAAGGTAGCGATGGCGGGGGACGGCGTAAATGACGCACCCGCCCTGGCCCAGGCCGATGTTGGCATTGCGATGGGAACCGGCGCGGATGTCGCCATTGAGAGCGCGGGCTTTACCTTGGTTAAGGGTAACCTCGATGGCATTGTCCGCGCCAGACGGTTGTCCCAGGCGACGATGCGAAATATCAAGCAGAACCTGTTTTTTGCCTTGGTCTACAACGGTGCGGGTGTGCCGGTGGCTGCTGGTGTGCTCTACCCATTCTTTGGCATCCTGATAGGACCTATCTTTGCCGCTTTTGCAATGAGCGCGTCCTCATTGTCGGTGGTAATGAACTCCCTGCGTTTGCGTCGAGAGAAAGTCTAGGCGCGAAACGACCATATCGATGACCTCTCACTGGAAGTCCTATCCTGTGGCGCTCAGTGCTGAGGTCGGAGTAAAAATCAGTTTGGCCAGGGAAAACTAATGAAAATTGTGTTCTTTGAGGCAGAGAAGTGGGAGTGCGATATTCTGCAGCAGGCCTGCTGCAATCATGAGGTTGTTTTCACGGACGAGGAACTCGGAACAGCCAACGTTGGGCTATACAGGGACGCCGATATCATCTCCCCTTTCGTTCATTCGGTCCTGGACCACTCGGTCCTTGACTGTTTTGAGCATCTGAAGTTCATTGCTACCCGCTCGACCGGATACGACCATATCGATTTGGAGTATTGCACCAGAAATGCGATTCCAGTCAGCAATGTGCCCGTCTACGGTGACCAGACGGTAGCGGAGCATGTTTTTGCGCTGCTCCTTGCCATTAGCCACAAGATTCCAGAGGCGACCAATCGCACTCGCAAGGGGGATTTTTCGCAGAAAGGCCTGCAGGGATTCGATCTGCAAGGCAAAACCCTTGGAGTGATCGGTACCGGTGCTATCGGTAAGCGTGTTGTGGAAATCGCGCAAGGGTTTCGTCTGAACGTTCTTGCCTGCGATCCCAAGCCGGATTACGTATTCGCGGACCGATATAACGTGTCTTACGTCGATTTGGATGGTCTTCTTGAGCAGTCCGATGTTGTGACGCTGCACGTTCCTGGCAGCAAATCGGCCAAGCATCTTCTGTCGGACAGGGAGTTCGCCCGGATGAAGCGCGGGGTTGTCCTGATTAATACCGCTCGCGGCTCCATTGTTGATACCCAGGCTTTGCTGCACGCGCTGGCGGATGGGAAGGTGTCGGCTGCCGGTCTTGATGTACTGCCGGATGAGCCCTCCATCAGGGAAGAGGTGGAATTGATCCGCTCTTTTTTTGACAAGGAACATGATCTGGAAACGCTGTTTGCCAACCATGTTCTTCAGCACATGAGAAACGTCATCGTCACCCCCCACAGTGCGTTCAATACGAAAGAGGCTGTCGAAAGAATCCTCAAGACCACTGGCGAAAACATTGTTGGCTTCATCGAGGGTGCCCCCCGCAATCTTGTGAATAAACACTGAGCCAGGATGGTTTTTTATGCCGATGCTCTATACCTATTTGATCTGGAGCGTGTTGTTGGTGCTTCTGTGGAGTGTGGTTTTCGTCTTTACCCGCAACAAGAAGAAAATGCTGACAATGAGTCTTGGTACCGCTCCCCTGGGGTTAACGGAGCCCGTTTTTTTACCCGGAATACTGGAGCCCTCCAACGTTGTTCGGATTGGGGGAAAACTACGGCTTTGATGTCGAGAGTATTCTGTTCTCTTTCGCCGTGGGTGGCTTGGCCAGTACGCTTTATGAGCTCGGATCGACCACGAAAGCAAAGTCAATACCGAGTGACTATAAACTGGGGAGGATGCATCGGTTTCATGCGTTGGCTCTGAGCTCCCCGGTTTTAGTGTTTGCCTTCCTGGAACTGACCACCAGTCTCAACTCAATATATACCGCCTCTATGGGGCTCTTGGCTGGGGCCATCAGCACTGTTATTTGTCGAGTCGATCTTCTCGATGGTGCGATAAAAGGTGCCGCAATATTTTCGCTGTTTTATTTCGTTTTTTTCAGTGCGATGAACTGGTCACACCCAAACTTTGTTGATCTTTACTGGAACAACGAAGCGATCAGCGGGTTCAGGGTTTTTGGGGTCCCGGTCGAGGAGCTGCTCTTTGCCGCCACTATTTAGCATTGGGGCCATTGGTTTGACCCTCGCTGGCGCGCTGATCTGGCAGTCTGAGTTTGCGTATGCGCTCGCTTACGTTTCTTCGTCCGTCGATGGTCTGCTGCGCTGGTGGTATGTGGCACTGGTTGCGTTTCTGACGGCATTTGTATTGTGGTTGGGACTGGGCCGCTATAAGAACGTCCGTCTTGGTAAAGATTATGAGCAACCCGAATATCGGCTTTTTCCCTGGTTGGCGATGCTGTTTGCGGCTGGAACCGGGGTAGGACTCCTGTTCTGGAGCATTGCCGAGCCGATCATGCACTTCCAGGGTAACCCTTTTGCTCCAGAGGGCTTTACCCCCTCCTCATCGGCATCTACTTTATAACGTCTGCGGACTCGGGCGCATTGGTCGTCAATATCATTTTGTCGGGAGGAAAACTTGAGCCTCCGAAAGCGTCAAGAGCCGGTTGGGCCATTGCCAATGGGGTGCTGACAGCTGTGCTGCTGGTGGCTGGAGGGATTGCCGTCCTTCAGGATGCGGTCATACTTGCGGCTTTGCCGTTCTCACTGGTTATTGTTGCTATGACTGCCGGCCTGTTGAAGGCGCTGCATCATGAGCCCCTGGTAGCACCCAGAGAAGGTTGTAAGCAACATCGGGCTGCTGAGCCATGGACAGGAGCAGATCAAGCATGAACATCACCTGGCAGTATCTGCCCGTAGTGTGAATAGTCACACTTGGAAGACCGGTGCAAACCCGCCTCCTGGCGTGCGAAAGTTGGTTGTCTGGCCCTGATATATCCTCGCGGCAACCAGCAGACTTTTGCCGGCGTAGGTATACAGGCGAATGTCGACCTTTCTGGTGGTCACCGCATCGTCAATTCGTAGAGTTCGTTCTCCAGCGGGGACGAGATCTTGTGCGATATAGCCGCCATCCAGAATGTTTTCGAAAACACGCCGGGTCATCTTGTCGCCCCGGTAGACACCCTTGCTGCCGTGACCTGCAACCGGCTTAAAAAACAATTGGCGCCGAGCGCTCCACAACGCCGCAGCATCTTCACTCGAAACCAGCCGGGTCTTCGGCACGGCGTCTTCCAGGCAGCCCGCATCCGCTAAGCTCAGTCCCCAGTCGAGTAGAGTCTGCGGGGCTGACAACAAGGTCAGGTTTCGCTTATCGGCCAGAATGGCATGAGCTCGGGGGTTGGGAGTTACAACCACGGCGCCGTCCAGATACGCACGTCTTAATGCCGCATGAGCCGTGGCGTCCAGTGAAAAGTCCACCAGCCTGTTGTAAACCATACAAATGGGCTTACCACGGGCTGTCAGTCGCCCATCGGCATACACAAGCTCTGAGGGATCGAGTATCAACGCCTCAATTCCTTTGGTCTGGAAAAGTTGTTGGGCCAACTGGAATTCGGGAAACATAAACTGGGTCTTCGGGGCATCATCAACTATCGCCAGGCAGTTGGGTTCCGAAGTGGCATGCTGCCTTTGCCACTCCTGTTTGAACATCGTCAACACTGCATCCTCGAATCCGTCGAGCTCGCTACGGGTTACTGCGGTCTGTTGAGATGGGTTACAGCAGCGATGCTGGGCTCTCGCCAGCACAACGTTCAGGAAGGCACCTCCGGCATTGGTGTTGATCTCTATCAGCCGGGGGCCGTCGGGACCCAGGTGAAAGTCGTAACCCATGAATGCCCCAATGGGGCCCGGATTGAACTGTGCGATTTTGGGTGCCCAGGACAGAACTCGTTCACGAAACGACGGAAGTTCGGTGGCCGATTCGATCGCTTGGACGATCCTTTCCATCGCAGCTATGTCGGATCTGGGAACAAAAATCGGTGTGTTTGAAAAAAGCTGGTCGAACTCGGCGAACTCTGACGGTCCACTTCCAGCATCGATAAGAATGCTTCTGAGGCTCTTGTTGAGCGCTTTACGGTCGAGAGTGATGCAGTAGCAATGGCGATTGAGCTTGTAGGCTCGACTGTCGGCTAATCGTTGGTTTTTGTGGATAGGTTCGGGCATCAGGAGTCCGTTGGTCGAGAGTTTCACTGATTGTAATCGCATACTTGAAATTCAAAAAAACCTATCTCCCATGTGTGATCTACGTCAAATAGATTCATGCTTCAGATCTGTTTTCAGGTCTGTTTCAGTTCCGCGTGTTGAGCTATCGCTAGGTAAGTTGGCTCTCTCTACCCATCTTAGACTCTCCCGATAGGTAGCAGACTGGTACTACACGATGATTCAGGCGGCAGAACTATGAAATATAGATCAAAAAAAGGGTGGTTTACCGGATTCGCGATCACCGCTTTGATAGGTTTATCGACTATTGCAATTGCAGATGGCCGTCGAGCGTTTGTACCCATGGGGACAGCTGATTCTGTTGGCATTATTGATCTGAGAAGTCGTCAGGTAATGCCGTCGATTATGGGGACAATCAACACCCATGGCTCGGCCCTGACTCCGGATGGTCACTATCTGGTTGCTGGCAGTCTGACCGCGCACGACAGCGAAGAGCCGATCAGTCGCCCGGAGGGCGTGACGGAGGACGAGCACGCGGCCCACCACGGTGGTGAAGCTACCGCGGCTCCGGAAGACGCCAATACCGGCCGGATCTACGTTGTGGATACCGCCAAGAGCGCGATTACTCGCACTGTAGAGGTGCCAGGGCCCGTGCACCATGTGCTGGTGACCCCTGACGGTCGATTCGCTGTCTCCACTCATCCTATGGGCGGTGGGATCAGTGTGGTTGACCTGGAGTCCGGACAGCTCGTTGAAACCCTGGCCACGGGCCCGGCGCCAAACTACGTAGTGGCGACCGATGACGGTCAGTCTTTACTGGTCAGCAATACTGGTAACGGGACCGTCAGCGAAGTGGATACTCGGCACTGGTTCGTCAAGCGTAATCTTCGCGTCGGCGGTGGGCCTGAGCACATGGTGCTTTCCCCTGACAACGAGAGGGTGTATGTGAATGACGGGGCCTCGGGGGAAGTCGCTGTCCTTGGGCTTTCCAGAGGTGAGGTGCTGGCAAGATACGATGTTGGGCCGCAACCCCACGGCGTGGGACTAAGCACAGATGGCCAGATACTTTATGCGACCAGCGAGGGCGGCAACCAAGTTGTCCGTATCGAGCTGGCCAGCGGAACCCGCGACAGCATGCCTCTGGCGCCGGCCCCTTACCACCTGGCGGTCTCTCCCGTCGATGGCAGCCTATTAATCACCAGTCGGGCCGAAGCCAGGCTCTGGGTGCTTGATCCGGGCTCTCTGGAAATTATCGATGACGTTTCTTTGGACGGGATAGGTCACCAAATATCGCTTGAGGCTTACTAGCCAGTAAGCCCCACTGATAAGCTTTTCCCAAAGGGATTCTATATGGATAAGCGTTTTAAGATTACGTTGGCAATTTTTGCGGTTATCGCTTTGGTTTTACTCTGGGGCGAACATAAGGTTCACCTTCTGGGTGCTCTGCCGTGGTTAATCCTTCTTGCATGCCCGTTTATTCATATGTTTATGCACGGAGGGCATGGGAGTCACGGTGGCCACAACCACCACGATCAACCAGAAGGCAAAAACGGAGGCCAACGCGATGACTGATGCTTCGTCCGACTACGGCCTTTGGGGGCTGGTGGTTCTTAACTCGGTGATCTTTATTTTCTTCGCTTTCAGTTTTTTTAAGCCACAGACCCAGCGAGACTGGCGATCCTTCGGCGCGTTCAGCGCGTTTCTCGTAGCATTATTCACTGAGATGTATGGGTTCCCGCTGACACTCTATTTCTTATCCGGTTGGCTTCAGACCCAATACCCCGATGTGAATTGGCTTGCCCACGATAGCGGGCACTTGCTTGAAATGCTCTTTGGTTGGCAGGGCTCTCCCCATTTCGGCCCCTTCCACTTGTTGAGTACGGTGTTTATTGGTGGAGGTTTTTACTTGATTGCCGCCGGATGGCGAACCCTGTACGCGGCGCAAAAAGAGCGAAAGCTGGCTACGACGGGGCTCTATTCGTATGTTCGGCATCCTCAGTATGTCGGCTTTGTCTTGATTATGTTTGGCTTCCTTATGCAGTGGCCAACACTTATAACTCTGGCGATGTTTCCGGTTTTGCTCTGGATGTATGCCCGGTTATCGATCAGTGAGGAACGGGAAGCCGAAGAAACGTTCGGGGAAGCCTGGAGACACTATGCAGACAACACTCCCAGGTTTTTGCCTCGATTGCGCGGATTGGGGCGGCAAGCTTGAACAAAAGCTCTACTCATTTGATGGGTAGATAAAGGAGCCGTTGGTGAACCAATCACTTTCGATACGTGCAGTCGCTGGGATGGTTCTTGTCGCCTTTCTTTGGGCGATCTGCTTTCCTTTTATTGTGGTGGGGTTGCCGGACGCGCCACCTTTGCTTTTTGCCGCTTTACGCGCATTGCTGGCAGGGCTCTGTCTGATTCTGCTCGCTTTTACAAAAGGCGGTCGGCCCAGTTATTCACTTCGCCAGCTTCTAATGCTGGCCGTAATTGGCCTCAGTTACACGGGTATGGGGCTTGGAGGGATGTTTCTCGGTGCTGGCAAGCTGGGACCGGGGCTTGCAACGGTTCTGGCCAATGCGCAACCACTGTTTGCGGCGGTTCTTTCGTTTTTTATCGTTCGAGAGGTGGTGACCGGGCGTGTGTTTGTGGGCCTTTTGATTGGTTTTATTGGTGTTGTGGTGCTAGCGATGCCAGAGATGGAGTTTGGTAACGCCAGATTTTCAGGGGCCGTCTATGTTCTTGGTGGAGCCATCGGAACCGCCATTGGAAATGTGCTGCTTAAATACCAGGCCGGCAGCGATGATATCTATTGGTCAATGGGCATCCAGCTTGTCATAGGCTCAGTGTTTCTGGGAATAGCATCCGTGAGCCTGGGCGAGGGCTTCGAGATTGATTGGACCTGGTCATTTACGACGGCCATGTTCGTTCTGGCCATTCCGGCAACGGCAATGATGGTTGTGCTCTGGTATGCCTTGCTCGCCAGCGCGCCCTTGAACAGCCTCAATTCGTTTACTTTTTTAACGCCTGTTTTCGGTCTCGCTATCGGAATGCTTTTGTTCGGCGAAACTTTCACATCACTGGAGATGATCGGGATAGGAATCACAATTGTTGGCTTGGTGATCGTTGTTAAAGCGCCTGGGAAAACAGATGGCGGTTCCGCTGTCGGGGAAGAGGCAAAGGTGATCCGTAGCTCATAGTAGAAAAGGGAGTAGTCAATGAGAGTCTGGATCAGCGTTATCCTTTTGTTCGGCGCATCAGCTCGCTGCGCATCGGCGATGCCATGTGGAATTACTTGCCCAAAGTTGATCGCACCATCAAGATCCCACCGTCGATGATGCTCCAGCCATGGATGGGCTCCAACTTCAGCAACGACGACCTGGTCAAGGAAAGCTCGTTCGTCGAGGACTACACCCACGAATTGGTCGAAACCGACGATTCCGGTGAGGTGCCTGTGTATCGTGTTGTCTCGACGCCCCGACCTGATGCCTCGGTAGTGTGGAGCCGTCTTGAATTCAATGTTCGGGAGGACTCGATCCCGGTTTCGCTTGCCTACTACGGTGATCACGATTGACTCTATTGAATTCGACCTGCCGATCGATGAAGAGGTGTTTTCATTGCGCTGGCTGCGCAACCCACAGTGAGGGGCCGGCATGAGCATCGTCAATGTGGAGAAAGTCTCGCGAATTTACCGTCAGGATTCCATCGCCGTCAAGGCCCTGGATGAGGTGTCGGTCGCGATCGAGGCCGGGGAGTTCACAACCTTGGTGGGCCCGTCTGGATCGGGTAAAACCACGCTATTGAATCAGATTGGAGCCCTGGACGAGCCGGATAGCGGGCGCATTCAGGTGGCGGGTGAGGAAATCACCGGGCTTAGCCGAAAGAAGCGGACCCTTCTGCGGTTGTGGAAGATTGGCTTTGTCTTTCAGGAATACAACCTGATCGGTGTGCTGTCGGCGCAGGAGAATGTCGAGTACGTGTTGATGCTACGGGGAGTGCCGTTCCGGGAGCGCCGCGCCGAGGCCCAGCGTATTTTGGTGGAGGTCGGTCTGCAAGGGCTGGAGCGGCGGCTGCCCCATGAACTGTCTGGCGGCCAGCAACAGCGTGTCGCGGTGGCGCGGGCGATTGTCAGCAAGCCTGCCATTGTCCTGGCCGACGAGCCCACGGCCAATCTCGATTCCAAGACCGGCGGGGCGCTGCTGGACTTGATGCGTGGGCTCAATGCCGAGCATGGCATTACCTTTGTCTTCTCCACCCACGATCCGATGGTGATGGAACGCGCGCGGCGGGTAATCCATCTCCGGGATGGCCGCGTCGAGCGTGAGGAAATACGGCCGTGATGGCGTGGCTACGGCTGGCTTTTGGCAATCTCCGGGTTAATCGCCGGCGCACCGCCATCACACTGTTGTCGGTGGCCGTCGGTGTCGGCGGACTGGTGTTTCTCTGGGCATTCATCGATGGCATCAACGCCCAGATGATCAACAACATGACTGGCTATGTGACCGGCGACCTGAAGGTACATCAGCGCGGCTTTCACGACGACCGGGAGATGAACATTGCCCTGGCCGAGCGCTGGAATCTCGCAGAGGATGTGTCGGCCGTAACCGGTGTGGCGGCGACCACTCCCCGGGTAACGGGCCATGCCCTGGCCAGCCGTGCGGACCAGTCGCGGGCATTGCAGGTGATGGGCGTCGACAGCGCGACGGAACCCCATGTAACCCGGCTTGACCGGTCGATTGTTCGCGGCCGCTATCTGACCGGCGGCAATGAGATCCTTGTGGGCGTCGACGCAGCCAGTGCCCTGGATGTCTCTCCGGGCGACGAGCTGGTACTGGTGGTACAGGCGGCGGACGGCTCCATTGGCGCCGACCGGTTCGAGCTGGTGGGCGTGTTCGAGACTGGCATCAAGCGTATCGATGGCTTCGTGGCCCAGATGCCCCTGGCGGCCGCTCAGTCGCTGTATGCCTTTCAGGGGCGGTTTACCGAGATCGCGGCCCGCGTGCAGGATGCTGACCGGCTCGACGAGGTGGTCGGTACTGTCGGGAATCAGTTGCGCGATCGAAACGTGGAAGTGCTGGGCTGGCCGGCGCTGATGCCATCGCTGGTGCAGATGGTTGCCTTTCACGACGCCGTCGCCTACATCGTGATCTTCGTGGTGTTTGTGGTGGTGGCGGCCGGTATCGTTAACACCATTCTGATGTCGGTACTGGAGCGTGGCCGCGAATTCGGTGTAATGATGGCGTTGGGCACACCCAGCAGTCGCATCGTCTGGCTGGTGCTTCTCGAAACAACGGTTCTGGCCGGTCTCGGCTACCTGTTGGGGTTGGTACTTGGGTTGTCGGTGACCGGCTATTTCAGTAGCAATGGGCTGGATTTCAGCGCCTACATCAAGGCCATGGATACCATGCCGGGGCTCAGTGGCATCGTTTATCCCACCATCGAAGCTCAGCGCCTGGTTGTGATTGGCATTGTGGTGGTGTCGGTAGCCCTGCTGGCGGCCGCCCTCCCGGCCTGGAACGCGGGTCGCAACAGCCCGCTGGAGGCGATGGGCGCACGGCGAACTATGATCAACCGTATCCGCCGGATCCACTGGCAGGTGACGTCTGATCATCGGCTGCTGATTTTTGCACAAATGGCGCTCCGTTCGGTATTCCGAAACCCGCGACGGTCGATGATTACCGCCTCGGCCACTGCATTCGGGCTGGCGGCCTATCTATTCCTGTACGCCTTCGCCGATGGTTTCTTCGAGCAGATGATCCAGAACTCGACCCAGCAGCTCAGCGGGCATGTGCAGGTGATGGCAAAGGGTCACGACGTGGATCTGTCGCCAGATTTACGTATTGCCGACAATCGAACCTTGCAACAGCGATTGCAGGAGCATCCTGAGGTTGAGGCGGCCGCGCCCAGGGTATTGCTGCGTGCCATGGTGGCCAACCCCGGGAAGAGCCTGCCGGTGGAGCTGGTGGGTATTGCACCGGAGCAGGAAAGGGCGGTTACCGAGCTTTCCGGGTACATGGAGCAGGGCACTTACGTTCAATCCGGGGAGACGGGCATTGTCATTGGCCAGAAGCTGGCTGAGGAGCTGGGCGCCCGGCTGGGGGACAAGCTGGTCATTACGGTCCAGCAGGCTGGCGGAGATCTTGCCTCCAGTGCCCAGGCCATCCGCGGTATCTATCGCACTGGCAGTGACCTGTTCGACACCGAGTATGTCTTCACCGATATCAACGCCGCGCGCCGCCTGGGTGGCCTGCTGAAAGGTGAAGTTTCACGGATCGTATTGAGGCTTTCAGATCGGGCGAAGAGTGCCGGCCTGGCGCGAATCCTGAATCAGTCGCCGCTTCTGACCAACGACGGACTGGTGGCCCAGGGCTGGGAAAGCCTGCTTCCGGTGGTGGTGCAGATGGTGGAAATGAGTCAGGTGGATTTCTATCTCATCTTGTCGGTGGTTTTTGTTGTGGTCGCCATAGGTGTCATGAACACCATGGTGATGTCAGTGATGGAGCGTACCCCGGAACTGGGCGTAATGCTGGCACTGGGCACCAGAGGGTCGCAGCTGCAACTGACTATTCTGTTTGAGGCGTTTTTCCTGGCAATACTGGGAATGCTGGTAGGAACGGTGGTTGGCGGACTGCTTGTTGTCTGGCTTGGCACTACCGGCATTGATCTGTCCTCGATCAGCGGCGCTCTGGAAGCCATCCCCGGTATCACTGACCGTATCTATCCGGTGCTGATTTTCGATCATGTCTGGCTTCCCAGCCTGCTGTTGTTCCTGTGTTCGGTGCTGGTGGCTCTGTATCCGGCCTGGCGGGCCTCGCGACTGGATCCGGTGGAGGCCATCCGCCATGGTTAGGCGATCTCCATTGATGCTGGTCGCGATGGCCTGGCTGGTGCTGGCTTCAGGCGCTGAGGCGGAGTACAGCTATTCGGGATCGCTCAAGAACCTGAGCGTTGGCTCGCGCTCGTTGATTGACGACAATCCCTACTTCTCGAACCTGATCCGCCTGCGTATTGAGCCCCGTTACCGATATGAGGACTGGGTTGTGGATGCGGCCTACGATCTGGAACTGGTGGCTGGCAGTTTCCTGGACAGCCCGGAGTTTGCCCTGCTCAAGGATGCTCCTGATCCGCGCTACTGGGATCTTCAGGGGGACGTCCATGAATCGGGAGATATGTTGGCGCGCCATCAGCTCTATCGTGGCACGATACAGTGGCGCTCACCGGTCGGTGATTTCCGATTTGGTCGCCAGCAGGTGAATTGGTCAACCGCCCTGATCTGGAACCCCATGGACATTCTCAATCCTGTCAGCCCACTCCAACTGGAGCCGGACGAGCGCATTGGCGTGGACGCGCTGTTATGGGACAGATCCTGGGGTGCAACGGGCCGGGTAAGCGCCGTGCATGCGCCGCAACACGGGGGCCAGAATGCCAGCACGGCGGCACGGGCCAAGCGCTTCGTTGCCGGGGTCGATGCCGGCGTGATGATGGGCGAGTTCGCCGACGTCACCAAAGCGGGTGTCAGCGGCAGTGGCTCCGTGGCTGGCACCGGTTGGCGCACAGAACTCGTCTGGAGCAAGCCAGGCGCGGGAGACAGTTACTGGCAGGGAGTCGCGGATCTGAACTGGGCGTTTCGCAACGGGCTCAATCTGGCCGTTGAATATTTCTATAACGGTCAGCCGGTACCGCCGGGAACGACAGGCCTGGCCAATCTTGTGTCCGCACGGCCCCTGTATGCCGGTCGTCATTATGCCGGACTACTGGTATGGCAGGAGTTATGGTGATTTCTGGTGTATGGAAGCAGGCTGAAGGGGTGGCGTATCCTGTTGGTTGATCACCGCCAAGATCACAACCAACAGAGGAATGATACGCCATGTCCGAGTCTAACCTGCATGCTCTTTCACAACCAGA
>NZ_JADARC010000018.1:0-114599 GCF_016464245.1 Marinobacter sp. bablab_jr003
CGCGGCGAATCCTCATCAAGGCCAGAGGCGGCAACGCCGCCTCGTTAACAGGCCGGATATATGGCAGCAACCTGTCCCTCATCAACAACGTCTGAGGCCTTGCAAGCGGGGAGGAGACCATATATGGATTCCGTGGCAAAAAAACAGTCTTTAAAGCTCCTGGCATAAGGTCATCCACCGGGCAATCCCGGCACTTCGGTATTTCTGCTTATGAAGGATGAAGTAGAAATGCCGGTCAAACTGCCGGTGGGGCACTTTCAGGGGCACCAGGCTGCCGCGTTTGAAGGCATCGGCCAGCACCACCTCTGACAGACATCCGATGCCCAGGTCCGCTTCCACGGCGCGCTTGATGGCTTCGGTGTGCTCCAGCTCCAGCAATACGTTCAGGTCTGGCAGCAGGCCGTGCATGCCGCGCTCGAAGCTCTGGCGGGTGCCGGAGCCCTGTTCCCGCAAAATCCAGGTGGCGGCGCGCAGGTCGTCGTCGGTCAGTTCGCCCTTTGCTGCCAGCGGGTGGGTAGGGGAGCAGAAGGCTACCAGCCGGTCTTCCCGCCAGGGGATCACTTCCAGTTCCGAGGCTTGCAGTTCGCCTTCAATCAAGCCGATGTCCAGCTCAAAGTCCCTGACCCGTTTTGCGATGGTGCTGGTGTTGGCCACTTCCAGCGATACTTTCGGCCGGGTAGGGGTATTCATGTATTGGGCCATCACGCCAACGGCCAGATAGTTACCTATGGTCAGTGTGGCACCCACTTTCAGGGCGCCTACTTCCGAGTGCTTGCTCAGGGCCTGTTCCAGTTCGGTGGCCTGGGCCAGCAGGGACTCGGCCTTGGGCCGGTACAGCCTGCCCAGCTCGTTCAGCTGCAGGCGCTTGCCTACACGGTCGAACAGCTGGATGTCGAACTGGTTCTCCAGTTCCTTCAGGGCACTGCTGGCAGCCGATTGCGACATGGCCAGGGATTCCGCAGCCCGGGTGATGTTCTGGAAGTGGGCGGCGGCAAGGAAGACTTCGAGCTGGCGGAAACTGTATTTCATGATTGGTCCGGCACTTTTGCTGCTTTTTTAATGGGTGGGGCCAAATTATCGATAAAATCGAACAGGTTTATGAGAACAGCCTGTTTTGTCGATTTCAAGCAAAAGGTTAAACTGGTTACCAATTGATGACTGACCGCAAATAATCTGGCGAGGGCTCCATGAGCAATATGATGAAAGAAACCGTGACCAGTGTGCATCACTGGAACGACACCTTGTTCAGTTTCAAAACCAGCCGGGACCCGGGCTTCCGTTTCAAGAACGGCCATTTTGTGATGATCGGCCTGGAAACCGATGGCAAGCCGCTGATGCGTGCCTACAGCATCGCCAGTGCCAATTACGAGGAAGAACTGGAGTTCTTCTCTATCAAAGTGCCCGATGGCCCGCTGACTTCCCGCCTGCAGCAGATCAAGGTAGGTGACGAGATCCTGGTCAGCCGCAAACCCACCGGCACCCTGGTGCTGGATAACCTGTTGCCGGGCCGCAACCTGTGGCTGATTAGCACCGGTACCGGACTGGCGCCGTTTATGAGCATAATCAAAGACCCGGAAGTGTACGAAGCCTTCGATAAGGTGATCCTCACCCACGGCGTGCGCTACGTGTCTGAGCTGGCGTACCAGCAAGAGATCGACGAATTGCCGGAGAATGAATTCTTTGGCGAGATGGTGTCCGGCAAGCTGCTGTACTACCCGACCGTTACCCGGGAGCCGTTCCGCAACCAGGGCCGCCTGACTGAAGCCATGAAAACCGGCAAGATCACGCGGGATCTGGGCCTGCCGGACTTCGATATAGAGCAGGACCGCTTCATGATTTGCGGCAGCCCGAGCATGCTCAAGGATACCTGCAACATCCTCAACGACATGGGCTTTAAAGAAGCCCGTGGCGGTGACATGGGCCACTATGTTATCGAGCGGGCATTCGTGGAGCAGTAAATGAAGCCACTGATTCCGTTGTTGCTGACAGCCATGCTGTTGGTCTTGTCCGGGTGTGATGCGGACCGGGACCCGGTGACGGCGGACTCGCTGGCTCTTAAGCCTGCCCAGCTGGACTGGGTGGGCCAGAAAATCTTCGCCAACGAATGCGCCAGCCGGTTCGACTGCCTGGTGCACTGGAATGAAGGCGAAGCCTTTCCGTCTCTGGGTATCGGGCACTTTATCTGGTATCCGGAGGGGGTAGAGGGTCGATTCACAGAAAGTTTTCCCCAGCTTATCCGCTACATGGTGCAACGCCAGGCCAACGTGCCAGACTGGTTGCGCAACCTCGAGCCCTTCGATGCGCCCTGGCCTGACCGGGCTGCGTTTCTCGCCCTGCAAGATTCTGCGAGGATTGCCGAGTTGAGAGAGTTTCTGGCAGGAACCCAGGGGCTTCAGGCGGAGTTCATTTTTCGACGGGCAGCGGAATCTCTGGGCAAGATCGTGGCGGCGGCTCCGGAGAATCGCCAGCAGCAGGTAAGTGCTCGCCTGGAAGCCTTGAGTGCCACCCCCGGCGGCGTATACGCCCTTATGGATTATGTGAACTTCAAGGGCGAGGGGCTGGCGGAAGGTGAGCGTTACCAGGGTCAAGGCTGGGGGCTGTTGCAGGTATTGCTGGAGATGGACGCGGCCGGTGATAAAACGGAACTGCAGTCGTTCCGGGAAGCCGCCGGCCGAGTGCTTACCCGGCGGGCAGAGAATGCCGGGAACCCGATTGAGCGGGAACGCTGGCTGCCAGGCTGGCTGAAGCGGCTGGAAACCTATCGGGAGCCGGCGGGCGGCCCCGAATCATAGCGGGACTTTCTTCAGTTCCGGTTCCTGTCCTGAACGGGCTTCCAGCCACCAAACGTGCGTGTCCCAGTCACCCAGAACAATCCTCCGGGCGGGTTCGCCGTTGGCTTCCAGGTCATGGATGGCCGGGCGGTGAGTGTGGCCGTGGATCATCAGCTGTACGCCATGATGTTCAAGCTCTTTCACCACTTCTTCGGGCGTGACATCCATGATGTCTTCGGCTTTGCCCTGATTCTTGGCCATGGACATCTGGCGCAGCTGTCGCGCCATCTGCTGGCGGTCTTCCAGTGGGCGGGCCAGCATCATTTTCTGCATCTGCGGATTGCGCATGTTGGCCCGGAACTTCTGGTATTCCACATCGGCGGTGCACAGGCTGTCGCCATGCATCAGCAGGGCAGGGGTGCCGTACAGGTCGATCACAGTAGGGTCGTCCAGCAGGGTGGCGCCGGCCCGCTCGCAGTAGTCATTGCCGATCAGGAAGTCACGGTTGCCGTGCATCAGGAAAATCTCTGTGCCACTGTCCCGCACTTCACGGAGTGCCGCAGCTACCTGTTCCTGCAGCGGCGTGCGTTCGTCGTCGCCAATCCAGGCTTCAAAGAAGTCGCCCAGAATGTACAGCTGCTCCACACCCATGGCGTGGGTTTTCAGGAACCCGAGAAAAGCGCCCGTGATGTCCGGGCGCGATTCTTCCAGGTGCAGGTCGGAGATAAACAGCGTGGTCACGCGTCCTCCAGAACCTCGGCCTTCTCGATAACCACGTCCTCGAAGGGAACGTCCTGGTGGCCGGCGTTCATGGTGGTGCGAACGGCGCGGATCTGATTCACCGTGTCCATGCCGTCAACAACCTTACCGAACACGCAGTAACCCCAGCCTTCGGCATTCTTGGCAGTGTGGTCCAGGAAGCCGTTGTCCTGCACGTTGATGAAGAACTGGGCAGTTGCGGAGTGCGGGTCCATGGTGCGGGCCATGGCGATGGTGCCGGTTTTGTTGCTCAGGCCGTTGTCGGCTTCGTTCTGGATCGGCTCGCGGGTTTTGCGCGGGGTCATGCCCGGCTCGAAGCCGCCGCCCTGGATCATGAAATTGCTGATTACCCGGTGGAAGATCAGGCCATCGTAGAAACCTTCACGAACATACTGCTCGAAGTTCTTGGCGGTTTCCGGCGCGTTTTCGTAGTCCAGTTCCAGTTTGATATCACCGAGGTTGGTTTTCAGCAGAATCATCAGGGCTTCCTGTAGTTTGAGGTCGGAATGATCAAAGTCGCTATTGTACTGAAGAGTTTCGTTGTGTGCATGAGTCCTGAGACTATTTGTGAGTATAATAGGCGGTTTCACGGAGCCTTCGGATTGCTCCCATGTTTCATCCCCCGTTGACAGAGATTGTATGAGCGCCGAGTCGAAGAAAGCCCACAACTTTATTCAAAGCCTGATCGAAGATGCCATCGCCAAGGGCGAGCACACCGGCACGGTCGTTACCCGTTTTCCGCCGGAGCCCAATGGTTATCTGCACGTTGGTCACGCCAAGTCCATCTGCCTGAACTTCGGCATTGCCGAAACCTTCGGTGGCGAATGCAACCTGCGCTTTGATGACACCAACCCGGAAAAAGAAAGCCAGGAGTATATCGACGCCATCAAGCAGGATGTCGAGTGGCTGGGTTACAAATGGGCAGACGAAGTACTCTACGCTTCCGATTACTTTGACCAGCTGTATTTATTCGCTGAAGAGCTGATCCAGAAGGGCAAGGCCTATGTGTGCGCGCTGAATGCCGAACAGATGGCTGAGTACCGGGGTTCCCTGAAAGAGCCGGGCAAGAACAGCCCTTACCGTGACCGTCCGGTGGAAGAGAGCCTGCAGTTGTTCCGGGATATGCGGGACGGCAAGTTCCAGAACGGCGAGCTGGTGTTGCGGGCCAAGATTGATATGGCTTCTCCGAACATCAATATGCGGGACCCCATCCTGTACCGTATTCGCTATGCCGACCATCACCAGACCGGCAGCAAGTGGTGCATCTACCCGATGTACGACTTCACCCATCCGATTTCCGATGCCCTGGAAGGGATTACCCATTCCCTGTGCACCCTGGAGTTTGAAGATCACCGGCCGCTGTACGACTGGGTGCTGGATAACATCACCATTCCGTGCCACCCGCGGCAGATCGAATTTGCCCGGCTGAACCTGAACTACACCATCACCAGCAAGCGCAAGCTGAAGCGGCTGGTGGATGAAAACGTGGTCGACGGCTGGAACGATCCCCGGATGCCGACTATTTCCGGCATGCGCCGCCGCGGTTACACCCCGGAATCCATCCGGAGTTTCTGCGACATGATCGGTGTGAACAAGGCCGGCGGTACCGTGGATGTGGGCATGCTGGAATATGCCATTCGCGAAGACCTGAACGACCGGGCGCCCCGCGCCATGTGCGTGATGCGCCCGCTCAAGGTGACCCTGACCAACTACCCGGCCGACCAGGTTGAAACCCTGACCCTGCCGGTGCATCCGCAGAAGCCGGAGATGGGTGAGCGGGAAGTGACCTGGAGCCAGACCCTGTACATCGACCGGGAAGACTTCGTGATCGAGCCGCCACGCAAGTGGAAGCGGCTGGCCCCGGACCAGGCGGTGCGCCTGCGCGGTGGTTACGTGATGACCTGCAAAGAGGTTGTGCGTGATGACAGTGGCGAAATTGTCGAGCTGAAGTGCGAATACGATCCGAACACCCTGGGCGTGAACCCCGAAGGCTACAAGCCTAATGGCGTGATTCACTGGGTGTCGGCCACTGATAGCGTTGAGTCAGATATCAATCTGTACGACCGTCTGTTCAACCACGAGAACCCGGACAGCGACAAGGAAGGCGACTTCCTGGACCACCTGAATCCGGAATCCCTGGTGGTGCTGAAAGGCGCGCGGGTAGAGAAAAGCCTGGCCGAGCCGCGTACCGACCTGCCTTACCAGTTCGAGCGGGAAGGCTATTTCTTCTGCGACCAGGAACTGACCGCCAAGGCCGGCAAGCCGGTGTTCAACCGTACCGTGACCCTGAGGGATTCCTGGGGTAAGGGAGGCAAGTAATGCGCATCTACAACACGCTGACGCAGCAAAAGGAAGAGTTCAAAACCATCGAGCCGGGCAAGGTGCGCATGTATGTGTGCGGCATGACGGTTTACGACTACTGCCACCTGGGCCATGCCCGGGTGCTGGTGGCCTTCGATGTGATTACCCGGTACCTGCGCCACCGTGGTTATGATGTGCACTACGTGCGCAACATCACCGATATCGACGACAAGATCCTGCGTCGGGCGGACGAAAACGGTGAGGTCTACACCGACCTGACCGACCGCATGATCCACGCGATGCACGAAGACGAAGCGCGTCTGGGCGTGCTGGCGCCCAATGACGAGCCCCGGGCAACAGCTTACATCGACGACATCATCGCCATGATCCAGACCCTGATTTCCGGCGGCCACGCCTATGCGGCGGACAACGGCGATGTGTACTTTGCGGTGGATTCATTCCCGGATTACGGCAAGCTCAGCAAGAAGAAGCTGGAGGACCTGCTGGCAGGTGCCCGGGTGGACGTGCAGGAAGCCAAGCGCAGCCCGGCGGACTTTGCCCTGTGGAAAGCCGCCAAGCCGGGTGAGGTGAGCTGGCAGTCGCCCTGGGGTGAAGGTCGCCCGGGCTGGCACATCGAGTGCTCTGCCATGTCCACCAAGTGTCTGGGTGATACCTTCGATATCCACGGCGGCGGCCCGGACCTGCTGTTCCCGCACCACGAGAACGAGATTGCCCAGTCCGAGTGCGCCACCGGCCACAAGTTTGTGCACACCTGGATGCACGCCGGCGCCATTCGTGTAAACAAAGAAAAGATGTCCAAGTCTCTGGGCAACTTCTTCACCATTCGCGAGATCCTGGAAAAGTACCCGGCGGAAGTGGTGCGCTATTTCCTGGTGTCCAGCCACTACCGCAGCCAGGTCGACTATTCCGAAGACAATCTGGCCGAAGCTGGCCGCACGCTGACCAAGCTGTATCACGCCCTGCGTGGCATCACGCCGGCGAAAGAAGCCGATGTGCCGGAATCCGACCATGATCGTCGGTTTGCCGAGGCTATGGACGACGATTTCAACACCGCAGGCGCCATTGCTGTGTTGCACGCGGTAGCTAATGACATCAATCATCAGCGCCGGGAAGGTGACGAAGAGGCTGCCAAGCGCAGTGCGGCCGTGCTGGTGCGTTTGGGTGCGGTGCTGGGCTTGCTGCAGCAGGACCCGGAAGCGTTCTTCCAGGCGGATACCGGCAGTGAGCTGACGGCGGAAGATATCGAGGCGATGATCCAGGCCCGCGCCGACGCGCGCAAGGGAAAGGATTTTGCTGAAGCAGACCGCATTCGCGATGAGCTGCTGGACAAGGGCATTATCCTGGATGACAGTCGGGAAGGAACCACCTGGCGCCGCGCCTGAGATCCGGTTGATACACATAAAGTCGCATTGTGCTGAGTGGGAATGACCTTGTAGGGATTTTCACGTACAATGCGCCGCTCAAATACTAATGCCCCCGCACCTGGTGCGCTAAGGGGGAGTCGGGAAACATAACCCATCGAGGCAAGCAACGATGACAGAACGCGTTCAAGTTGGCGGCATTCAAATCGCCAAGAATCTGTACGATTTCGTAAACAACGAAGCGATCCCGGGTACCGGCGTTGACGCTGAAAAATTCTGGGCCGAGTTCGACAAGATTGTGAACGAGCTGGCTCCGCGCAACCGCGACCTGCTGGTCAAGCGCGACGAGATCCAGGAAAAAATGGACACCTGGAACCGTGACCATAAAGGCCAGAAGCTGGACATGGCCGAGTACAAGGCCTTCCTGAAAGAAATCGGTTACCTGGTTGACGAGCCGGCGGATTTCAAAATTTCTACCGCCAACGTAGACCCGGAAATCGCCACCATGGCCGGCCCGCAGCTGGTTGTGCCGATCATGAACGCCCGTTTCGCGCTGAACGCTGCCAATGCCCGCTGGGGTAGCCTGTACGATGCCCTGTACGGCACCGATGCTATTTCCGAGGAAGGCGGTGCCGAGAAAGGCCGTGGTTACAACCCGGTTCGTGGTGCCAAGGTTATCGAGTGGGCCCGCAAACTGCTGGACGGCTCCGCGCCCCTGGCTTCCGGCAGCCATAACGATGCTGCCAGGTACTACATCGACGGCGGCAAGCTGGCGGTGAAACTGCAGAACGGTGAAGTGACCGGCCTGAAAGACGAGTCCGGCTTTGTGGGTTACACCGGCGCTGCCGATGCACCTACCGGTATTCTGCTGGTGAAGAACGGCATGCACTGCGAAATCCAGGTCGATGCCAGCCATCCGATCGGTAAAGACGACGGTGCCAACGTTAAAGACGTTCTGATGGAATCAGCCCTGACCACCATCATGGACTGCGAAGACTCCGTGGCTGCCGTAGACGCGGATGACAAGGTGTTGGCCTACAAAAACTGGCTGGGCCTGATGAAGGGTGACCTGGAAGAGTCCTTCGAGAAAGGCGGTCAGATGATGACCCGTCGCATGAATGGCGACCGCAGCTACACCGGCGCTGACGGCAGCGAAGTTAGCCTGAAGGGCCGCAGCCTGCTGTTCGTTCGTAACGTCGGCCACCTGATGACTAACCCGGCTATCCTGCTGAAAGACGGCAGCGAGATTCCGGAAGGCCTGATGGACGGCCTGGTTACGTCCCTGATTGCCATCCACGACCTGAAGGGTGACGGCAAGTTCCAGAACAGCACCAAGGGTTCTGTGTACATTGTTAAGCCCAAGCAGCACGGCCCGGAAGAAGTGGCCTTCACCAACGAATTCTTCGGCCGCGTTGAAGATGCCCTTGGCCTGCCGCGCTTTACCCTGAAAGTCGGCATTATGGACGAAGAGCGTCGCACCACGGTTAACCTGAAAGCCTGTATCCACGCTGCCAAAGAGCGCACCGTGTTTATCAACACCGGCTTCCTGGACCGTACCGGCGACGAGATTCACACCTCCATGGAGCTGGGTCCGTTTATCCGTAAGGGTGAGATGAAACAGGCGGCCTGGATCAGCGCCTACGAGCAGTGGAACGTGGACATCGGCCTGGAAACCGGCCTGTCTGGTGTTGCCCAGATCGGTAAGGGCATGTGGGCCATGCCAGACCTGATGGCTGGCATGCTGGAAGCCAAGATCGGTCATCCGAAAGCGGGTGCCAACACGGCATGGGTTCCGTCTCCGACTGCCGCTACCCTGCACGCCACGCACTACCACCAGGTGAATGTGTTCGACGTACAGAAAGAGCTGGCTAACCGCGAGCGGGCGTCCCTGGAGGACATCCTGACGGTGCCGGTGATGGAAGATCCGTCTGCCCTGACGGCCGAAGACATCCAGCAAGAGCTGGACAACAACGCCCAGGGTATCCTCGGCTACGTAGTTCGCTGGATCGATTCCGGCGTTGGCTGCTCCAAGGTGCCGGATATTAACGACATCGGCCTGATGGAAGACCGCGCAACCCTGCGTATCTCTTCCCAGCTGCTGACCAACTGGCTGTACCACGGTATCTGCACCGAAGAGCAGATCATGGAAACCATGAAGCGCATGGCTGCCGTGGTCGACAAGCAGAACGCCGGCGATGCCGGGTACCGCAACATGGCGCCGAACTTCGACGACAGCATTGCCTTCCAGGCGGCTGTGGACCTGGTTCTGAAAGGTCGCGAACAGCCGGCCGGCTATACCGAGCCGCTGCTGCACGCTTATCGCCAGAAGGCGAAAGCCAAGTACGGTCAGTAAGACCGGACACAAAAAACCCCGCCTCGGCGGGGTTTTTTATGGGCCTTGCAGGCTACAAGGGGGTCGTACCCCCGGCGGGGGTACGACCCCACCCTTCTGTAAGCGCCGGTCTCCGAAGAATCTAGACCTCCGAATGCAGCACATCCGCCGCATACAAGGTGTTCTCCAGTAGCGTGGCAATGGTCATGGGCCCCACACCACCGGGAACCGGGGTGATGTAAGCGGCCCGCGCGGCTGCCGCCTCAAAGTCCACGTCGCCACACAGTTTTCCGTTGGCCATCCGGTTAATGCCTACATCAATCACCGTAGCGCCGGGTTTTACCCATTCGCCCTTGATGATGCCGGGTTTGCCCACGGCGGCGACCAGGATGTCTGCTTCGCTGACAAACTTTTCCAAGTTGTCGGTAAAGCGGTGGCATACGGTGGTGGTGGCGCCTTTGAGCAGGAGCTCCATACACATGGGGCGGCCGACGATGTTGGAAGCACCCACAATCACCGCGTGCTGGCCTTTATAGGGTGTGCCAACGGAATCCAGCAGGGTAATCACGCCGGCCGGTGTGCAGGGGCGCAGGGCGGGCTTGCGCTGCATCAGGCGGCCGATGTTGTAGGGGTGAAAGCCGTCCACATCTTTATCCGGACGGATTTTTACCAGGATCGGGTCTGCGTCCAGGTGTGAGGGCAGGGGAAGCTGTACCAGGATGCCGTCTACCGTCGGGTTTTCGTTCAGCTCGTCTACCAGGGCTTCCAGAGCCTGCTGGGAGGTGTCTGCGGGCAGGTCGTAAGACAGTGAAAGGATACCGGCCTGTTCGCAAGCCTTGCGCTTGTTGCCTACATAAACCTGCGAGGCGGGATCGTTGCCGACCAGGACCACGGCCAGGCCTGGTACACGAAGCCCCTTCTGTTTGCGGGCTTCCACGCCGGCAGCAACCCGCTGCCGGACCTGTGCGGCAATGTCTTTTCCGTTAATCAGTTTGGCGCTCATGTTTCCGTCTTGTCGGTTGGGCATGAATAGTGGTGAAGTGAGGCCGCGCATTGTCTCATGCTTCGGCGTGAACGCCAATGTAGCTTCCCGGAGGGAGCTTTTGCCGGGGCAGGCAGTCTTCTGAATCAACGTTATACGCAGGTTTTTTAAAATCCGTGTTGACGGATGCCTCAGGCGCCGGTAATATGCGCGCCAACTTTGCTGAGGCACTTGTTGTTCAGTTAACGGGGTATAGCGCAGTCTGGTAGCGCGCCTGCTTTGGGAGCAGGATGTCGGGAGTTCGAATCTCTCTACCCCGACCATTTTTCTGGATGTTCAGGTGGGCGAACGGTCAAGCGCCCGTAGCTCAGCTGGATAGAGCATCCGCCTTCTAAGCGGATGGTCGCAGGTTCGAGTCCTGCCGGGCGCGCCATACTGCTCGAAGCAGGTTGGCACCGGACTCGCCGAACCAGCAAAGTTGAAGTAAGCAGATGCGTACCGTAAGGTACCTCCCTGATGTGGTGGACGTAGCTCAGTTGGTAGAGCTCAGGATTGTGACTCCTGCGGTCGAGGGTTCGAACCCCTTCGTCCACCCCACTTTTCCCCTTGTTTGTTTCCGCGGTTCTGACCTTCCCGTTCCGGGATCGGTGCTGCGACGGATGTGCGAGAGTGGCGGAATTGGTAGACGCACTGGATTTAGGTTCCAGCGGGGCAACCCGTGAGAGTTCAAGTCTCTCCTCTCGCACCACCCTTTCTTTTTTCTGATTTGTCCCCATCTTTTGTCCGGTCCGGTTGTGGTACTGGTCTCAATCCGTTATTCCGGCGTGTCGGGTGATTCTCTCGGCAGGGTAAACCGTGATAAACTACCGGCCTTTAATTTTGCGTCCCTTTGAGGTGAACCGCTTCATCCGGGATTTTGTTTTAATTTTCATTCACATACAGAATCTGTAATTTGAGGATCTTCCATGCAAGTGTCTGTTGAAACGACCTCCAACATCGAGCGTCGCATGACGATTGGTGTGCCCGCCCAGGAAATCGACCAGGCGGTCCAGAAACGCCTGCAGGAAACTGCCCGTACTGTTCGCCTGAACGGTTTCCGCCCTGGCAAGGTGCCCATGAGCGTGGTCAAGCGTCGTTTCGGTGACAGCATCCGCCAGGAAATCGTTGGCGAGGTTATGCGCGACAACTACATCAAGGCACTGCAGGAGCAGGACGTTAACCCGGCCGGCTGGCCGCGGTTCGAGCCGAAGACCATGGAAGAGGGCAAAGACCTCGAGTTCGTGGCTATCTTCGAAGTGCTGCCGGAAATCGAACTGGGCGACCTGAGCAAGGTTGAAGTCGAGAAGCCGGTGTCTGAAGTGACTGACAAAGACATCGATACCATGATCGATAACCTGCGTCGTCAGCAGGCCACCATGAAGGAAGTGAAGCGCAAGTCCAAGAACAAGGACGTTGTGACCATCGACTTCAAAGGCTCCATCGACGGTGAAGAGTTTGAAGGCGGCTCCGCTGAAGGCCATCGCCTGACCCTGGGCTCCGGCCAGATGATTCCGGGCTTCGAGAAGGGCATTGTTGGCGGTAAGGCCGGCGAAGAGCTGGAAATCGACGTAGAATTCCCGGCGGATTACCACAACGAAGACCTGGCCGGTAAGCCTGCCAAGTTCGCCATCACTATCCACAAGGTTGAAGAGCCCCAGCTGCCCGAGCTGGACCAGGAGTTCTTCAAGCGTTTCGGTATCGAAGCCGAAGACGAAGCCGCCTTCCGTGAGGAAGTGAAGAAGAACATGGAGCGCGAGCTCAAGCAGGCGGTTTCCAACAAGGTCAAGAACGACGTTGTTGAAGGCCTGCTGGCTACCACCGAGCTGGACATTCCGTCTGCCCTGGTAGACCAGGAAATCGACCGTCTGCGCCAGGACGCTGTTCAGCGTTTCGGTGGCCAGGTTGACTTCCAGCAGCTGCCGAAGGAAATCTTTGAAGACCAGGCCAAGCGCCGCGTGAAGACCGGCCTGCTGTTCCAGGAAGTGGTCAAGAAGAACGACCTGAAGGCCGACGACGCCAAGGTTGAAGAGAAAATCCAGGAAATCGCTTCTACCTACGAGCAGCCGGACGAGGTTATCGCCCACTTCAGCAGCAACCCGGACCAGAAGGCCCAGGTTGAGTCTTCTGTACTGGAAGATGCCGTGGTTGACCACGTCCTGGCCCAGGCCAAGGTGACCGAGAAGAAAATGAAGTACGAAGAAGCGGTAGCCGCTGGTCAGCAGCAGCGCTGATCAGGCCCGGGCCTGGTGCCCGGTGCCGCTTTCTGGAAACAGCCGGCGTGTCCGGCTGTTTTCATCTGGGCTTACTGCTGGCAGAGTATAAGTATTCAGGGGTGTCCTGATCGCCGATTCAGGATATCCTCCGCAGAAGTCCATGCCCATTGTCCATAAGGAGTTCAGGCGCACATGACGCAGAAACCGTTTGATGGTCCTACAATGATAACCAGCGCCGGTCTGGTGCCGATGGTAATTGAACAGACGGCACGTGGAGAGCGTTCCTTCGACATTTATTCACGTCTGCTCAAGGAGCGGGTGATTTTCCTGGTTGGCCCGGTTGAAGATCACATGGCGAACCTTGTGGTTGCCCAGTTGCTGTTCCTGGAATCCGAAAACCCGGACAAAGATATCCACCTGTACATCAACAGCCCGGGTGGCTCCGTAACTGCGGGTATGTCGATCTACGACACCATGCAGTTCATCAAGCCGGACGTTTCTACCCTGTGTATTGGCCAGGCGGCCAGCATGGGTGCTTTCCTGCTTTCCGGTGGTGCCAAGGGCAAGCGTGCCTGCCTGCCGAATTCCCGCGTGATGATCCACCAGCCGCTGGGCGGATATCAGGGCCAGGCAACGGATATCGAGATCCACACCCGCGAGATTCTGAAGATTCGCCATACTCTGAACTCCATTCTGGCCCACCATACCGGCCAGGACCTGGATACCATCGCCCGTGATACCGACCGTGATAATTTCATGGACCCGGTCCAGGCGAAGGAGTACGGGTTGATCGATACAGTACTTGATAAGCGCGTATCGAATAACTAATACTGAAAGTCATCGCATCATCCCTGGTCGGCGTACTGTTTGATGGCGCCGACCAACGAAGAACAGAGGTATTTCAATGGCAGATGAAAGAAACGGCAGAGGCGACGATAACGGCAAGTTGCTGTACTGCTCGTTTTGTGGAAAGAGCCAGCATGAAGTCCGTAAGCTCATTGCAGGGCCCTCGGTGTTCATCTGCGACGAGTGTGTAGACCTGTGTAACGACATTATTCGGGAAGAAATCCAGGAAAATGCCCAGGAAGAGGCCAGCGACCGGCTGCCCACTCCTGCGGAAATCCGGGAGACCCTGAACGAATATGTGATCGGCCAGGATCGCGCCAAGGTGGTTCTGTCTGTAGCGGTATACAACCACTACAAGCGTCTGCGTTATGGTGAAGGCAAGAGCGACGTTGAGCTGGGCAAGAGTAACATCTTGCTGATCGGGCCGACCGGTAGCGGTAAGACCCTGCTGGCTGAAACCCTGGCCCGCATGCTGAACGTGCCGTTTACCATTGCCGATGCCACCACGCTGACCGAAGCCGGTTATGTGGGTGAGGATGTTGAAAACATCATCCAGAAACTGCTGCAGAAGTGCGACTACGATGTCGACAAGGCCCAGCGCGGCATTGTGTACATCGATGAAATCGACAAGATTTCCCGCAAGTCTGACAACCCCTCCATTACCCGGGACGTATCCGGTGAGGGTGTGCAGCAAGCACTGCTCAAGCTGATCGAAGGCACGGTAGCATCGGTTCCGCCCCAGGGTGGCCGCAAGCATCCGCAGCAGGAGTTCCTGCAGGTTGATACCACCAACATGCTGTTTATCTGTGGTGGTGCCTTCGCTGGCCTGGAAAAGGTGATTCAGGAACGGTCCGAGCGCAGCTCCATCGGTTTCTCCGCTTCGGTGAAGAGCCCGGACGACAGCAAGAACACCGGCGACATCATCCGTGATGTGGAAACCGAAGACCTTGTGAAGTTCGGCCTGATTCCCGAGTTCGTCGGTCGTTTGCCGGTTGTGGCAACCCTGACCGAGCTGGACGAAGAGGCCCTGGTGCAGATCCTGACCGAGCCCAAGAACGCACTGACCAAGCAGTACCAGAAGCTGTTCGATATGGAAGGTGTGGAGCTGGATTTCCGGGAAGACGCCCTGCGTGCGGTGGCCAGAAAGGCCATGGAACGCAAGACCGGTGCCCGGGGTTTGCGCTCCATCATGGAAGCCACCCTGCTGGATACCATGTACCAGATTCCATCCGAGCATGATGTGTCCAAGGTGGTGATTGATGAAAGCGTGATCAAGGGCGATTCCGAGCCCTTCAAGATCTACGCCAGCAGTGATCACGCCAAGGCAGTACCGGAAGACTGATTTCCGGACCGTCATGGTGCATCAGACAAAGGGGCGGCAACGCCCCTTTTTCATTGGCCTGCTTTCACAATACCGCATCATCCCGCCCGTGCTTTCCTTTCGTAAAAAGATTGCAATTTTTGTCTGCGCCCCAATGATGGGTGATATGCTGAAAGAAACGCTGTCAGAGGATTCCCTATGACCCGTATACCTGAAGAAACCGTGCAAGAATATCCGCTGCTCCCGCTGCGGGATGTGGTGGTATTTCCGCACATGGTGGTGCCCCTGTTTGTGGGCCGAGAAAAATCCATCCAGGCCCTGGAAGCCGCGATGGAGGGCAGCAAGGAAATCCTTCTGGTCGCCCAGAAAGACGCTTCTACCGACGAGCCGGGCCCGAAAGATGTGTTCGACATGGGCACGCTGGCTACTGTGCTGCAGATGCTCCGGTTACCGGACGGCACCGTTAAAGTGCTGGTTGAAGGTAATGCCCGGGCCAGCATCACCGGCATTGAAGAAGCCGACTTCCTGACCGGCCAGGCTGTTCTGATGGACGAGGAGTCTTTGCCCGAGCGCGAAGAAGACGTTCTCACCAAGACCCTGATGGGCGAATTTGAGAAGTTCGTAAAATTGTCCAAGAAAGTGCCTTCGGAAGTGTCCAATGCGCTTACCGGCATCAATGAGCTGGAGCGCCTGGTAGACACCATGGCCGCGCATCTGGATATGCGCATTCCGGAGAAGCAGGAACTGCTGGAAGCCCTGGATGTACGCAAGCGGGTAGACCTGCTGCTGGGCAAGTTGGACGGAGAGATCGACCTTATCGAGGTTGAAAAACGCATCCGTGGCCGCGTGAAGAAGCAGATGGAGCGCAGCCAGCGGGAGTATTACCTGAACGAACAGATGAAGGCCATCCAGAAAGAGATGGGCAATCTGGGTGAGGGTAACAACGATTTTGAAGAGCTGGAGCAAAAGCTCGAGCAGGCCGGCCTGCCGGAAGAAGCCCGCAAGAAGACCGAAGCGGAGCTGAACAAGCTGAAGATGATGTCGCCCATGTCTGCCGAAGCCACGGTAGTGCGGGGCTACATCGACTGGATGCTGGCAGTGCCCTGGAAAAAGCGCAGCCGCGTTCGCCATGACCTGGAAAAAGCGCGCGAGATTCTCGACCGGGACCACTACGGCCTGGATGAAGTCAAAAAGCGCATTCTTGAGTACCTGGCGGTGCAAAGCCGGGTGAAGAAGGTCAAAGGGCCGGTATTGTGCCTGGTAGGGCCTCCCGGTGTGGGCAAGACCTCGCTGGGGCAGTCCATCGCCAAGGCTACCAACCGGAAATACACCCGAATGGCCCTGGGTGGCGTGCGTGACGAAGCGGAAATCCGTGGTCACCGCAAAACCTATATCGGCGCCTTGCCGGGCAAGCTGTTGCAGAAGCTGGCCAAGGTAGAGGTGAAGAACCCGCTGTTCCTGTTCGATGAAATCGACAAGATGGGTATGGACCATCGGGGTGACCCGGCGTCGGCCCTGCTTGAGGTCCTGGACCCGGAACAGAACCACACCTTCAACGACCATTACCTGGAAGTGGATTATGACCTTTCCGATGTGATGTTCGTGTGTACCTCCAACTCCATGGATATTCCGCCGGCGTTGCTGGACCGTATGGAGATCATCCGGATTCCGGGTTACACCGAAGACGAGAAGGTCAACATTGCCCTGCGTTACCTGCTGCCCAAGCAGATCAAGGCCAATGGCCTGCGTAAGCACGAACTCAAGTTACCGGAAGAGACCCTGCGCGACCTGATCCGCTACTACACCCGGGAAGCCGGTGTGCGTGGCTTGGAGCGGGAGATTGCCAAGATCTGCCGTAAGGTAGTGCGTGAGCACGTAGAGAGCAGTGATAACGCTTCTATTACCCTGACGCCGGACATGCTGGAAGATTATTCCGGCGTGAAGAAGTTCAAGTACGGCCTGGCCGAGGAAAGCAATCAGGTTGGCCAGGTGACGGGCCTGGCCTGGACCCAGGTGGGCGGCGAACTGCTGACCATCGAATGCGCCCTGACCCCGGGTAAGGGCCGCGTGGTGAAAACCGGTTCTCTGGGTGATGTGATGCAGGAGTCTATCCAGACTGCGCTCACCGTGGTTCGCAGCCGTGCAGCAGGGCTCGGAATCGCTGATGATTTCCATGAAAAGCACGATCTGCACATCCACGTTCCGGAAGGTGCGACCCCGAAAGACGGCCCGAGCGCCGGTATCGGCATGTGCACCGCGCTGGTTTCTGCACTGACCCGAATTCCTGTGCGGGCCGATGTGGCCATGACCGGAGAGATCACATTGCGGGGCAGGGTACTGCCGATCGGCGGGCTGAAGGAAAAGTTGCTGGCAGCCCACCGTGGTGGCATCAAGACCGTTCTGATCCCAGATGAAAATGTCCGTGATCTCAAGGAGATACCGGATAATATCAAGGAGTCGCTGGAGATCCGTCCGGTTAAGTGGATTGATGAGGTGCTGGGCATTGCCCTGGAATATGCACCGGATCCGTCTGCCGAAAATGCCCCTGGCAAGGCGGCGTCTTCGAAAGCAAAAGAAGATGCCAGTGATGTTACCGAGCGCATAAATACTCATTAATGACGGGATGAGTTGTTGACACGTCGGAGAGCCCATTGGTATAACTGTTTCGCCGTGAAGCAGCCAATACCAAGGGCTCCCGCGCAGTATGTGCCTATTCCGATCACCGGTGAAACACCGCAAGGAATAAGAAAACAGAAGAATGGAATTCTCCGACTGCTTATGCGATAGTCGGAAAAGTCCGCTAAAAAATCCGACCTATAACATCTTCAACCTGAAATCGAAGGGGTTTAGTGTGAACAAGTCCGAACTGATCGACGCAATTGCAGAATCCGCAGATATTTCCAAAGCAGCAGCTGGCCGTGCGCTGGATGCAATGACCAGCTCCATCACCGGTGCTCTGAAGAAAGGCGACCAGGTTACCCTGATCGGTTTCGGTACCTTCTCTGTGAAAGAGCGTGCAGCCCGTACCGGCCGCAACCCGCAGACCGGCGCTGAAATCAAGATCGCGGCCTCTAAAGTACCTGGCTTCAAAGCAGGTAAGGCCCTGAAAGACGCCGTTAAGTAACGGTTCTTTCTTTGGCGGCTTTCGCACGCGGGAGCTGCCGCAGGAACTCGAGGCGCATTCCGTAAAGGGTGCGCCTTTTTGCGTTAAGAAGGGGCTGCCAGAACAGCTTCTCGCCAACAAAACATCCGCACGACCTTGAACAGGGATTCAGGAATAACATGCTTCAAGATATTCGGGATAATGCCCAGGGCACCATCGCAAAGGTTATTATCGGCCTTTTGATCATTTCCTTGTCGATCTGGGGGATGGACGCGATCATTGGCGGCTTCACCGGTGAACCGGAAGTGGCCACCGTTAACGGCAACGACATTACCGAACGGGAGTTCCTGCGCACCGTTCAGCTGGAAACCCAGCAACGCCTCATGCAGATGGAAAACCCGGATCCGTCACTGGTGGATGAAGACCAGGTTCGCCGGGATGTTCTGGAGGCTTTGATCCAGGAAGCCGTGCTCACCCAGGACGCTGCCAACCAGGGCCTCGAACTTTCCGATGCCGACATCGATTCCCTGATTACCCAGATGCCCCAGTTCCAGGTGGATGGCCAGTTCAACCGCGACCGCTTTGTGGCCACTGTGCGTAACCTGGGTATGGGTGTTGCTGAATTCCGTGAAAGCCTTCGCAAGAACTACGTGGTTAACCAGATCCGTGCGGCGATTGCCCAGACCGGCCTTGCCGTTCCCGCCCAGGCGGAACAACTGCTGGCTATCCAGAACCAGACCCGGGACTTCCGCGTACTGACGATTGATGCCGATACGGTGGCTGACCAGGTGTCGGTATCGGATGCAGACATCGAGGCTTACTACGAAGACAACAAAGACCAGTTCCGTAAACCGGAACAGGTTTCTGCCGCCTACATCACCCTGTCACTGGATGCGCTGGCAAGTGTCATCGAAATCTCCGACGAGGAAGTGCGTGGCTACTATGATGAGCGCGCCGAAGACTTTGCCCGTGAAGAGCGTCGTGCCGCCCATATCCTGATTGAAGCGGGTGTCGAGGCAGAGCAAACCATGGCAACCATCCAGCAGCGTCTGGAAGAGGGTGAATCCTTTGCTGCGCTGGCGGAAGAGTTTTCGGTTGATACCGTTTCCGCCCGTGAGGGTGGCGACCTGGGCTTTGCCGGTCGTGGTGTTTATGACGAAGCTTTCGAGCAAGCGCTGTTTGCACTGGAAGAAGGTGAAACCTCCGGCCCGGTGGAAACCAGCTTTGGTGTGCACCTGATTCGCCTTGTAGAAGTGCGCCGTGCTGATGTGCCGGCATTTGCAGAGCTGGAATCCGAACTGCGTGACGAGCTGGCCCGTGCCCGGGCAACCGAGCGTTTCGCTGAAGTGCGGTCCCAGCTGGCTGATGCTGCCTATGCCGCGGATGACCTGGCGGGCCCGGCCTCCGAACTGGGGCTGGACGTTCAGGAAGTCTCTGGTGTAACCCGCGACGGCGGCCCGGGGCCGTTTGACCACGCCGGACTGGTTCGCCAGCTGTTCTCTGACGACGTGCTGACTGGCGGCTACAACACCGAACTGATCGATGTTGAAAATAATCGTGCGGTGGTGGCCCGGGTTCGCGAGTATCAGGAGCCGCGCCAGCTGGAGTTGGCGGATGTTGAAGGCCAGGTTCGTGACCTGCTGACCAGCCGTGCAACCCGCAAGGCCCTGGATGACCGTGCGGCCGAGCTGGTGGCTGCGGTAGAAGCCGGTGAGCAGCCGATGGCTGACCAGTGGCAGGGTTTTGAAGGCGAGGGCCGTAACGTGGCAGGACTGGATCCGTTCATTGCCCAGGCTGTGTTCTCCCTGCCGCATCCTGAAGGCGAGCAGCCGGTTGTCGGCAAGGCGCTGGGTGGTAGCGAGGCTGCGGTGATCGTGCTGAGCGCGGTTAACCCGGGTGAGGTTCAGGATGATAATCCTGAGTACCGCCAGCTGCAGCAGTTCCTGGCACAGCTTGAGGGACAGCGTGAGTACCAGGCCTATCAGCAGTACCTGAGAAACACCGCAGAAGTCGAGCGGAATTAAGATCAGGCTTCAGACTGTAAAGGGTGCCCTCGGGCACCCTTTTTCGTATCCGGGGATCAGTTCTGGGGGAAGCGGGTAGCCTTCAGGCTTTCCTTGATCTTTTTCAGGTGATCCAGGAAATCCGGGCCGCGCTTGAGGGTGACTCCGGTGGCCAGGATATCGATGACCGTCAGGTGAATGATCCGGGAAGACATGGGCATGTAGACCTCGGTATCTTCCGGTGCAGTGACACCCACAACCGCGGTGCAGGCTTCCGCCAGCGGCGACTCCGGATTGGTAATGCCGATAACCGTGGCACCATTGGCCCGCGCCAGGTGTGCAATCTCCACGGTTTCCCGGGTACGGCCGGTAAAGGAGATCAGCACGATGGCGTCGCCAACCCCGGAACCGGCGGCCACCATGCGTTGCATCAGGGCGTCGTCGTAGGAGGTTACCGGGATGTTGAAGCGGAAAAACTTGTGTTGGGCATCCAGGGCCACCGAGGCCGAACCGCCCATGCCGAAAAAGGCAATCTGCTTGGCCTGGATCAGGTAATCCACCACTGTGGCAATGGCCTGTGGGTCCAGCGCCTGCCGTGCCTTGTCCAGGTTAGCGATGGTGCTGAGCATGATTTTTTCGCCATACTCCGCCGGGCTGTCGTCCGGCTCTATATCCTGGCCCACGTAGGGAGTGCCGGTGGCAATGCTCTGGGCCAGCCGGATTTTGAAGTCCGGAAAGCCGGTTGCGGAGAATCCGCGGCAGAACCGGTTGACCGTCGGCTCGCTCACATCCGCTGCGCGGGCGAGGGCAGCGATGGAGTAACGGGTTGCCGCACTCGGGTCTTTGAGAATGGCTTCGGCAACCTTGCGCTCGGATTTATTCAGCGATTCCAGGCGATTCTGGATCTGCTCAAGCAGGTTGTCGTCTCTGCGTCCCGGGTTATCCGCCATGCAGCTATACTCCCTTCGGTTCTGGTGGTAAGACGGCATTATACCTGCTGCGGGCAAACAAAAGGGTAGTAAATATGTCATATATCGGAAGTGCCCTTGGCTTGGCCCCGGGACAGTGCCATTATTTGGCTAAAGTTACGAAAAATCCGGCCTTGCGGTACGCCGGGCGAAGGAGACGCTGATGGTGGACCAACCTGTGTGTGCCTGCGATCTGATGCTGTTCGGTGCCTCGGGAGACCTGGCCCAGCGCAAACTGTTCCCGGCGCTGTATCAGCTTGACCGGGCCGGGTTGCTGGCATCGGACAGCCGGGTGCTGGCCATTGCCCGGCGCGACACAGACACCGAAGCCCTGCGCAAAGCGCTGTTGGCCAGGCTGGAAGAGCAGATTCCGGAGCCGGAGTTCGACGCCACCGTGGCGCAGGGATTTGTCAGCCGTGTGGAATACCTGAAGCTGGATTTCACCGATACCGACGGCTTCCTGGTGCTTAACGACTGGCGCCATCCCGGTAACCAGTTAATTGTCTATATGGCCACGCCGCCATCCATGTATGGCGTGATTGCCCGGAATCTGAGGGCCGGTGGTTGCTGTACCGAACGTACCCGGGTGGTTGTAGAGAAACCCATCGGCCACGACCTGGAATCTTCGAAAGTGATCAATGACGAGCTGGCTGAAGTGTATCGGGAAAGCCAGCTGTTCCGGATTGATCATTACCTGGGTAAGGAAACGGTCCAGAACCTGATTGCCTTGCGGTTTGCCAACAACCTGTTTGCCTCCCAGTGGGACCAGAACCATATCTCCCACGTGGAGATCACGGTGGCAGAAAGCATGGGCATTGAAGGCCGCTGGGGTTATTTCGACCAGGCCGGCCAGATCCGGGATATGATCCAGAACCACCTGCTGCAGCTGCTGTGCCTGATTGCCATGGACCCGCCATCGGACCTGTCTGCCGACAGTATCCGGGACGAAAAGGTAAAAGTGCTGAAGGCGCTGAAACGGATTACCCCGGATATGATGGCGGAATACGTGGTGCGCGGTCAGTACACCTCCGGCACCAGTGAAGGCAAGCCGGTGCCCGGTTACCTGGACGAAGAGGGCGCCAACAAGGCCAGCGAAACCGAGACCTTTGTTGCACTGAAGGCAGAAATTGATAACTGGCGCTGGTCTGGCGTGCCGTTCTATATCCGCACCGGCAAGCGGCTGCCGGAGAAAATGTCGCAGATCATCATCCACTTCAAGCCGGCACCCCATTACATCTTCGATCCGGACCAGAAGCACCTGGCCAACAACAAACTGATTATCCGGCTGCAGCCCGATGAGGGCATGGCCCTGAAGATCCTCACCAAGGACCAGGGGCTGGATAAGGGCATGCGGTTGCGCCAGGGGCCACTGGAGCTGACGTTCTCCGAAACCTTTGATACCGATCGGATTCCGGATGCCTACGAGCGGTTGCTGTGGGAAATCATGCGGGGCAACCAGTACCTGTTTGTCCGCCGCGATGAGGTGGAGCATGCCTGGCGCTGGGTAGACCAGATCATCCGTAACTGGCACGACAGCGGCGAACCGCCGAAGCGCTACGCCGCAGGCACCTGGGGGCCGGTGGCATCGATTGCCATGATCACCCGGGATGGCAGGAGCTGGTATGAAGACGTGTGACCTGCCGCTACCGGAAGGGGTGCAGGCATTTTTCAGTGAGACAGCGCAGGAATGTGCGGGCCAGCTGGCGTTGCACGTAGCGGAAAGCCTGCGTGGCCGGCTCCGCCGGGGCGGTCGGGCTTCGCTGGTGGTTTCCGGTGGCTCTACGCCGGTACCCTTCTTTCAAACGCTGGCACAGCAGGAGCTGGCCTGGGCCCGGGTTACGATGCTGCTGGCCGACGAGCGCTGGGTGCCGGAAGGGGACCCCGCCAGCAACACGACCCTGGTGCGGCAGAGCCTGCTGCAGGGCAGGGCAAAGGACGCACGCTTTCTCAGCCTGCGGCAGCCGCTGTGCAGCGCCGAGCAAGCCTTGCCTGCTATCGAGCAGCTGCTGGCCGAGTTGAAGTTGCCGCTGGATGTGGTGGTTCTGGGTATGGGCAACGATGGCCATACGGCGTCGCTGTTCCCGGATGCGCCCCAGCTGCCGGAGGCAATGTTCATGCAGGCACCAGGGCGGGTGTGCGTGATGACACCGCCGTCCCAGGCCCATACCCGGGTAACCCTGACCCGGCCGGTGCTGGCGGGCGCCCGGTTCCTGGCGTTGCATCTCAGGGGTGAGGACAAGCTGGAAACCCTGGAGCGGGCCCTGAAGGCCCCGGATGACTGGCGGGAAATGCCAATCCGTGCTTTTCTGAAGCCAGGCTTGCGAATTTACTGGAGCCCGTAACGGGCTGTTGTCCGGTTAGCGCCGGGGGAGACTTGAATGCCATTGCTGTCTGTGGAGCACCAGGAAAAGATCGAGTTTGTGATGGCGCAGTCGCCATTGATACCCGTGATCACCATCCGTGATCCGGACGATGCCATCCCGCTTTGTCGGGCGTTGTTTGACGGCGGTATTCGCGCGCTGGAGATCACCTTGCGCACAGAACATGGCCTGGATGCCATCCGGCGGGTTCGGGAAGCGCTTCCGGACGCGATTGTGGGGGCGGGTACGGTGATCAGCATCGATCAGTACCGGGACGTCGAGCGAGCCGGGGCCGAGTTTGTCATTACCCCTGGTGTAACCGATGCCATCCTGGATTTCGGTGTGACCTCGGAATCCCCCCTGCTGCCGGGCATTGCCACCGCATCAGAACTGATGATGGGGTACAGCCACGGCTACCGGCACTTCAAGTTGTTTCCCGCGGAAGTATCCGGGGGTGAAAGGGCCTTGAAGGCGTTTGCCGGCCCCTTCCCGGATGTCTGCTTTTGCCCGACCGGCGGGGTTCGCCAGCAGACGGCTGCGGCCTACCTGGCGCTGGATAATGTCTCTGCGGTGGGCGGTACCTGGCTGACGCCGGATGAAGCCGTGGCCAGTAAGGACTGGCAGACCATTACCGGCATCGCCCGGGCCAGCCTGGCGGCCATTGGCCACCGGGGCTGACCGGCGCAGGCTACTGGATGTCGGACCCTACACGAACGATTTTCATGGAGTTGGTGCCACCCTGGGCGTTCACATAGTCGCCCTTGGTGATCACCACCAGGTCGTTATCCTGCACAACACCCCGGCTCTTCAGTTCGTCGACGGCCAGTGCATTGACCTTTTCATTGGCGTGGTTGGCAGAATCGAACGGAACCGTCTGCACGCCCCGGAACAGAGCCACCCGGTGCTGGGTGGAGTGGTGCCGTGAGAAGGCAAAGATCGGCAGGCTGGATTTGATCCGTGACATCAGGCGCGGAGTAGAGCCGGTTTCTGTCAGGCAGATAATGGCAGACACACCCTGCAGGTGGTTGGCGGCGTACATGGCAGACAGGGCAATCGCCTCGTCTACCTTTTCCATGCTCTCGTGGATCCGGTGCTGGGACTGGTGCATGGACGGGTGCCGTTCCGCACCGGTGCAGATGCGCACCATGGCTTCCACGGCTTCTTTCGGGTAATCGCCCACGGCAGTCTCGGCGGACAGCATCACGGCATCCGTGTAATCCATCACCGCGTTGGCAACGTCAGATACCTCCGCCCGGGTGGGCATGGGGTTGGTGATCATCGACTCCATCATCTGGGTGGCGGTGATCACGGCCCGGTTCAGTACCCGGGCCCGCTTGATGATGTGTTTCTGAACTGCCACCAGTTCGGCATCGCCGATCTCCACGGCCAGGTCGCCCCGGGCGACCATTACGGCGTCTGACGCTTCGATAACGGCATCCAGTGCGTTGGTATCGTGGGCCAGTTCGGCCCGTTCAATCTTCGCCACCAGGCCGGCATCGGAGCCGGCTTCTTTCAGCAGCTGACGGGCCACGTGCATGTCTTCGGCGGTGCGGACAAAGGAAACCGCCACGTAGTCGGCATCCAGGCGGGCGGCGGTGACGATGTCCTGCTTGTCTTTCTCGGTGAGGGCGTCCGCTGAGAGGCCGCCACCGCGCTTGTTCAGGCCCTTGTTGTTGGACAGCGGGCCGCCGATCAGTACGGTGGAGGTGATGCTGTGGTCGTCGACCGCGGTCACTTCCATTTCAATCCGGCCGTCATCCAGCACCAGGATATCGCCCGGGCTGACGTCGTTGATCAGTTGTTCGTAATCAATGCCAACTTGCTCCGATGTGCCAGCCTCTTTGTCCATGGTGGCGTCGAGCACGAAGGTCTGGCCCCGTTCCAGGGTGACCTTGTTGTCGGTGAAGCGGGCGATGCGCAGTTTCGGGCCTTGCAGGTCGGCCAGGATGGCCACAAAGCGACCTTGGGCCGCGGCCGCTGCACGAACCCGGCGGGCTCGTTCCATATGCTCTTCGGCGCTGCCGTGGGAAAAGTTGAGGCGGGTAACATCAACGCCGGCGGCGATGATACCTGCCAGCGATTCCTCACTGTCGGTGGCGGGGCCGAGGGTGGCGACAATCTTGGTGCGCCTGAGCATAGTGCGTGTCCTTGTCTGTAAAATTTGAGTGTTCAATTGAACCTGAAAGCCTCCGGTAAAGAAAGTACACTTAGGTCTGGAATAACCACGATACAGGGAGAGAGCCCATGCACTCTACGGTTCAGAAGGTGGCCAACCGCATCATCGAACGCAGCAGGGCTTCCCGCGCGGATTATCTCGAGAGGATGGCCGGGCTGGCGGCAAAGGACCCCCATCGTGGCACCTTGTCTTGCGGTAACCTGGCCCATGGCTTTGCGGCTTGTAGCCAGGGCGATAAAGACACCCTGAAATTTCTTAACCGAGCCAATGTGGCCATGGTTTCCGCCTACAACGACATGTTGTCTGCCCATCAGCCTTATCAGCGCTTTCCTGACCTTATCCGCGAAGCGGCCCATGGTATGGGCTCGGTAGCCCAGTTTGCCGGCGGCACTCCCGCCATGTGTGACGGGGTCACCCAGGGCCAGCCGGGAATGGAGCTGAGCCTGTTCTCCCGGGACACCATCGCCATGAGTACGGCAGTGGCGCTGAGCCACAACATGTTCGACGCGGTTATGCTACTGGGTATATGTGACAAGATTGTGCCAGGGTTGCTGATTGGTGCCCTGAGTTTCGGCCACCTGCCGGCCATTCTGGTGCCATCCGGCCCCATGCCGTCCGGGCTGCCGAACAAGGAAAAGCAGCGGATTCGCCAGCTCTATGCCGAGGGCAAGATCGGCCGGGATGAATTGCTGGAAGCCGAAAGCCAGTCTTACCACAGCCCGGGTACCTGTACCTTTTACGGCACCGCCAACAGTAATCAGTTGCTGGTAGAGGTGATGGGCCTGCACCTGCCCGGTGCGGCCTTCGTAAACCCCGATACGCCCCTGCGGGATGCCCTGACCCGTGCAGCGACCGAGCAGGTCATCAAGTTGTCCCGGCCCCACGGCGGCGAGTTGGGGCTCGGCCATATGGTGGACGAGAAAGCCATTGTGAATGCCCTGGTAGCCTTGCTGGTGACCGGTGGCTCCACCAACCACACCATCCACTGGATCGCCATTGCCCGGGCGGCCGGGATCCTGGTTGACTGGAACGACTACGCCGAGTTGTCGTCGGTGGTGCCCTCCATGACCCGTATTTACCCGAACGGCCAGGAAGACATCAACGCTTTCCACGAAGCCGGCGGCACGCCGTTCCTGATTCGGGAGTTGCTGGCACAAGGCTACCTGCATAACGACGTCAACACAGTGATCGGTAAGGGGCTGGATGCCTACGCCCGGATGCCGGAGCTGGAAGGGGAAAGCCTTCGCTGGCACCCGGCTGTTACCAGGAGCCAGCGCCCGGATGTGCTGAGCAGCGCTGCAGAGCCCTTCGCCCCGGATGGCGGATTGAGGGTGCTGGATGGCAATCTCGGGCGCGGAGTGATCAAAGTGTCGGCGGTAGCACCGGAACACCATCGGGTTGAGGCGCCGGCGGTGGTGTTCAACGACCAGAACGAACTGAAAGCCGCCTTTGAAGCTGGCGACCTGGACCGGGATTGCGTGGTGGTGGTGCGCTTTCAGGGGCCGAAAGCCAACGGCATGCCGGAGTTGCACAAGCTGACCCCTTACCTCGGTGTACTTCAGGATCGAGGCTATCGGGTGGCGCTGGTGACCGATGGCCGGATGTCCGGAGCCTCCGGCAAGGTGCCGGCGGCTATCCATGTTTACCCGGAAGCACTGGCGGGCGGCCCGCTGGCCAGGATTTGTGACGGCGACGTTATTTGCGTGGATGCCGTTAGTGGTGTGCTGTCGGTGCAGCTCGGCGAGGCGGAACTGGCTGACCGCAGCCCGGCCAGTGCAGACCTGGCAGCGAACCATACCGGCTATGGCCGTGAACTGTTCGGCTGGATGCGCCAGGGTGTCTCGAATCCGGAGCAGGGTGCCAGTGTGTTCTGGAGCGCCGGCTGATGACGGAAGCTTTTCCGCACGCCATGGCGCTGGTGGGTGATGTTGGCGGCACCCATGCCCGGTTTGCGCTGGTGGTGCCGGGATCGGTGCAGTTGCAGTCGCTGAAGGTTTTCCGCTGTGCTGATTTTTCGGGGCCCGGGCAGGCCATTGCGGCGTACCTGAAGCATGTAGGGCCGGTGACTGTCCGCGAAGCCTGTGTGGCCGTTGCCGCCCCGGTTACCGGTGACGTTGTCACCCTGACCAACAACCGCTGGCAGTTCGATACCGGGCACCTGGCGCAACGCTTCGGCCTGGACCGGTTCCGGCTGGTGAATGATTACACCGCCATGGCGTTGGGCGTAATGCACGTGCCGGCCAGCCAACGGGTGCCGGTGGGCGGGGGCGGCGCAGACCCGTCGCGCCCGGTACTGGTACTTGGCCCGGGCACGGGCCTGGGCATGTCGGCACTGGTGCCGGCGGGGGATGGCTGGATACCGCTGGCAACCGAAGGGGGCCATGTGGACTTTGCGCCGCTGGATGACCTTGAGTGCGAGATTGCCCGCCGTCTTCGCGCCGCCTATGGCCGGGTTTCTGTGGAACGACTGCTGTGTGGTTCGGGTATCATGAACCTGTATCGAACGCTGGCGGAGATTACCGGCAGTAAGCCGGTACAGGAAACCCCGGAGCAGGTTTCCGCAGCGGCCGTGGCAGCTAATGACGAGCTGGCAGCCCGGGCGCTCAGCCTGTTCTGTGACATTCTGGGCCGGGTAGCCGGCAACAGCGTTCTGACCCTGGGCAGTTACGGCGGTGTCTATCTTTGTGGCGGCATTGTGCCGGCGATTCTCGACTTTTTCATGGCCAGCGGCTTTCGCGCCGCCTTCGAAAACAAGGGCCGGATGCGGCCGTTATTGGAGGCCACGCCGGTTCAGGTGGTGCTGGATGGCAACACCGGGCTGTACGGCGCTGCAGCGGCCCTGACCAATGCCGGGAGGTGACCATGACTCAGACGGCTAATCATCTGGATCGCCTGGACTTTGACCAGCTGGTGCAGCAGGTAAGGGCCTGTACCCTGTGTAAAGATGTCTTGCCGGAAGGGCCGAGGCCGGTTGTCCAGCTGTCCCGGTCGTCCCGAATCCTGGTGGTCGGCCAGGCGCCGGGCCGCAAGGTTCACGAAACCGGAATTCCGTTCAACGATCCCAGCGGTGACCGGCTTCGGCAATGGATGGGCGTGGACAGGGAGCAATTCTACAACGAGGAACAGGTGGCTATTCTGCCCATGGGATTCTGCTTTCCCGGCACCGGAAAATCCGGCGACCTGCCGCCCCGGCCGGAATGCGCCGAAACCTGGCGCGAGGTCTTGCTGGCGCGGCTGGACAAGGTTGAGCTGACCCTGGTGATCGGCCAGTATGCCCAGGCCTGGCACCTGCCGGACAGCCGCAAATCGGTAACGGATAATGTCAAAGCCTGGCGGGAATACTGGCCGGGGCTATTGCCCATGCCTCACCCGAGCCCGCGCAATATCCGCTGGCTGAAAAGCAATCCCTGGTTCGAGCAGGAGGTGATTCCCCGGCTTCAGGCCCGGATCCGGGAATTACTCTGACCCGGCGGCGGTGAACAGGCTCTGGTGCCGGGTTGCCGCCCGATGGATGTGGCTGTCCAGCTGCTCCCGTTGCTGCTCCGTGATATAGAGCCCCTGCTTGGTACGCCGCCAGAGCACATCTTCCGCGCTCAGTGCCCACTCGTGGGCAATCAGGTAGTCCACTTCACGCTGGTACAGGGTGGCGGTGTAGGCGTGGCCAAGATCCTCTGTGCCGGTACAGCCTTTGAGGATGTGGTGGCTGTCGGTGCCATAGCTGCGCACAAACCGGCGGATAATGGCGCGGTCCAGCCAGGGGTAGTGCAGTTGCAGCTCTTCTGCGAGCTGTTGCTGGCTGGCAAAGTCGGCCCCCGGTAACAGGGCGTTCCGGGTCCAGGATTTGCCCGCTCCGGGGAAGTAATCGCATACGGCATCGGTGACCGCCTCGGCCAGCTTCCGGAAGGTGGTGATCTTGCCTCCGAACACGGAAATCAACGGCGCCTGGTGATCCTGGTCGTCGACCTCGTAGGAGTAATCGCGGGAAGCGCTCTGGGCATTGCCGCCTTCATCGTCCATCAGCGGCCGGACCCCGGAGTAACTCCATACCACATCGCCGGGTGTCAGTTGCCGGCGGAAATACTGGTTCACCACGTCCAGCAGGTAGCGGGTTTCCTCTTCGGAAATTCGTGCTTCAGACGGGTTGCCCTCGTAGTCCACATCGGTGGTGCCGATCAGGGAGAACACATCTTCGTAGGGGATGACGAACACAATGCGCTCGTCGGCATTCTGGAGAATGTAGGCTTCGGTATCCTGGTTAAGGCGGGGCACCACAATGTGGCTGCCCTTGACCATGCGGATCTGTTTGGGCGCAGCCATGCCCAGGCTTTCACCGAACAGACGGCTGACCCAGGGCCCGGTGGCATTCACTACCACTTTGGCGCTGAGGGTTCGTGTGTGCCCGGTGAGGGTATCTTCCAGTACCGCCTGCCAGCCAGAGCCCTTGCGTTCGGCCCGGACGCACCGGGTGCGGGGCAGGATACTGGCGCCTTTTTGCTGGGCCTTGCGAGCTGAGAGTACCACCAGCCTTGCGTCGTCTACCCAGCCATCGGAGTATTCAAAGCCCCGGGTGATGTCCGGTTTCAGGGGGGATTCTTTGCCGATGTTGATGGCCCGGGAGCCGGCCAGCAATTCACGCTTGGCGAGGTGGTCGTACAGAAACAGGCCCGTGCGGATCATCCAGGCCGGTCTCAGGTGGGGCTGGTGGGGTAAGCGAAAACGCATCGGCCACATGATGTGGGGAGCGTTGCCCAGCAGGGCCTCCCGTTCCGCCAGTGCTTCACGCACCAGCCTGAACTCGTAATGCTCCAGATAACGCAGGCCGCCGTGGATCAGCTTGCTGCTGCTGGACGACGTCGCCGAGGCCAGGTCGTTCATCTCACACAAGACAACCCTTAGCCCGCGGCCGGCGGCGTCCATGGCAATGCCTGTGCCGTTTACGCCGCCACCGATAACAAGTAAGTCGCAGTGGTCCGGAAATCCGCCGAGCGGTGATGTTTCTGTGCTGGTTTTTGGTGCTTTCCGAACCACTGTCTGCTCACTCCTTGTGTCAGAGCCGGACTGGCTTGCCGGCCTCGCGGCGGCGCTCCTCCCACTCTTCCTGGGTTTGTGCGGCCTGTTCTCCGGCCATGGAGCCGATGATCTCGAAATAATCCGAGGCAAATTCATCGGCCATCACCTGGTCACGGGGTTTTACCTTCACCACGTAAACGCTTTGTACGTTCTGGTGATCAAACTCGCGCCAGTACTGCTCGTCTTTCAGGAAACTGTAGCGGTGGCCTTCCAGTGCCCGGATCACATCGGCAGTATTCGTGGTGCCGGCACGCTCAACCGCTTCCTTGTACTGGTACACAATACTGTAGGCCGAGGCCGCAGAGGAAGAGGGACGCATTTCATAGCGGGCAGAGAAGGCTTCAACAAACTCCTTGCCGCGGGGGTAGTTGTTCTCGTACGGCAGGGTCCATACCCAGGGTGCGCCGCCAATCACACCTTCCATCATCGCCGGGCCCACCTGCCGGGCCATGCCCAGGGTCAGGTTGGGAACCACCACCTGCATGCGCTTGGTCAAACCCATTTCATAGGCCACCTGCAGCGCGCGCACCATGTCGTCGCCAAACAGTACCATCATCAGCACCTTGGCGTCAGATTCGGCAGCCTGTTCCAGGGCCTTGCGGAAGTCGGTAATCAGTGCCCGGGGAAACGGGGTTTTGACGCCCGGGTGGCGTTCGGTGTCCTGGGTATTGGAAAACTGGCGAACGGACTCTTCCACTGACCAGCCCCAGGTGTAGTCCGAGGTGATGTAGAAGTAATCGTCGTTTGCGTGGTTCTGGTTCAGGTAATCGCCCAGTGCCTTGGCGGTCATCCAGGCATTGTATGGCTCCCGGAACATGAACCGGTGGCCTTCACTGCCGGTGGTGGCGTTGGAATAGGTGAGGGTGCCGAAGTAAATGCGGTTCCTGTCGCGGGCGGCCTTGCCTGAGGCGATGGCAACGGCGCTGGATACACCGCCAAACACCATCTGAACACCTTCCTGGTCAATCATTTCGGCGGTGTTGCGGGCGCCTTTTTCCGGCTCGCCGCGGGTGTTGCGGATGACCAGTTCCAGTGGTTGCCCCAGCACACCGCCGGCCTGGTTGATTTCCTCAACCGCAAGGTAGGCAGCCAGGCGTTGTTGCAGGCCTTGGTTTTTGTAGCGTCCCGTTTCCGGGTAGTTAAGACCGATCTTGAGAGATTCGGCGGAAACAGTGGCGCTGCCGAGCAAAAGCAGACATGCCGAGAGCAGGAAAGTCCTGAAAGTCATTGCAGATTGGCCTCCGGTTTAGGGTTCGCACAGCCTATTCTTGTTTTATGTCAGGCTGAAGTAATAGCGTAGTTTCTGCCCGGGGCTTTGAGGCAACAATGGGACTAAAGTGTAAAACGCCCGCTAATTCGCGGGCGCTTGATTTGCGTCAGTTTACGGGGTTATTGCCGTTGCCGGTTTGCGGGGTTATCGACGGCTTTCGGGTTGAAAAGCTGGTATCCGTCACGGCCACTTTGCTTGGCCTGGTACATCGCAATGTCTGCGCCATTAAGTAATTCTTCGCTGGTCTTGCCGTCACCCGGATACAGGCTGATACCGATACTGGTGCTCACTGCAAGGTGGTGGCCATTGATAACGTAGTCTGGGGCAGACGCCCTGACCAGCCTTTCTGCAACGTTCAGGACGGCTTCGGGGCTTTTTACCTCCGGCAGCAGGATAATAAACTCGTCTCCGCCCAGCCTGGCGAGGGTATCGTCTTCCCGAAGGCAACTACGCACCCTTGCAGTGAACTGTACCAGTAATTCGTCACCTGTCGCGTGGCCGAGGCGATCGTTCACGTCCTTGAATTTGTCCAGGTCCATGAACATGACAGCCAGTAACTGTTTGGTTCGATGAGCATGTCGGATGGCGTGGTCCAGGCGGTCTTCAAGCAGCCGCCGGTTGGGGACCCCGGTCAGGGCATCGTAATAGGCAAGCTGGCGGATTTGTTCTTCGTTTTTGCGGTTCTGGGTAATATCCGTAAACAGGCCGGCATAATGGGTAGCGTTGTCGTTGTCATCGGTGATTGCGGTAATGGTCAGCAATTCCAGGTAAAGCTCGCCGGTTTTACGCCGGTTCCAGATTTCACCGCGCCAGTATCCGTGGTGTTCAAGAGACTGCCACAGACGTGTGTAAAATTCTGAATCGTGGCGGCCGGAGGAAAGAACTTCCGGTGTGCGGCCGATCACTTCTTCCGGGCTGTAGCCTGTGAGGTGCGTAAAGGCCGGATTCACGAACTCGATTCGGGCATTTTTGTCGGTCACCATGATGCCTTCGAATGACGATTCAATAACACGTTCTGCCAGCTGCAGGGTCCGGCTCGACCGGGCAAGGGCTTTGTCGCGCTGTTCGAGTGCCTGCCGAAGGTCATCCAGGTACATTTGCTCGGCACCCGACAGCATATCGTTGTAACCGATCAGCCCGATGATTGCCCCTGTTTGGTCCAGCACACCGAGATGGCGAATGCGGTGGTCCAGCAACAAATCACGGGCGTGGATGAGCGGATCTTCTTCCTTCGCGGTAACCAGCGGGCGGGACGCTAATTCGCCAATACGGGTATTGCTGGTATGCCTGGCGATGAAGCGAACCATATCGCGCTCGGTGACAATACCAAAGCCGTCCTCACCGAAATTGACCACCACTGCGTCGGCTCCCCGGCGGTGCATCAGGTCGGCCACCTGGGCCAGGGGCAGCGATTCAGGTACGACTGCCGGTAAATGCGGAATGGCTGCGCCAACTTCCCTCAAGCGCAGATAGGGTTCCAATCCCTGATTCAGGGCCAGGTCTGTACGGGAAATAATGCCAACGGGTTGGCCGTCTTCGTCGGTAACCAGGGCATGTCGCTGGTTCTGGTTTTTTAGCCTGATTGCCGCCTGGGCAGTATCCATGGTGGCAGGTAACGACAGCACCGGCGATCTCATCACCGAGCGGACCGGTTGGCTGAACTGGTCCGGATCGGCGAAGTTGATGGCCAGGGCATCCCGTTCCGTCCATATTCCGACCACGGTGTTGTCCTGGCTGATCAAAATGGAACTGACCGAATTCTCCGCCATCCGCGCTGCGGCTTCGGAAATCACCGTTTCCGGACTGCATTGAAGCAGGAGGCCACTGTGCATGATCTGGGATACGGGAATTGGTTGCCCCATGTGTGCTCCTGTTGTCGATGCCGGAAGTTCCTGAATTATATCAATGTCCGGCGTCGGCTGCTTTTACTTTCACGTAACTGCCAGGGGCATCTTCAATGACCTCGAGTTTTCCTTCGCCGGGCTGTCGGGCCGGCACCTGGTCGCCTTCATAGCCGGCAATCCATTCCCGCCAGTATGGCCACCAGGAGCCCGGATGCTGCTCCGCACCGGAGAACCAGGCGTCCGGATCTTCCGGCAGGGTGTTGTTGGTCCAGAAGCCATATTTTTTTTTGTAGGGCGGGTTGATCACACCGGCGATGTGCCCGGAACCGGACAGGACAAAGCGGACATCGCCGCCGTAAGCGTGTGCCCCGTGGTAAGTGGTTTTCCACTTGGCGATGTGGTCCTGTCGCGCCGACAGGAAGAACGATGGCACCCGGATTTCCGACAGGTTGATGGTTTCGCCGTTCATGGTCAGGGCATCCGGCTGCACCAGCCGGTTATGCAGGTACATTTCCCGCAGATAGTAACTGTGCATTCTGGACGGCAGGTTGGTGCCGTCGGTGTTCCAGTACAGCAGGTCAAAGGCGGCGGGTTTCAGGCCTTTGAGGTAGTTGTTGGTCCAGTACGACCAGAACAGGTCGTTCTCGCGCAGCAGGTTAAACGTGAAGGCCATGGCCCGGCCATCCAGGTAGCCCTTGCGCTCCATGGCCCGCTCGATGCCACGGATGGAGTGATCGTTGATGAATACGCCGATGCCGCCGGGATCCGAGAAGTCCAGCAGGGTGGTCAGATAGGTGGTGCTGATGATCGGGTTACGGTTCTTCTTCTCCAGCCAGGCCATGGTAGAGCCCAGCAGGGTGCCGCCAATGCAGTAGCCGATGGCGTTCATCTGCTCTTCGCCGGTGGCCTCTGTTACCGCATCGATCGCCGCGAGGGGGCCGAGCTTCATGTAATCATCCCAGCCGGTCTCTTTCTGGGCCGGTCCCGGGTTACGCCAGGACACTACAAACACCGTCTGGCCCTGGCTCACGAGCCAGCGGATAAACGAGTTGCGCTCGGTCAGATCCAGTATGTAGAACTTGTTGATCCAGGGCGGGATGACCAGCAGCGGCCGCTGCGCTACCGTCCTGGTGGTGGGTGTGTACTGGATCAGCTGCATCAATTCGTTCTGGTACACCACCTTGCCCGGTGTGGTGGCCAGGTTGCCGCCGACTTCAAAAGCCGAACGGTCGGTCATCCCAACATTGAACAGGCCGGGGTTCTGGCGCAGGTCTTCCACCAGGTTACGGGCGCCATCCACCAGGTTCATCCCCTTGCGTTCCCAGGTAATGCGCAGTACTTCCGGGTTGGTCAGGGGGTAGTTGGAGGGCGACAGGGCGCTGGTCAGTTGCCGGGCATAGAACATCATCTGGTCCCGGGCGGGGCCGGGCAGGCCCTCCATGTTTTCTACCCAGTTCAGGAACGCGCCGGAATTGATCAGGTATACCTGCTGAAGCACATCGAAAGGCACATGCTTGCGCCAGTCGTCAGCCAGGAAGCGACGATCGTCGGATTCCGGAACGGCTACCGGCTCTGGCTGTTTGCCGGTCAGCCGGCTGAAAGTGTAACGGGCGAGGCCCAGATGCCTTTTGCCCAGCTCGATCTCGGCGCTGGCAAAGCGAAGCGGATGCAGCAGCAAGTCTTCGGCCATGGCACGATAGGCGTCTGACATTTCGCTGAGGGTGGACAGCTTGGCGTGGTCTACCATGCCGGTGTCGCCCAGCCATTGTTCCAGTTGCTGCTGGCCCTGACGCACGTTGTCGTCAAAGGTTTTCATCATCTGCTTTGCGGTTTTACTGATGTAGTCCATACCCAGCATCGAGGTTCTCCTTGCCACGGATACAAAAAGGCCGGAGCGTCGCAGACGTTCCGGCCCGGCCGGTCATTCAGGGTGTCAGGCAGCGGTTTTGCTGTTGCTGCCTTTACCGGTGGCCGGTGTTTTTTCCGCTGTGTTATCAGCCGGTTTTGCCTCGAACACCTGCTGCAGTTGCTCGCGGGTTTCGTTGGCGTAGTCCTGCCAGGCCTTCCAGTCTGCAGATACCTGCTCGCTGATGGTTTTCAGGGTTTCGGCCTGGTCTGTGGTCAGGGTTTTCAGGCTTTCGAGGTCGCGTACCTCGGCCATCTTCCGGGCCTGTTCCATGGCAACATCGGCATAGCGGCGGAACGCTTCCATCTGCATTTCCGCAGCTTTGCCGAACTGGTTGAACAGGGTTTCATTGAGGCGGTTGGCTTTTTCGAACAGCTCATTGTTCATGGGGTACAACTCCTTTGTAGTTGGAATGACTGGAATCCTCAGTCTAACTTTATATGCGTGACACCATTTTGACAGGCATCAAATGCCGTTCCAGCATATTCTTTAGTCTGGAATTTGTAACCTTACAGTGGAGAAAACCATGAGCAGTCGCAAATCCGAACTGGAAACCCTGAAAGCCGAACTCGAAGCACGGCTGGCCCGTTATAAGGCGCACCAGCACCGTGAGGGCGGGGCGCTTGACAAGGATTTTGAAGAGCAGGCCACGCAAACCCAGAATGACGAAGTGGTCGATTCACTGGAAGTGGAAACCCGCGCCGAACTGGTACAGATTGCCCATGCACTGGAGCGGATCGACAGCGGAGCAGGGGACGAATGCGAAAAATGCGGTGAGCAGATCGATCCGCGCCGGCTTCAGGTGTTGCCTTATACCACCGTTTGTGTAGATTGCGCCGACAACTGAATTCCGTCAAACACTGAGTGGTAAAGATGACACAGAACCCCGCTGGATCAGAACCGAAGCAAGGATTGCCCAAAAGCCAGGTCATTGGTTTGTTTCTTGGCGCCGCTTTCCTGCTGGTTACCCTGCTGGTGCCGGCGCCGGAGACGATGGGTCCGAAGGCCTGGGCCGCCCTGGGCATGATGCTGATGATGGCCACCTGGTGGTCTACCGAAGCCATTCCCATTCCGGCTACCTCCCTGTTGCCGATTGTGCTGATACCGGCGCTGGGGTTGGGAAGTATCAGCCAGGCCACATCGCCCTACGCTAATCCGATTATCTTCCTGTTCCTGGGCGGGTTCACCCTCGGCCTGGCCATGCAGAAGTGGAACCTGCACCGCCGGATTGCGTTGCTGACCTTGCGGGCGATGGGGGACAAGCCGAAACGGCAGATTGCCGGGTTCATGCTGGCGACGGCCTTCCTGAGCATGTGGGTGAGCAACACTGCCACGGCAATCATGATGCTGCCGATCGGCTTGTCGGTCATCGGCATGATGGATGACAGCAATCCGGACGGGGTTCGCCGTTATGCCACGGCCTTGCTGCTGGCCATCGCCTATTCCGCCAGCGTGGGTGGTATTGCCACCCTGATTGGCACGCCGCCCAATGCCTTGCTGGCGGCTTACCTGAGCGAAAACCAGGGTATTTCCGTGGGCTTTGCCCAATGGATGCTACTCGGTGTGCCGGTGACGGTGGTGATGCTGACATTGACCTGGTGGTGGCTGACCCGCAAGGACTTCGGCATTGAAGGCGCCCGGGAAAGCGGCCAGATGATTCGGGACGAACTGGCCGCGCTCGGCCCCATGAGCAAGGGTGAAAAGCTGGTTGCACTGGTGTTTGTGGTGACGGCGTCGCTGTGGATTTTCCGGCCTTTGCTCTCTGGCAGCATTGCGCCCTGGTTGAGTGACACCGGTATTGCCATTGCTGCAGCGATTGCCATGTTCCTGATTCCGGTAAGCACCCGGGACAGGAGCTTCGTGCTGGACTGGGATTCGGCTAACCGCCTGCCCTGGGGCGTGCTGCTGCTGTTTGGTGGCGGCCTGGCCATGGCGGGCGTGATCAGCAGTTCCGGACTGGCCGAGTGGATTGCCGAGAGCATGGGCGTGGCTGGCACCTTGCCGGTACTGGTGATGATGATCCTGGTGGCTGGGGTGATTATCTTCCTCACCGAGGTGACCAGTAACACCGCTACAGCGGCGGCGTTCCTGCCGCTGCTGGGTGCCCTGGCGATGTCGCAGGACGTCTCTCCGCTGCTGTTGACGGTGCCGGCTGCCATTGCCGCCAGCTGTGCCTTCATGATGCCGGTGGCCACGCCGCCGAACGCCATCGTGTTCTCCAGTGGCCACATGAAGATTTCCGATATGATCAGGGCCGGTTTTGCGCTCAATATCATGGGTATTGTGGTGGTAACCCTGATTACCTACGCGCTGCTCGGAACCGTTTTCTCAATGTGATTCAGGGCCGGATGCTTTCCGGCCTTTCCCTCCCTTGAACCAGTTCTCAGTACTGTCGCTGCTGGCCCCGCCTGCAGCGACAGATTTGAGGCACAGTTATCTTTAAGCCCGATTCGATTTCGGTATCTTACGGTTACAACATGTAACGCCGACGTTGCACATCCAAGAAAGTTGCACATCCAATAAAAACAGGAACTTTGCAAAATGCTGCTGGTGCTGGCCGGATCCCTTCTCACATTCGCCATGGTGCAGGAAGCCACCGAGGTAGAGCCGTTCGAGCCGGGCACCATCGTGCTGGAGCACAAGGTGGATGCGAGCCCGGTTGAGCAACGCTCTGATGTGCGGGTGGAGCCCCTGGTCGAGCAGAAGTTCCGGAACATCGTGCGACAGGCCTACGACTACAGCTGTGGCAGTGCGGCACTGACCACGGTCCTCAATTTCTATCTTGGCCGGACCCTCTCTGAACGGCAGGTGATGGAAGGGCTGCTGCACTACGGCGAGAGCGATCGCATCGTCCAGCGCCGGGCCTTTTCCATGCTCGATATGAAGCGCCTGGTGACGGCTTTGGGTTATCCCTCTGGCGGCTTCAAGGCCGAGATTGACGACCTGATGGAGCTGGATCACCCGGCTATCGTGCCCATCGACCACGCCGGCTTCAAACACTTCGTAGTGCTCCGGACCATCCGGGATGACCGGGTTTACCTGGCCGACCCCGCCGTCGGCAATATTTCCTTTACCGTGGCCCAGTTCCAGGAGAAGTGGGACGACAACGTGCTGTTCATTGTCTTCCCGGGCAGCGACAAGCCGCTGGACAACCTCGAACTGAAAGAGGAAGACCTGCGCTTTGTAGCCGACCAGACCATGACACTGCTGGCTATCCAACAGATGCCGGCGTTCGCCGAATCCACAGAAAGACGCGTCCAGAACTTGCTGGAACGCCAGAAGAACAATCCTGACGGTAGCGTTGAGAATACCCGTAAACAGCTTTACTACCGTCGAAACTAATTTTCCGGGCGGTTTTCCCCGGATCAGGAATAAAACCAATAAGAGTAGGGAGTCAGGATGAATCGTTGGTTAGTGCGAGGTTTTATCCTTGTTTCCGCGGCCGGTGTGCTTCCGGGCATGGCGATGGCCCAGGACGGAAATGTTGACCAGGCGCGGGAAGCCCTGTCACGCCAGGAAGGTGATGAAGATTCCACCAAGCAGCTCGAGGAAGTGTTCCTGGCTGCCGAGAAGAACTATTCGTTGCAGAAGAAGGGATCTCACTACCTGAACTATTCCTTCGACTATTCCTACACCGGGGATCAGCGCCTGGACCTGGCCATTACCAATGGTTCGGTGCGCAATCTGGATGTGGTGCCGTCAGCTACCCATAACTTCACCAATGCCTTTTCCTACGACTACGGCTTGCTGGACAACCTTACGGTTGGTACCCGGGTACCGCTGGTGGTCAAGTACGATACCGAGGACGAGCTGAATGTTTACGACTTCGGCGACATCTCCTTTACGGCCCGCTGGCAGCCCTTTGCCTACGTACCCGGCAAGGCATCGGCTACCTTCTTTGGCACCCTGAACAGCAAGACTGGTGTCAGCCCCTACGAGATCGACATCAAGGAACAGCTGTCTACCGGTAGCGGTTATTACTCCGTTGGTGGCGGCCTGAGTATGTCCAAGGTGCTGGACCCGGTGGTGGTGTTCGGTTCGCTCAGTGCAACCTACAACCTGACCGAAGACGGCCTGGAACAGGTTCGTGGTGCCCGCCTGCTCGAGAAGGTGGAGCCCGGCTTTGGTCTCTCCGGCTCCGCGGGCTTTGCCTATTCACTGTCTTATGACATTTCCCTGAGTATCTCGGCCCAGGTCAGCTACAGCGACCAGACCGTTCTGACCTTCTCCAACGGCGACCAGGCCGTAGCCCAGGACCAGATGACGGGCTTCCTGAGCATGTCGCTGGGTACCCGGGTCAGTGATATGACCATCGTAAACACCAGTCTGGGGATTGGCCTGACCGAAGATGCCCCGGATTTCTCTCTGGGTATATCCCTGCCCATTAATTTCTCCGGCCTCAAAGAGTGATTGGAGCTGCAGACGTTTCACGGGAAGGGAAGATTTTCATGGGACAACCTAGTCAAAAGCGACGCATTCTGGGAGCGCTGATCGCGGCAAGCCTGTCCGGCGGTGCCCAGGCGCAGCTGACCCAGAACCTGACGCTGCACCCCAAGGCACTGGCACTGGGGAACGCGGTCACCGCCGATCCCCCGGGTTTGATGGCCATTCACTACAACCCGGCAGGCCTCACCAAGCTGGATGGTCGCCAGCTTGAAGTCAACGTGTTGAGTATCTACCTGGATATTGATGCCGACTTCATTGCGGATGAAGACTACGAGATTTTCGGTATCAAAGGCCTGGAAACAGACCCCCTGACCGGCAAGCAGCGGGACCCGGTGGCCAATACTCGCAGCCACACCAACAACGTCGCCCTGTACGTTCCCGGGTATGGCATTCTGCGGTTGCCGCCGGGGCCGGCGGTAGCGCCCTCTGCGGGTATCAGTATCAAGCCACCCGGCTCAAAGCTGACCTTTGCCAACGCGTTCTATATGCCGATGGCCGCGGGTTTTTACCGGGAGAAAGACGATCCCGGCCGTTACCAGCCCCAGGCCGCAACGCTTCAGCGGACAACCTATCTTTCCCCCACGGTTGGCTATGAGATAAACGATGAATGGTCGGTGGGTGCCGGTATTCACCTGTCCCATTTCGGGTTTGCGGCAGACCAGTACATGCGGGCGCCGAACATGCTGATTGGTGTGGCAGAGGTTCTGCAAGACGCCTTCAACTGTGAAAGCGGTGACGAACCCCTGCAACCCTGGCTGGCCCTGTGTGGCGGTAATGTGGGCCCCTGGGACGATATCGGCGCGATGAACCTGAACCTGCAGGAAACCATCTCGCCCACCTACGCCCTGGGTGTCATGTGGGAGCCCACGGACTGGTTCCGCTGGGGTGCCAGCTACACCTCCGAAGCGGACATGAACCTGAAAGGCCAGTTCGAGATCCAGTACACCGATGACTGGTCCGGGTTCTGGCAAAGCGTTAACGGCTCAGTGCTGGGGGCCATCACCTCGGCTATTCTGAGCCTGCCTTCCGGTGCCCCCCGGGAGGCCGGTAACGTCAGTATGGACCTGGTGTATCCGCAGCATTTCCAGACAGGGATCAGCGTGGATGTACACCCGCTGCTCACCCTGAACGCCGACATCGGCTGGACCGACTTTGCCCAGTGGGACGCCTTCGAATTCAAGTTCGACCGCAAGCTGGAGTTCCTGAACGCTGCCCGGATTTTGTCGCCGGACAACGCCACACCAGACAGCCTGCGCCTGCCGCTGGGCTACAAAAGCCAGTGGAACTGGGCCTTTGGTGCGGAACTGCATGTGTCTTCCCGGCTTGACCTGCGCGCCGGTGTCGAGATAAGGGACTCGGTGATTCCCGATGACCAGCGCTCGATCATGGCGCCGTTCGGCGGAGCCAACCTGTACAGCGTAGGGCTGGGGTATCGCTGGGACAAAGACACGGAAATCGACCTGAACCTGTCTTACCTGCAGTCTATCGAGACTATTCCGGCAGACAGCAGCTGTAACGTAAACTGTGACAACATCACCAATATCATTTACAACCCCTATGCGGACCTGGAGATCAAGACCTCGCTGCGGGTTGTGATGGCGGGGCTGAGTTTCCGTACCAAATTCTGATGCAGTCCGGGGAGTAGTTTGTCATGGTTCTGATGCGATCCGTCCGGTTGGCAGGCTGTGTCCTGGCAGTGGCCCTGTCGGCGGGCTGCCAGTTGGGTGGAACCCCCATCGAGCAGCGGGACGGTTACTTCACCTGGGTAGACGAACAGGGCCAGGTACGTTACTCCCGCATTCCCGAAACAGAATCCGAATCCGAAAGTCCGGAAAGCGAAGATGTTGCCGAGACTGCGGGCTTACCTCCCAAGAGGGCACTGGGCGAGCCCGATGCTGCCAGCAAGCTTGAGGATGCCGGCGACTACACCACCGAAAACTACCCGGATGGCGAAGAGCTGGCCCGGGACGGTTTTATCCGGCCGGGCCAGCGGCAGCCCTATTACACCTGGCGAGATGCCGACGGCATTGTCCGGGTCAGCTATTACAAGCCCGATACCCGCACCGAGCGGCAACGTAACCCGGACATGGCGCCACTGAACCTGACCCCCGCCAGCGTTTACCTGCCCCGGCAGGAATCCGGAGAGGCCGAGCCCGTAGCCGGCCATGATCCGGATGCCTTTGCCGTCCTCGGCATCGAGCGTGAACCGGAGAACGTGTTGACCACCTTTGCCGGCAACTGCTGTGAAGCGTTATCCAACAAGGAGTTCGAGCACTGGCAGGAGGGAAGGGAGTTCGGGGTTCGTATCACCGAAGATTCCCCGGTTTATGATTTCAGCAGTGGCGAGTCCGCCTTCCAGTTGGTGGCCTTGCCCTCCGGTGAGTTTACCCATGGCTTTGTAACGCGCCTGCGCTCCTACGCCCACAAGGGCGTGTTCGTGCCTACACTGGCGTTTCTGGATCGGGATTTTCGCCCGGTTCGCCTGATTACTGACCTGGTGATGGATTATTATCCGGAAACCTGGCGTAAGCGGGGCTACCTGGAAGCCTGGGTGCCGGTATTTCCGGGGCAGGGTGAGCGTTGGTTATTGGTGATCACCCGTAGCGAAGACCTGCGCGCGCAAACCGTGTATGACGCCGATCACGGCCCCGTGGCGATTCCCCATGTGCCTTACGGTGAACTCGGCTTGACCACCTTCGAAGAGTAAGGGATCAGTCTTCCGGAGCGTCCAGGTTCAGCCATTGCTGGGATAGCCAGTAGTAGCGGCCATCACCTGCCGGGTGGGTACAGTTATAGCGAAAACGCCGGCTGTCGAATGCCTTAGGTGCCTTCACCGAGACCCGATTGCCGGTTGTCCGGAATTCGATGCGGCCCTGGCCGGAGGCAAAGCAGGTGAGCCGGTCTGCGGTCAGTTTTTCCCCCAGTTCGAACACCAGTTCCGGCGGGTTGGTTTCCAGTACGCCGTCGGGTAACTCGCTGGCAAGCACCGGGAAGGCCTTGCTCAGCAACTTGTCTTTCAGGCTTCCAAGCTGGCCAAAGCTGTTCGCCATGGGAAAACGGGGCAGTCGTGTGCTGTGGGAATAGCGGCCAATCGCCCCGGACTGTTGCCCGAATCCCAGCCAGCCTCTGGCTTCCAGTTTGCCCTCCAGTTTTTCGTCGAACTCACCGTAGGGGTAGGCAAACATCGGCTCCTCCACCCCGAGCCTGGTTTTCAGCGTGCCCTGGGCCTGGTCCAGGCTGTGCTCTGTCCGCTTGTGCCATTGCGCTTCGGGTTCACCGGGCTTGCGCGCCAGGTGGCCGTGGTCAGTGCTGTGGTTGGCAATGGTCACCTGTTCACCGGTGGCCAGCTCCTGTAACTGTTCCCAGCTCATGTAGCCCCGGCTGCCGATGGCGTCGGTGTTCACGAAGATGGTGTAGGGCAGGCCATGACGTTCAAGCAACGGGGAGGCGTTTTGATAGACCGACTCGTAGGCATCGTCAAAGGTGATGGCAACACGGCTGCTGTCATCCTCACCGGCCAGCGCCTGCCGGGTTGCGGGCAGCAGTGGCACAACCTCAAGGTTCAGGTCCCTGATCATGTCCAGCTGGGCTTCAAACAACGAGCGGGAGGTGCTGGTGGCCGGAGGCGTATGGTCCGCCACATGGTGATACTGCAGCACAACAAGGTCGGCAAGGGCGTGGGGTGCGGAGGCAGTCAGGCCAAGAATGGCCGCGGCTGCGAATCGGTTGAGTCGAGTCATGTCAGTCTATTGCCGGGTAAAGTGACGTTTGAGGACGGAAAACGCCCGGTTCAGCTCCTGGATATCTTCTGTGCGCCCGCCGCGATCCGGATGGGCTTGCATCACCCGCCGGCGGAATCGCTGCTTCACGGTATCGAAGTCGCCGGGCAGTGTATCAAAGCCGAGCACCTGCGCGGCTTCCTGAACGTCCTCCGGGCTGCCGGCCAGTGTTACGCCAGCCAGGAAACGCTCCATCATGCCCCGGATATCGTGGCCGGACAGGAAGTACCGGGACAGATCCAGGTAAAAGCTTCTGAGTGGATCTTCTTCTGCCGGCAGGGCCCGGGTATTGCCGGAGCCGGTGGTCAAAATACATAATCGAAGCGGGGAAATCACCAGTGTTTCCCCGGCCTGGGCCAGCTCCGATTGCAGCCGGTAAAGGGCATGGAACAGCAGGAAGTGCACAGGATAGAGCGCGGTCGGGTCGCTGAAGGTGACGGGCTCGATGAGTTGCCAGCGCGGGCTTTGTAAGGCACGGATCAAAGCCAGTTCTGTCAGCCCGGAAGCCCCCGCCGCCCGAAGTTCATGTTCGGCAGCCACCTGCAGGTGATCGGCCTGCTGCTCAAGCCAGGCGAGCTGATCGCGGCTGATCGGGGATTGATCCGGTCGGGCGGAAGGTGCGGGTGTATTCATGGCGGCCATGGTATGACACTCTGCCAGCACGTGAAAGCACAGGAGTTGAGGGAAGTGGCGTGCGGCGCACTTAGGAAAGTACCGAGCGCGGGGCCCCTGTCACTCGGCAATCGGGGCGCGTATAATTGCCGCCTCATTTACCTTGCAAGTGTGCCAACAGAATGTCCGAAGCCATGATCGCCAATGCCGAGCAGGCGCCGATGTCCGAGCAGGAGCGTCGCCAGAAACTGGAGCTGAACAAACTGCAGAAACGGCTGCGCCGGGACGTGGGGCAGGCCATTGCCGACTTCTCGATGATCGAAGCAGGCGACAAGGTGATGTGTTGCCTGTCTGGCGGCAAGGATTCCTACGCCATGCTGGATATTCTGCTGAACCTGCAGAAAAGCGCGCCGGTACGTTTCGAGCTGATTGCCGTCAACCTGGATCAGAAGCAGCCGGGCTTCCCGGAAGAGATCCTGCCTGAGTACCTGAAGTCGCTGGGTATCGAATACCACATCATCGAGAAAGACACCTACAGCATCGTCAAAGAGAAAGTGCCTGAGGGCAAGACGACCTGTGGCCTGTGTTCCCGCCTGCGGCGAGGCATTCTCTACAACTTTGCCGAAGAGCACGGTGTTACCAAGATCGCCCTGGGCCATCACCGCGATGACATGCTGGAAACCCTGTTCCTGAACATGTTCTATGGCGGCAAGCTGAAATCCATGCCCCCGGTTCTTCACAGCGACGACGGCCGTAACACGGTCATCCGCCCGCTGGCCTATGCCCGGGAGAAGGATATTGCCCGCTATGCGGGACTGCGGAATTTTCCCATCATTCCCTGCAACCTGTGCGGTTCCCAGGAAAACCTCCAGCGGCAGGTGATCAAGGAAATGTTCCAGGCCTGGGACAAGCAGCATCCGGGGCGGCTGGAAACCATGTTCCGGGCCCTGTGCAACGTCGAGCCATCGCACCTGGCGGATCCAAACCTGTACGACTTCAAGGAAGGCAAGCGGCTGGGCGGCAAGCGCCAGGCGGTGGTGCGGTCTGCGGAGCCGGAACAGGACTTCGGCCGGCTGGACGTGCTGAATCTCTGATCAGCCAGCAACCGTCGGCCGTTGGATCAGTGCATCAACAAGGCCTGGAACGGTAGCGTCCACAAGCCGAACAGTATCAGCAGGACACCGCTGATCTTGCGGAAGCCCTGATTGCTCTTGATGCCGCGAATCCAGTTGGCGGCGTAGCCGGTGGCCAGCATCGAGGGCAGGGTGCCCAGGCCGAAGAAAAACATGGTCAGGGCGGCGGCCGGCACCGTTGGCTGAAGCGCCGCCCAGCCCAGCGTGCTGTACACCAGTCCGCAGGGCAACCAGCCCCACAGAGCCCCCAGGGCCAGCGCCTGGCCGGCATTATTGACCGGAATAAAACGTTTGGTCAGCGGCGATAACGCCTTCCAGACCGGTGTCCCCACCCTTTCAACAAAGCGTATGCCCTGCCACCACTGGCCCATGGAAAGACCCATGAAAATCAGCAGCAGGCCGGCTATGGTCATCAGCAGCAAGCCGGCCCAGCGCCATTGGCTGGCGGCCTGGGTGCTCAGCAGGGCCACGAGGGTGGCGATCAGGGCGTAACTGCCAATCCTGCCGAAATTGAAGGCCAACAGCAGTAGTGTCTGGCGCAGGCGAAACCCTTTGCCGACCGGCAACGCCATCGACAGCGAAGCGCTGATTCCCCCGCACATGCCCAGGCAATGGGTGCTGCCCAGCAAGCCGATAACGAAGGCGCTCGAATAGCTCAGGTAAAGTTCCGGCTGCATGGTTCCGGTCAGGCCTTGTTATCGGGGTTTTGGTCAGAATCCCCGGTGCTGGCCTGTCCTTCCTGATCCGCTTTTTTGTCAGTGCGGGCATCATCCGGAATCATGTCTTTATCGTCGTCATACAGAATGCGATGGGCCGGCCCGTCCAGGTCGTCATACTGGCCATTCTTGACGGCCCAGGAGAACAGGAACACGCCCAGGGCCACCAGAAGCAGCATCAGGGGGACCAGGAACATGACAATGTGCACGACAACCTCCTTGCATGGGGAATGCGACAGGTGTTTCAGGCCTTCCGGCTAAGGCGCAGGGCGTTAAGCACCACAATGAGTGAGCTGGCAGACATGCCGATCGCGGCCAGCCAAGGCGCCACCAGCCCTGCGGCAGCCAGGGGCAGCGCACAGACATTGTACCCGAAAGCCCAGATCATATTCTGGCGGATAATCCGGCGGGTCTGCCGGCTGGTGTTGAGAGCCTCCACCAGCTGGTAAAGCTGGCCGTTCAGCAGGACCGCATCGGCTTTGAGCTGGGTCAGGTCGGCGGCAGTGCCCATGGCCACCGAAATACCGGCGCCGGCCATGGAGGGCAGGTCGTTCAGGCCGTCGCCCACCATCATCACCCGGTGGCCCTCGGTCCGGAGCTGATCCAGCACCTCCAGTTTCTGCTCCGGCGAGGCTTCTCCGATCGCCCGGTCGATCCCCAGCATTTGCGCGACGGTCTGCACGTGGCCGGATCGGTCACCGCTGAGCAGGATGGTCTGGATACCGGCGTCCTGCAGGGCGCGCACGGCTTTGCCGGCATCGTCCCGAACCTGGTCATCCAGCTGGAAGCTGGCCAGCCACTCGGTATCGCTGGCAAGCCAGATCTCCATGCCTCTGGTGGGGGCCGACTCCGGCTCGGGTGCCTGGGTGTGGCCGGCTACAAAACTCTTGTGGCCGATATACACCGGCTGGCCATTGTAGATGCCGGATAAGCCGCCGCCCAGGTGGTTGGTTACGTCGCTAACCGGAACAGACGCCAGGCTGTGAAACACCTTGGCAATCGGGTGTTCCGAATGCTTCTCCAGCCCGGCTGCAAGTTTCAGGGCACTTGCCTGGTCCATGCCGCCGAACTGTTGCTGGCCACTGAGGCTGAGTTCGCCCCGGGTCAGGGTACCGGTTTTGTCGAACACCACCGTGTCGATGGTGTTCATGGATTCCAGCGTGTGGCCCCGGGTAGGCAGGAAGCCGAGTTTGCGCAGGCGCACGGTGGCGGAGGTAATTGCCGTGGGCGTAGCCAGTGACAGGGCGCACGGGCAGGTGACCACCAGAACCGACAGGGTGATATCGAACGCGTTATCGGCGCCGGCCAGCCACCATCCGATCCAGACGACTGGCGCCAGGATCAATACACGGCCAACGAATTTGCCGGCAATGCGGTCGGCCATCCGGGCCACTGGCGGTTTCTCGGACTGGACCCGGTCCAGCACCCGCAGGATTCCGGACAGCCGCGTGTGGGCGCCGGCCTTGATTACTCGGACATCCAGCGGATTCTCGCCGTTGACGCTGCCGGCATGGACCGCGTCACCCGGGCGACGGGTTTCGGGTAGATACTCGCCGGTCAGAGCAGCTTCGTTCAGGGTCGATTCACCGGAAACAATTTCACCATCCACCGGCAGTGTTTCCCCGGGGCGTACCCGGACAATGTCGCCGGCCTTAACCCGGTGCATCGGCACGATATCGGCGTGGCCTTCCTTTACCAGTGCGGCGACTGATGGCTGGAACCCGGCTAGTGCATTGCCGGTGAGCCCCGCCCGGTATCGCGCCTGCACTTCCACGTACCGGCCCAGCAGCAGGAAGAAGGTAAACATGCAGACCGATTCGAAATACACCTCGTGGCCGCCGAACACGGTAATCCAGGCGCTGGCGGCATAGGCCAGGCCGATGGCAATGGCTACCGGCACGTCCATGGTCAGGTGTCGGGATTGCAGGTCGCGCCGGGCGTTACGGAAAAACGGCCGGGCGCTGTAGAACACCACGGGGGTGGCCACCAGCAGGCTGAACCAGCGGAAGAAGCTGACAAAATCGTTGGACAGGTCGTTGATCAGTTCGAAGTACAGCGGAAACGCGAGCATCATGCTCTGGAAGGTGCCAATGCCTGCCACCGCAAGCCGGATCAACATGGAACGGTGTTCAGCCTTCAGGGCCTGTTCTGCTTCGTCTGCCTGGTAGGGGCGGGCGGTGTAGCCCAGCTCATGGATGGCGATGAGCAGGTCGCTCAGGCGGGTCTGATCCTGCGCCCAGACCAGCCTGGCGCGCTGGGTGGTGTGGTTAACCGTGAAGCTCAGCACACCCGGTTGCTGCTTCATGTGGTTTTCCAGCAGCCAGATACAGGCTGCGCAGGTAATCCCGCCAATCAGCAGCTGGGCTTCCTGTCCCGCTTTGACGGGCGAAACAAAGGATTGTTGTACCAGCGGATGGTCCAGCTCCCTCAGGCGCTCAACCTCGGCACGGGTGAGTTCCCGGGGCGTGACGGCTGGTTCGGTACGGAAGTCATAAAAACCGGTCAGACCTTCCTGGTGGATGGTCTGACACACGGCTTTGCAGCCCTGGCAGCAGAAATGCTGTTGTGTTCCGTTCAGGTCCAGCGTGATCGGAGGATCACCGTCCGCTGGCTCTCCGCAATGGAAACAATTCAGGGCGGTCACCCTTGGGCGTTGCCTTTCGCATCAATGGTGATTGGAGAGGAAGAGGGCAGGCGCACTTCGCCTTTTACCCGCCAGTCGTTGTCCGGACCCTGCAGGTCGTAATACCAGCGGCCACTGACCTGCTCAAACAGCTGGCCACGGTACTCTCCGGGGGCCACACGGGTGAACTGAACGGTTTTGTCCTGGCCGGACAGGGTCGGGTGATACAGGTTGAACACCAGGTACGGATAGTCTGCCGCACCGTCAGCGGTATCCAGCATCAGGGTGGCAGATTTGTCCTGCAGGCTCAGTTCGCCGGCCAGCTGCAGTTCAGCGGCGCGCTCGTCCCGGGCGATGGACATATTGATGCCCCGGCCTTCCTTGGAGTAATCGTCTGACACCATGGAGTTGTCCAGGCTGGAAGACACTACCAGGGTGGTGATCCCCCACATGATCGACGCCAGCGGGAAAATGGTCAGAAACCAGAACCAGGGCTGGCGGTACCAGGGTGCAACAGGTGCGTTATCAGTCATTACTCTTCAATCTCGGATGATGGCTTTAGACCCGCGCACGGGTCGTTAACGGGGCCTTGGACCAACAAAACGGCTTTCAGTTTCCAGGTTCAGGGACGGATCTGTCTCTGATTCTGCAAAGAAGCGAATGGTGTTGTTGGATTCAACAATAGACTCCGGCGGAACGTCCACAACCGTCGGCAGGGAGCGATTCTCGCCACTGCTGATGGTAAAGGTGGTTTCGGTCAGAATCCGGATACCTTCCATGCCGTCAACGCTCAGTTCGAAAGTTTGGGGCACTTCCGACATGTTCTGGATCTTCACCGTGTAGGAGTTCTCTACCCGGCCTTCGCCGTTGAAGCTGAATAGTGCGCCACGGTCCCGCAGTACGTCCATCTTGGCCGGTACACGGGTAGCCACGGTAAAGATCATCGCACCGATCATCAGCAGCAGTACCGCACCGTAACCGAAGGTACGCGGACGCAGCAGCTTGGAGGTCTTGCCTTCCAGTTCGTTCTCGGTGGTGTAGCGAATCAGCCCTCTCGGGTAATTCATCTTATCCATGACTTCGTCGCAGGCATCAATACACAGCGCACAGCCGATGCACTCGTATTGCAGGCCGTCACGGATATCGATGCCGGTAGGGCACACCTGCACACACTGCTCGCAATCGATACAGTCGCCAAGGCCTACCTCTTCAGGCGCGACGCCTTTCTTGCGCTTGCCGCGAGGCTCGCCCCGGTTCGGGTCGTAGGAGACGACCCGGGTGTTGGGGTCAAACATCACCGACTGGAACCGGGCATACGGGCACATGTACAGGCAGACCTGCTCACGCATCCAGCCGGCGTTCAGGTAGGTGGCAACGGTGAAGAAGGCAACCCAGAAATAGGCCCAGCCGTTGGCCTGCAGGGTGAACAGGTCCACGATCAGTTCGCGGATCGGGTAGAAGTAGCCAACAAAGGTGACGCCGGTGGCAAAGGCAACAAACAGCCACAGTGCGTGTTTGATGGTTCTTTTGGTGACCTTTTCCCGGGAGTTGGGGGCCTTGTCGAGTTTCATCCGCTTGTTGCGGCTGCCTTCCACCTTTTCTTCAATCCACATGAAGATAAAGGTCCACACGGTTTGCGGGCAGGTGTAACCACACCAGACACGGCCAAACAGGGTGGTGATGAAGAACAGGCCGAAGGCGCTGATAATCAGCATGCCCGAGAGCAGGAAGAAATCTTTCGGGAAGAAGGTGATGCCGTAAAGGTGGAACTCGCGAGCCGGCAGGTCAAAGTGGATCAGGGGCTGGCCGTCCAGTGTGAGCCAGACAAACAGGAAATACATGCCCATGAGCACGGTCAGGCTGACGTTCCGGATTCTCTGGAAAAAGCCTTTTACCTCCTTCACGTAAATCTTTTCACGACTTGCGTAGAGGTCAACGGTTTCTGCTTTCTTGTTTTTGTTGTTCGAGGGATCGGAGGATGGGTCAACCTGCTTGACAGGAATCTCGTTACTCATGGGTACCTCCCGGTATAGGGTAAAGCTGGGAGCGGGCCTCGGCGGGTCTGCTGATCTTCTCAAGCCTGTACCCGCGAGGGCAGATACAGGGTTGAAAAGACCGGGCCAGGGCTAACCTGGCCGGGTCTGACTCAGTTTGACAGGCTGTAAACGTAAGCCGCCAGAATCTGAATCTGGTCGCCGGTCAGACGACCTTCCTGTGCGGGCATCTGGTTCTGGCGACCGTTAACCACGGTCTCCTTGATCCACTCGTAGGTGGAACCATACAGCCACACGTTGTCGGTCAGGTTCGGGGCACCCATGGCTGCCATGCCGGTACCGTCGGCACCGTGACAGGCCACGCACGCCTGGGCGAACACCTGCTCACCGGCCTTCGCTGCTTCGGCGTCCAGTTCACGGCCGCTGAAGCTCAGAACGTAGTTAACCACCTGGTCAACCTGCTCGTTGGTCATGTTCGGCATGGTTCCTTTCGGAGTCATGTTGCCGTTACGACCCTTGGCGATGCTGTGCAGGATCTGGTCCGGCTCGCCGCCCCACAGCCAGTCGTCGTCAGTCAGGTTGGGGAAGCCCACCTGGCCGCGAGCGGCAGTGCCGTGGCATACGGAACAGTTGTTGGCGAACAGGCGCTGGCCGATTTTCATGGCGTCTTCGTCCTGGGCCAGTTCCGGAATGGCGGTGTTACCGTACTGGGCATAGATTTCGCCGTATTTCTCGTCAGCCTCGGCAACTTCTGCTTCCCACTGGTTAGTAGAAGTCCAGCCCAGCAGGCCTTTGTAGTTACCCAGGCCCGGGTACAGGGCCAGGTAGCCCAGGGCGAATACGCAGGTCGCGATGAAGAGGTAGAACCACCACTTCGGCAGCGGATTGTCGTATTCCTCGATGCCGTCAAAGGCATGGCCCATAGTGCGGTCAGTTTCAGTGTCGGTTGTCTGGCCCTTGCGGGTTGCCCAAAGCAGCCACCAGCAGCCGAACACAGTACCGAGCACGATCACAGTGACCCAGATGCTCCAGAAGGTACTCATTGTTTTTTCTCCGTTTTATCCTGTTCGAGAGTACGCTTGTCCACTTCTTCGTCGTCGAAGGGGAGGTGAGCCGCTTCCTCATTGGCCTTCTTGCGGTGGGCGCTGTAGGCCCACCACACGATGCCGAGAAAAACGGCCATTACCAGAAAGGTGTGAATTCCGCGTAACTCATTGATATCCATTGGCTCACCGTTTCTCTGAAATCACAGTGCCCAGCTGCTGCAGGTAGGCAACCAGTGCTTCGATTTCAAACTTGCCTTCGATGTCGGCAGAAGCCTTGGCAACCTGTTCGTCGGTGTAGGGAACACCCAGAGTCTGCAGCGTAGACATACGCGCTTCGATGCTCTGGTGATCTACACGGTTTTCGAACAGCCAGGGGAACGCCGGCATGTTGGACTCGGGAACAACGCTGCGCGGATCGTACAGGTGCTGGCGCTGCCAGGCATCCGAGTAGCGACCACCTACACGAGCCAGGTCCGGCCCGGTACGCTTGGAACCCCACAGGAACGGACGGTCATAAACGAACTCGCCCGCAACGGAGTAGTGACCATAACGCTCAGTCTCAGCCCGGAACGGACGGATCTGCTGGGTATGGCACACGTGGCAGCCTTCACGGATGTAAATGTCCCGGCCTTCCAGTTCAAGAGCGGACAGAGGCTCCAGGCCTTCGACCGGCTCGTTCACCTCTTTGTGGAAGAACAGGGGCACCACTTCCGCCAGAAAACCACCACTGATGGTCAGTACGATCAGCACGATCATCAGACCAAGGTTCTTTTCGACTATTTCGTGTCTCATCTGGTCTCTCTCCCTTACGCCGCCTGAACCGCAGCATTATCTTCTGCAACGGCGTCTTTCTGGCGTACGGTCATGTACACGTTGTAGGCCATGATCAGCATGCCGGTCAGGAAGATCGCGCCACCGATGAAGCGTACAAAGTAGCCCGGGTAGGAAGCTTCAAGCGCTTCCACGAAGCTGTAGGTCAGGGTGCCGTCTTCGTTTACTGCGCGCCACATCAGACCTTGCATGATGCCATTCACCCACATGGCGGCGATGTAAAGCACGGTGCCTACGGTAGCCAGCCAGAAGTGAGCGTTGATCAGCGCAGTGCTGTACATTGCCTGGATGCCCCAGAGTTTCGGGATCAGGTGATAAACCGCACCGATACTGATCATAGCAACCCAGCCCAGGGCGCCGGAGTGCACGTGGCCGATGGTCCAGTCAGTGTTGTGGGACAGAGCGTTGACGGTCTTGATAGACATCATCGGGCCTTCGAAGGTAGACATACCGTAGAAGGACAGAGAAACCACCAGGAAACGCAGGATAGGGTCAGTGCGCAGTTTGTGCCAGGCACCGGACAGGGTCATCATGCCGTTGATCATACCGCCCCAGGACGGCGCCAGCAGAATCAGGGACATGACCATGCCTGCGGTCTGTGCCCAGTCAGGCAGAGCGGAGTAATGCAGGTGGTGACCACCGGCCCATACGTAGGTGGCGATCAGTGCCCAGAAGTGCACGATAGACAGGCGATAGGAGTAAACCGGACGGTTGGCCTGCTTGGGAACGAAGTAGTACATCATGCCCAGGAAGCCAGCAGTCAGGAAGAAGCCCACCGCGTTGTGACCGTACCACCACTGCATCATCGCATCGGTAACACCCGCATAGGCGGAGTACGACTTGAAGGCGGTGGCCGGCAGCGCCATGTTGTTACCGATATGCAGTACAGCAACGGTAATGATGAACGCGCCGTAGAACCAGTTGGCAACGTAGATGTGCGGAGTGCTACGCTTCATCACGGTTCCGAAGAACACCAGGGCGTAGCTGACCCAGACAACCGCAATCGCGATGTCAATCGGCCATTCCAGCTCGGCGTATTCCTTGGACGTTGTCAGGCCCATCGGAAGGGTGATGGCAGCAGCCACGATGATCGCTTGCCAGCCCCAGAAGGTGAACGCCGCCAGGCCATCGGAGAACAGGCGGGCCTGACAGGTCCGCTGAACTACATAGTAGGAGGTAGCAAACAGGGCACTACCACCAAAGCCGAAGATAACGGCGTTGGTATGCAGCGGCCGCAGTCGGCCGAAGTGGGTAAAGGGCAGGTCGAGGTTGAGGGATGGCCAAACCAGCTGCGCTGCAATCAGCACACCCAGAGCCATGCCTACAATACCCCATACCACTGTCATGATGGCGAATTGTCTCACCACCTTGTAGTTGTATGTCAGGTTTGCATTTACTGTGCTCATAGCCTTACCAATGGGTTCAGGATGGGGAATTATGCGGGCGCAAGTATGGAGAAACCGTTAGTTGTTTGCAATGATTCAGGTCAACTCCTGATATCCGTCAAATTCGCCGGATTCCGGAGTTTTACCAGTAAGTTGCAATGACAATCATTCCGGGTTCAGAAGCCCTGAAAGGGCAACAGACACCCACTTGCGCGTGGCCAAATGATACCCCTTCAGAGGTAACAGGTGAACGATGTGAAGCTGATTAAGACCAAAGGCTATGGCAAACAGGCCGAAATGGTAATGATTCTGGCCCACGGGGCCGGTGCGCCGATGGATTCTCCCTTTATGGAAGCGCTGTCCGAAGCCCTGGATGATCAGGGCATTGCCTGTGTCCGTTTCGAGTTTCCTTATATGCAGAAACGCCGGGAAGACGGCAAAAAACGCCCGCCGGACCGGCAGCCGAAATTGCTCGAGTGTTTTTCGGAAGTGGTGGCGGCCGTCCGGCAGGAAGTCGGGCCCGGAGCCAGGCTACTGATCGGGGGCAAGTCCATGGGCGGGCGCATGGCTTCGGTGCTTGCCGGCGAAGCCATGGCGGGTATCCGTGGTGTGGTGTGTTATGGCTATCCTTTCCATCCCCCGGGCAAGCCAGACCGTTGGCGTATTGATCACCTGTCGCAGGTTTCCTGCCCGCTGATGGTGGTGCAGGGTACCCGGGATCCGTTCGGCAAGCCGGATGAGCTGGCAGCCCAGGGTGAGATTGCGGGGATTTCGAAGCTGGTCTGGCTGGATGGTGGTAACCATGATTTCCAGCCTCCGGTGCGGCATCCCGAAACCCAGGCCAGCCTGATTCAGCAGGCGGCCGGCCATACCCGTCAGTTTTTGGCGGATTTTGTCACAGCCTCGTGAGTGCCCGGTGCGCCCCTGACCTGGTCCCGTCCCGCCGCCTTGGCAGTGTAAAGTGCTTCGTCGGCCCGGCGGAACAGCTCCCTGGGGCCTTCGCCCGGTTGCAGGGCGGCAATGCCGGCGCTCAGGGTCAGGCACAGGTCGGCGCCATCGGGTGTTCGGATTACCGTGGTTCGCATGGCCTGGAGGATGGACTGGCACAGAGTGATGGCGCCATCGGGCGTTGTCTCCGGTAACAGCAGGGCAAATTCTTCACCACCAAACCGGATGGCGACATCTCTCGGACGTCTAACGTGGCCGGCCAGGTTGTCGGCTATCTTCTTCAGGCACTGGTCGCCAAAATCATGGCCCCAGGTGTCATTGATCCGCTTGAAGTGGTCGGCGTCGACCAGGGCCAGTGTCAGTGGCTGGCCGGTGCGCCGGGCCTCGGCACAGAGTTCCGGCATGATGTTATCCATGTGCCGGCGGTTGTGCAGCCCGGTCAGGGCGTCGTTGAGACTCAGAGACGCCAGTTTCCGGTTTGCCTGTTCCAGTTCCTGCATGGTGTTGCGTAACTGGGTGGTGCGCTCGTGTACCTTGAATTCCAGTTCGGTCCTGGCTTGCTGTTCGATATCCAGCAACTTCTGGTTCAGCAGACGCCACCGTTGCACCATGGCGTAGTTCAGCAGCACCACCTGGGCACCGATGGCCGCCTGCATCATGACTTCCCGGGCCTGATAGTCGCCCAGGTGGCCGAAAGCCGCCAGGGCGTACAGCAAGGCACCAACCACCATCACGAGCCAGGCGCCGAGATACCAGAACGCGGGCTGGTAACCCTGGCGCCAGCGAATGGTGGCAATCACCGACAGGCTGGCAATCACCGACAGGGTCAGGAAGGTATTCAGCAGGATGCTTTTCGAGTACGGCAGAATAAAGCTGGCTCCAAGGAAGCCGACTGAGGTCCATGCCAGAATTTGCATGGCCTTTGCCGCAAGGGTGCCGGATTCGATTTCCAGGAAAGAGCCGCCAAACAACACCATGGCCAGGGAACACAGGGCCAGCCCCAGGGGGATCGACTGATTGGCCAGCTCGGTGTTGTCGGGCCAGAAGTACTGGTTAGCCAGCCCGCCCATGGCAAACAGGAACAGGGCCATGGAAACTATGTAGAACGCGTTGAAGAAGTAGTAGCGGGTACCGGAGCTGAAGAACAACACCAGGTTGAACACCGCCAGCACCAGCAGTGCACCGTAAAACAGCCCGTGCACCAGGGTCAGGTGGTTGCTCTCGGCAACGGCTTCACCGGGTGTGACCAGCGACAGCGGCACATTGAGCGCACCGCTGCTGTGAATCCGGAGGGTAATGGTGCGTTCTTCCTGTACATCCAGTGTGACGGGCAGCAGGTAATAACGGTAATCTATGCCCCGGCTGGCAAACGGGAAGCGGTCACCGGTTTGCAGGGGTGGTTCCAGTTCGGTGTACTGCCCGGGATTGTCCGGGGTGTGTTGCCAGAAGGTGATTTCATCCAGCAGCGGATAACTGAGTTTCAGGAACCAGAACGCCTGTTGCGGGCTGCTGTTACGGACCGTGAGCGTCACCCAGTACACCGCGTCGGTATGGCTGAACACCAGGTCATGGCCCTGCGCCGCCTGCCATTGCAGATTCTCGGGCAAGGCGCCCGGAAACCTGGCGCTGTGGGCCGGGTCGCCGGGACGGGCGCTGTAAAAGCACAGGTGATCATTGATGCGCTGTCGGGCGTCTGCGCTGGCAGCATCAAGCACCGTGCAGCGCTCGGCGGCAAAGGCCTGCTCCGGGCCGAACAGGGCCAGCAAAGCCACTACAAACAGGGCACAGGCTCGGTTGAGCATAGACAACATCCCGTAACAGCAAAGCGGGAAGTGTAGCCAGAATAAACCAGAGCGACCGTTAAACAGGTTCAACTTTCGTGGCCGGCCAGGTGCCATTTTCCTGACGGCCCCCGGGAAACACTTTATATGCAACAGATCATGCTGATATGCCGGCCAGGGTTCGAGACCGAGGCAGGTCAGGAACTGACCGACCAGGCTGCGGCGGCCGGTATTTTTGGTTATTTCCAGCCCGGCAAGAACACCGGGTTACTCCGCTTCACCATTGGTGGCAACGAGCCGGCCGAAGAACTGATGCGCCGCGTGGCCCTGGATAGCCTGGTCTTCACCCGGGACTGGTTTGCGCTGCTGGGCGATTGCGAATTGCCGGCCAGCGATCGGGTAGGGGCGATCCTGGCGTTCCTGAATGATCAGGAGTGGCAGGGCGACCGCTGTGCACGCCTGGAGGTACGGCTGTCGGAAATCAATGACGACCGGGACCTTGGCAACTTCGCCCGCAAATGGGTGGCGCCCCTGTCAAAAGGTCTGCGCGGTGCCGGCCTGTTAAAGGACGATCAGGAGGCCGAGGCACCGGTAAGGCTGGAAATTCTGCTGACGGATTTCAGCACGGCTGTGGTGGGTTACAGCCTGGCCGGCAACCGGTCACCCTTTGTCGGTGGCGTGCCCAGATTGCGTTTGCCGGCGTCAGCCCCCAGCAGGTCGGCGCTCAAGCTGGAAGAAGCCTGGAAAGTGTTTCTGCCGAAGGAGCGCTGGCTGGATTATCTCGGCGGCGGCAAAAAGTCGGTTGACCTGGGCGCCGCTCCCGGCGGCTGGACCTGGCAGTTGGTGCGGCAGGGCATGATGGTAACGGCGGTAGACAATGGCCCCATGAACCCGGAGCTGATGGCCAGTGGCCATGTGGAACATGTGGAGGCCGATGGCTACGCCTGGCGGCCGAAGCGGGCCGTGGACTGGATGGTGTGCGATATTGTTGATAAACCCCGCCGGACGGCGCGGATGGCGGTGGACTGGATGGGTGAGAAGCTGTGCCGCTACACGGTGTTCAATCTCAAGCTGCCGATGAAAAAGCGATACGAGGAATGGCTGGTGTGCCGGGAAATCCTGGTTCAGGGCCTGGAGGATGCGGGCCTGCATTGTCAGCTGAAGGCCCGCCACCTGTACCATGACCGTGAAGAGATCACCTGTTTTATCGAGCGGCTCGACTAGCCTCTCAAGGCATGGGGCTTTGCTCGAGCACGGTGATGGCCTCATCCTGGTCCATCATCGGTATCAGTTCGGCCATCAGGTTCTTGCGGGTTTCCGAGTGGTACCAGCGCTGCCAGTCAGCTTCTGAGCGCCAGTTGGCCAGGGTGATGCGATGGTTGGGGTCGTGGCTGTCGACCAGGGTTTCGCCGGAAATAAACCCCGGCGCGCCCACCGCCTGTTGCAGCACCAGTCGGGACCGCTCTTCATAGGCAGTTTCGAGTGTTTCGGCAATATGGCGTTCAATCAGAACCCGGATCATTAAAATCTCCTTTATTTTCGATGCTATAAACAATAATTTAGCACTGAATTCTGAAAAATCACGAGAACTTCTGGAGGCAATGTTGGCAGTTTCAGATTTTGACGCGGAACTCGATGCCCGGGGGCTGTTTTGCCCGGAACCGGTGATGATGCTGCACAACCGCATTAACGATGTGGAGCCCGGGCAAGTGCTGCGGGTACTGGCCACAGACCCGTCGACGACCCGCGATATTCCGCGTTTCTGCCAGTTCCTTGGCCATGAGCTGATAGGTGAACACGAGCAGGATGGGGAATACGTATACCTGATCCGGCGCAGCGAAGGCTGACGCCGGCCAGGTCAACGCAAGTCAGCTCAGATTTCCCGGGCGACCTTGTCCAGATGATCCATGAACTGCTCCCTGTCCATTTCTCCCAGAATCCGGGCCTGGCCCAGCTCCTCGCCATTGTTGCGGTAAAACAGGATGGCCGGCGGGCCGAACAGGCCCAGTTCGTCCAGAAGGGCCTGCTGGGCCCGGGTGTTGTCTGTCATATCAATCTGCAACAGGGTGTAGGGCCGTAATGCCTGAATCACATCCGGCTTGCTGAACACGTTGCGTTCCATCACTTTGCAGGAAATACACCAGTCGGCGTAGAAGTCGAGCATTACGGGCTGCCCGGCGCTGCGGGCATCGGCCAGCATGGCGCGAATCTGCTCCGGGTCTTCTACCCGCTCGAAAGGCGCGTGGGCTTCGGCAGCGCCAGCCGCTGACACGGTACCGGCGGTGGCTACAAAGGGATCCAGCGGGCGCAGGGGATCACTGGCCCCGCCAGCCGCGCCGGCCAGCAAGGCCAGGCCGTAGGCAAAAAACACTAGGCCGAAGCCTTTGCGGGTGCGCTCCCAACCGGCCCTGGCGGCATCAAAGGCGCCCAGTTGCACGCCGGTGATGGCAATCAGCAGACCCCAGAGCGTCAGCCCGGCCCAGGCCGGAATCAGCCGCTCGACCAGCCAGATGGCCACGGCCAGCAGCATCACACCATAGAAGTGTTTGACGGTAGTCATCCAGTGGCCCGAGGTAGGCAGCAGCTTGCGCCCGCCCACGGCTACCAGGATCAGTGGCACGCCCATACCCAGGCCGAGGGACAGCAGGGCAACGCCGCCGATGACCGGATCCTGGGTGGTGGAAATATAGAGCAGGCTGCCGGCAAGGGGAGCCGACACGCAGGGTGAGACAATCAGGGCAGACAGCGCGCCGATACCGAACAGGCTCAGTACCCGGCCGCCGGTCATCTTCTGGCTGGCATCGTTCAGGGGCTCCCGGATAAAGCGCGGCAGCTGGATTTCAAACATGTCGAACATCGACAGGGCAAAGACAACAAACATCGCCGCAAAGACCCCGAGCACCCAGGGCGATTGCAGGTGCGCCTGCAGGTTGAAGCTGGCTCCCAGCAAACCGGTGATCACCCCGGCGGCGGCATAGGTAATGGCCATGCCCAGCACATAACTGCCGGACAGCATTAGCGCCTGGCCGGTGGAGCGGGTGTTATGGCCCGAAACCATGCTGGAAATGATCGGCACCATGGGCAGCACGCAGGGGGTAAAGGTCAGGCCCAGCCCCAGCAGGAAAAACAGGCCGGCAATCATCCAGATGGTCTGGCTGGACAGGAAGCTGGCCAGGCCGCTGGCGCTGGAAGTGTCTGCGCCCTGCACGGAGCCCGGGCCGGTATTTGTGCCGGCAGCGCTGCCACTGCTGTTGCTGGTTGCGGCAGCGGCGGATTCACCACCGTTTCCGCCCGGATAATACAGCACATCCCGGGTCTGTGGCGGGTAGCAAAGACCGGCTTCCGCGCAGCCCTGGTAGGTCACCTGGAGTTCTGCTTCGCGGACACCATCCGGCAGGTTTACCGGCACCCGGGCTTCTACGGGATCAAAGAAGACTTCCATTTCACCGAAGAAGTCGTCTTCGGTCAGGGTGCCCGGCACGGAAAAATCGGGTTCTCCGAGGGTGACACCCTCGGTGACGGGGTTAATCCTGATGCGGGACTTGTACAGGTAGTGTCCGGGGGTGATATCCCAGGACAGCACAACAGCGCCCTGATCGGTGGAGAAGTTAAACGGGAGGGCTTCATCCACGGGCAGGAAGTCGCCGTTTCCGCCGCCGAACAGGGAGTTTCCGGAGTTGCCGAAAGCTTGCGCGGGCGAGGACGCCAACAGGCCCAGCATGGCGAGCAAAAGCAGTGCAGGCAGCAAAAGGGCGTGGCGGCGGATACCGGGATCAGAGAGCGTTGTCATGAATTCGTGATAATCCTGTGTCGTAAATGCATGAAGTCGTTCTGCCGGGGGGTGGACACGGGGGCCCCGCTAAAGTTCCCTCTGGTATTGGCCGGAGTAAAGTCGCACAATAGCCAACCGATGAACCACAATCCAGACGATCTTATCATGCTGTTCAATGACCTGTTCCGGGAAAGCTGCCGGACGCTACTGGTCAGGGGCAGCGACGAACCGGAATACATTCCTGCCAGCGAGCCCGAGGGGTTTGCCCGGGTGGTCTTTGCCCACGGATATTTTGCCAGCGCCCTGCACGAAATTGCCCACTGGTGTATTGCCGGTGAGCACCGCCGCACACTGCACGACTATGGTTACTGGTATTGTCCGGACGGGCGTACCCTGGAACAGCAGCAAGCCTTCGAGAACGTTGAAATCCGGCCCCAGGCCATCGAGTGGCTGTTTTCGCTGGCGGCCGGTTCGCGGTTCCATATCAGTGTGGACAACCTGGCAGGCGACGGCGCGGCCGACGAACAGGCCTTCCGGCGTAACGTTTGTAAACAGGCTGCGGATTACCTCGAGCATGGCCTGCCGGAACGGGCCCAGCAGTTTTTTGACACACTCAAGCAGTTCTACAACACTTCAACCCGCATCGGCCACGACTGGAACTACGACAAGGTTCGCATAGCGCCGGCGGGGAATGAATACCTTAAATCAAGGACAGCAGACACTCTATGACACCTGAAATCAAACATACGGGCGACCTACGCTTCGGTGATCTCAACCTGGATCAACGCCTGCTGGATGCCATTACCAAAATCGGCTTTGAATACTGCACGCCTATCCAGGCGGAAACCCTGCCCTGGACCCTGGCCTGTGAAGACCTGATCGGCCAGGCCCAGACCGGCACCGGCAAAACCGCGGCCTTCCTGATTACCGCCATCCAGACCCTGCTGGAAACCCCGATCGACGAGAAAGACCGCTTTGCCTCGGAACCGAGGGTCCTGGCCCTGGCGCCGACCCGTGAACTGGCCATGCAGATTGCCAAGGACGCCGAGCAGCTGTGCCAGTACACCGGCCATAACGTGGTGACCGTGGTAGGCGGCATGAACTACGACAAGCAGCGGGAACAGCTGCAGAACGAAATCGTGGACATCCTGGTGGCTACCCCGGGCCGGCTGATCGACTTTCTGGGCTCCCAGGATGTGTTCCTGGACCAGCTCGACATCCTGATCCTGGACGAAGCAGACCGGATGCTCGACATGGGCTTTATCCCGGACGTAAAACGCATTATCCGCAAATGCACGCCCAAGGATGAGCGCCAGACCCTGCTGTTCAGCGCCACCTTCAACCAGGACGTACTGAACCTGGCTTCCATGTGGACCCGTAACGCCGAGTTTGTGGAAATCGAGCCGGAACAGAAAACCGCCGAGCGGGTTGAGCAAACGGTCTACCTGGTGTCTGACGACGACAAACTGCCAGTACTGGTGAATTACCTGAAGCGTCCGGAAGTGGACAAGGCTATTGTCTTCGCCAACCGCCGTGACCAGTGCCGTGACCTGGAAGAAGACCTCCGTAACCAGGGCGTTAAAGTTTCCCTGATGTCCGGAGAAATTGCCCAGAACAAGCGCCTGAAAACCCTGGACCAGTTCAAGAAAGGACAGATCCAGGTGCTGGTGGCAACCGATGTGGCGGGCCGGGGTATTCACGTGAACGGTGTCACCCACGTGTTCAACTATAACCTCCCGGAGAACGCCGAGGACTACGTGCACCGGATCGGCCGTACCGGCCGGGCAGGCAGTACCGGTGTTTCGGTGAGCTTCGCCGGCGAAGAAGATGCGTTCGCGCTGCCGGAGATCGAGAAATACATCAGCCAGAAGCTGAAGACCGCGGTGCCGGACGAGGACCTGATGGCTGCCATGGAAAATCCGCCGATCACCCGCAAGCGCGGAGGTCGCCGGCCTCAGGGCAACCGTGGTTCCGGTGGCCGTGGTGGTCCGCGCCCGCGCCGCAACTGATCGGGAACCCGGAGACAGGTTATGTTGATCGTTGCAGATGAGAATATTCCGTTACTCGATGCCTTTTTCGGGGATATCGGGGAGATTCGCCGGGTTACCGGAAGAACCCTGACCCGGGACCAGGTGGAAGATGCCGACATCCTGCTGGTGCGGTCGGTAACCCCGGTCGGGCCCGGGTTACTGGAAGGCACTCGGGTAAAGTTTGTCGGTACCACCACCATCGGCACCGATCACGTGGACCTGGACTGGCTGGAACAGCAGGGCATTGCCTTCGCGGCTGCCCCCGGCTGTAATGCCAGCAGCGTGGCGGAATACGTGTTGTCGGTGCTTTCGCTGTTTGCCGAGCGCCAGGGGCGTGATGACTGGAGCTCTCTGAGTGTCGGGATTGTCGGCGTTGGCAATGTTGGCGGAGCCCTCGCCCGGGTTCTTGACCGGCTCGGTTTCGAGGTTCGGTTGTGTGATCCGCCGAGGCAGGACGCCGAGCCGGAGTCAGACGAAGCCTTTGTGAGCCTGGCGGAAGCGCTGGAGTGCGATGTCGTCACCCTGCACACGCCGCTGACCCGAACCGGTGCCCATGCTACCCACCATATGATTTCCTCAGCGGAGCTTGCGGCACTTCGGCCCGACCAGCTGCTGATCAATTCTGGCCGTGGCGAAGTCATCGATAACCAGGCCCTGAAACATCGCCTCGAACAGGCTGATGCACCACTGGCAGCGCTGGATGTCTGGGAAGGCGAGCCCCGTATCGATCCCGAACTGGTGGCGCTGACCTGGCTGGCGACGCCCCATATTGCCGGTTATAGCCTGGAAGGCAAGGTTCAGGGCACAGAGATGATCTACCAGGCTCTGAGTCAGTTTCTGGGGTTGCCGGTGCGCAAGAAGGCCGGCCAGTTTTTGCCGGAACCGGCCATGAGCAAGGTCTCGTTTACCAGCAATGCCGCCGAGGATGCGGCGATCCGCATTGCGCTCCGGGCTTGTTATGACCCCCGCCAGGACGACGCCCGCTTGCGATTGGCGATGACAGGAGCCCCGGAAGAGCGGGGCCTGGCTTTTGACCAGCTGCGCCGGGACTACCCGGTACGGCGGGAATGCTCCAGTCTGAAGGTTCAGCTCAAAGGCAGTAGCAAGTCCCTGCAGGACAGTTTCAAGGCCATCGGTTTCAAACTGAAAATCTGACCAGGATGCTTGCCTGGTTGGCGAAAAGCAGAAGGGGCGCATAGTGCGCCCCTTCTTCGTTATGGCCTGGCTGACCCGCTTATAGCTTGGCGTTTTGCAGTGCGGCAATCCGGTCTTCCAGCGGCGGGTGGGTCATGAACATGGCCGCCAGGCCGGAGCGGGCTCCGCGGTTGATACCGAAGGCCTGCAGGGTATCCGGCATCTGGTCCGGCACCTCGCTTTCCTGTTTCAGGCGGGCCAGGGCATTGATCATGGCGCCGCGCCCTGCCAGCTGGGCACCGGCGATATCAGCCCGGAATTCCCGGCGACGGGAGAACCAGAACACAATAGTGCTGGCCAGGCTACCCAGGACGATTTCCGCAACGATGCTGACCACAAAGAAACCAAGCCCGTGGCCGTTTTCGTTCTTGAAAATCACCCGGTCGACAAACGAGCCGATCACCCGGGATGCGAAAATCACGAAGGTGTTCACTACGCCTTGAATCAGGGTCAAGGTTACCATGTCGCCATTGGCCACGTGGCCGATCTCATGGCCCAGCACCGCCCGGATTTCATCCTTGTTGAAACGGTGCAGAAGGCCTTCGCTAACGGCGACCAGCGAGTCGTTCTTGTTCCAGCCGGTGGCAAAGGCGTTGGACTGGGACGCCGGGAAAATCGCGACTTCCGGCATGCCGATGCCGGCATTCTTTGCCAGTTCCGCGACGGTATCCACCAGCCAGCGCTCGGCAGGGGTGCGGGGCGACTCAATCACCTGCGCCTTGGTGCTCCACTTGGCCATGGGCTTGGAAATCAGCAGGGAAATGATCGCACCGGCAAAGCCGAAGACGGCGGCAAAGGCCAGCAGGGAGCCGTAATCAATGCCTTGCCCGGCCAGGTAACTGTCGACCCCGAGCAGGCGCAGGGTAAAGCTTGCCACCAGAATAACGGCCAGGTTAGTGGCCAGAAACAACAGAATGCGCATAGAGTTTTCCTGTAGTGACGTACGCTGAATCGTGTTGGCTGTCTGACCGTTATATGTGGCCCGGGTTCACTGCTTCAAGATCCTTACCGTGATTTAATGCAGCCCTTCGGCACTGAAATCCGTAAAGAAAGCGGCCTGGACGGCCAGGCTGATACGGGTGGAACTGCCGTTTTTCAGGGCGGCCCGAAGCAGGTGGATATAGGTAGACAGGTCCTGCTGGACTGAGGCCGGAAGGTTCGCTTCCTCGGGCAGGGCATTCAGCCTCCGGGCCAGTGATTGTGGTGCTGGTGCGCTGAGGCGAACGAAGGCTTCCCGGGTCAGCACCGCCTGGTCCAGGGCTTCCTGGCGGATGGTGTCGACATATCGCAGCAAACCTTCTTCCTGCAGCCACAGCAGGGCGCCGAAGCAAGCCATGTGGCGTTTGCTGTGCAGCCCGAATTCGTCCGGCTCATCCGGGCCGGCAATGTCTTCCACAAACAGGTTGGTGCGCCTGGGGAAGGCAGCGTACAACTGCGCCAGGGCGATGGCTACGTCCTTGTAAAATTCCTCGACATGAATGTCGGCCATGATAGATCCCGATTATTGGCGGTAGTGTTCCAGGAAGTTGGCCAGCCGTCCCATGGCATCTGCCATGGTGTCCTGGCGGGGCAGGAACACCACCCGGAGGTGTTGCTTGTCGTCGATGTTGAAGGCGGAACCCTGTACCAGCAGGATTTTTTCCTGCAGCAGCAAGTCCAGCACCAGTTTTTCATCGTTGGCGATGGGGAAGTGCTTCGGGTCCAGCTTCGGGAACATGTACAGGGCGCCCTGGGGCTTCACACAGCTGACGCCCGGAATGTCGTTGAGCATGCGCCAGGTGGTTTCGCGCTGCTCATAGAGCCGTCCGCCGGGTGCCACCAGGTCGTTGATGGACTGGTAGCCGCCCAGGGCGGTCTGGATGGCCAGCTGGGCCGGCACGTTGGCGCACAAGCGCATGTTCGACAGCATCTCGATGCCTTCGATCAGGTCCCGTGCCCGGTGCTTGGCGCCGCTGATGATCATCCAGCCGGAACGGTAGCCGGCTGCCCGGTAGTTTTTCGACAGGCCGTTGTAGGTAAAGAACAGCACGTCTTCGGCCAGGGAGGCGATGGACGTGTGCACGGTGCCGTCGTACAGAATCTTGTCGTAGATTTCGTCAGCCAGGATGATCAGGTTGTGCTTGCGGGCCAGTTCGATCACCTGGTGCAGCAGCTCATCCGAATACACCGCGCCTGTGGGGTTGTTCGGGTTGATTAGAACAATGGCCTTGGTGCGACGGGTGATCTTCTTCTTGATATCGTCGATATCCGGGAACCAGTTCTGCTGCTCGTCGCAACGGTAGTGTACCGGCTTGCCGCTGGACAGGGTGACGGCTGCGGTCCACAGCGGATAGTCGGGGGCCGGTATCAGTACTTCGTCGCCGGTATTGAGCATGGCCTGCATGGACATCACGATCAGTTCACTGACACCGTTACCCAGGTAGATATCATCAATGTCTACCCGGGGAATGCCGCGCTGCTGGCTGTAATGCATGACCGCCTTGCGGGCAGAGAACAGGCCCTTGGACTCCACATAGCCCTGGGCCTGGTGCATGTTGTAGATCACATCCTGCTGGATCTCTTCGGGCACATCCAGTTCGAAGGCAGCCGGGTTGCCGATATTGAGCTTGAGTACCCGGTGGCCTTCTTCCTCGAGCCGACGCGCCTCACGCAGAACCACGCCACGAATTTCATAACATACGTTGTCGAGTTTGGCGGATTTGAAATAGTTCTGCATGGCGTGATGCGTCCTTAACGAAAAACGGGAAAAGTTTCCGGATAACGGAAGCTTACTATTCTAGCGGAGGGATGTACCGGGGTAACAGGGGCAATTGTGACCAATTGTGGCGAATTACCGATTGATCACGGGAAGGTTGCCCGCCGGAAGTGCCAACTCTGTCCCGAAATGCCGTAAAAAGGGATGGTTGGACACAACCAAATTGCGCACAATGCGAACCCGCCCATTCAATACAAGGCAGTCAAACCATGTCGGACGCAACCATCTACGATTTCAGCGCCAAGGATATCAAGGGTAATGAAGTATCGCTGGCGGACTATCAGGGCAAGGTATTATTGATCGTCAATACCGCCTCCAAGTGTGGTTTTACGCCGCAGTTCGAGGGTCTTCAGAACCTGCACAAGGAGCTTGGCGACAAGGGCTTTGAAGTGCTGGGCTTCCCCTGTAACCAGTTCCTGAGCCAGGACCCGGGTGATGAAAATGCCATCAGCCAGTTCTGCTCCCTGAATTACGGTGTCAGCTTTCCCATGTTCGCCAAGATCGAGGTGAACGGTGAAGGCACCCATCCGCTGTTCCGGTTCCTGAAAAAAGAAGCCAAGGGGCTGATGGGCTCGGAAAAGGTTAAGTGGAACTTCACCAAGTTCCTGGTGGACAGTAACGGCCGCGTTGTTCGCCGCTATGCGCCTACCGCCAAGCCGGAAGAAATCCGGGCGGATATCGAAAAGCTGCTCTGATTCCGGCGCCACTCCGGGCTCTGCCGGCAACTACCCGGCCGGCGGTGCCCAGCGGCTGATAATGGCCCGCAACTCATCCCGCTGGTAAGGCTTGGTCACATAGTCGTTCATGCCGGACGCCAGGCAGTGTTCCCGGTCTCCCTGTAAGGCATTGGCGGTTACCGCTATAACCGGAAGATCCGCCCATTTCGGGTTCTGCCGGATGGCACGGGTAGCCTCGAAACCGTCCATCACCGGCATCTGGCAATCCATCAGAATGATGTCGTAACGGCGGCTTTCCAGTGCCGCCAGTGCCCGTTCACCGTTCTCTGCCAGGTCTACCCGGTGCCCGAGTTTCTTCAGCAGGCCACTGGCAACCAGCTGGTTTACCCGGTTGTCTTCCACCAGAAGGATCGATAAAGGCCGGTCGCTTGCCCGTTCCGTGATGGCTTCCGGGGCCTGAGGTCTGGTGTCCGCTTCTGCCACGGCCAGCGGCAAGATGACCGTGAAGTGAGTGCCGGCCCCTTTGCTGGAATCCACCAGGATACGCCCGTGCATATGCTCAACCAGCTGCCGGCAAAGGGTCAGCCCCAGACCGGTGCCGCCATAAAGCCGTGTTGTGCCGGTATCGGCCTGGGAGAAGGGCGAGAAAATGCTTTTCAGCCCCTGCTCGGACATGCCAATGCCGGTGTCGATCACTTCGATACGCAGGCTGCCACCGGTCCAGCTGGTGCGTACTTTTACACTGCCGGTGTCGGTGAATTTGATGGCGTTGCCCAGCAGGTTATTGATGATCTGCCGGGTGCGGGTGGGATCACCCAGAAAGCAGGCGGGTAAGTCCGGATCGGTTTCGCTGATCAGCTGGATCTGTTTGCCTTCGGCCTGTTGGCGGTGCAGCGTGGTGCATTCGTCGATCAGCTTGCGCATGCTGAACGGTATGGTCTCCAGGCTTAGCTTTCCGGCCTCCACCTTGGAAATGTCCAGGATGTCGTTGAGCAGGCCAAGCAGGTTTTCCCCGGCATTCAGGGCAATTTCCAGGCGATTGCGCTGGCCCTGGTCTTTTTCGCTTTCCAGCGCCAGCCCCAGCATCCCCAGCACGCCGTTCAGGGGCGTTCGGATTTCATGGCTCATGCTGGCCAGGAAGTTGGCCCTCGTGCGGGCGCGCCGTACCGCATCCTCCTTTGCCTTGACCAGGGCCCGGTTACCCCGCTGAAGGGCGTCGTTTTTCTCGGAAATTTCCCGGGTCCGGTCCGCAACTTCCTGTTCCAGCTGGCTGGAATAGTTCTTCATGGTAGCTTCAGCCGTTCGCAGTTGCGAAACGCTGTTGTCCATGTTTTCCAGGTGTTCATTGATAATGCCCACCATGGTGCCGATCTCGTCTTCCCGGTGGTTTTCCGGAACCGGCAGGCGAACTTTTTCCGGGGAGCTGGCGTTTACCTGGCTCAGGGCGTTGATTACGTTGAGCATGGGGCGGGTGAGCACAAAGTAGAAAATGGCCAGCAACACCCCGGATAACGCCAGGCTTTTCAGTAGCCCGATAACCAGGGTGTAGGTGGCACGCTCAAGGAACCTTATGCCGTAGTGGTAGGTATCGATGGTGACCACTAGCTGGCCCAGGGGCAGGTCTGCCAGCTGGGGTACCCGAAGGCTTTCCCGGAACACCCGGTCTGCGCCGAACAACAGGTCGCTGGCCCAGCGGTAGCGGGATTCCGGGCTGCTTTCGCTGGAGGCCGACATGGTCTGGCCTTCGTTATCGATCAGCCGGGCATCGATGGCGGCCGGGTGCTGCAGCAGGCCGTCGAGGAGTTCATCGGCCAGCCGCATGTCTATGTTGTAGGCAATCTGCGACGCGGGGCTGTGGCTGGTTTCAATCAGGGCTTGGACTTCCCGCTCCATGGAATCGCGGGCGTCAAAATAATCCAGGGTAATCTGGATCAGGTTCAGTACCAGGCCTACGGCCATGGCAACCAGAACGGTGTCCCGGGTAAGGCGGTAGGAGAGCCGTTGCCTGAAACTTTTGAACACGGTGGTGGTGGATCCCTGGATAAGCGCGGTGTTTTGCGCCAGAGCGTAGCAGAATTCTCCGGATCAGTCCGTTAACCTGCGTAACCGCATCATCCCATTCATTTAATGAATCATATGATTCCTGTATATTGAAGCGGTGAATAGTCGGCCGGTTGTCGGGCCGAGAACCCCTGATGGAGTTGCCCATGGATATTTCCCGCGTAGACCTCAACCTGCTGGTGTACCTGGATGTGTTGCTGCGGGAGCGCAATGTGACCAAGGCCGCCAACCATCTGGGCATTACCCAGCCGGCCATGAGTAACGGCCTGCGCCGCTTGCGGGACTTGTTCGGCGATCCCTTGCTGGTTCGTACCAGCGAAGGCATGACCGCGACTGAACGGGCCCGGGAGCTGCAGCCCCTGGTGCGGGGGATCTTGTCGAACATCGAACAGGCGGTGCAGGAAAAGACGCCGTTTGCGGCCCACGACAGCCAGCGCGTGTTCCGGATCATGGCCAGTGACTACGCAGAATCCTGCCTGATGCCGAGGGTATTGCGGCGGATTCGCCAGGAAGCGCCCCATGTGACCCTGGATGTCCTGACCCCCAGTGATGTCAGCTTCCTGGATGTGGAGCAGGGCCGGCTCGACATGGCCATCAACCGCTTCGACAAGATTCCCCAGTCGTTTCACCAGAAAACCCTCTGGACCGAATACTTTGCCTGCCTGATGAATTCCCACAATCCGATCCTCAAGCAGCCGTTCACCCTGGACACCTACCTGGAAGCCAGCCATATCTGGGTCAGCAAAACCGGTTTTGGTGTGGGTGTCGGGGTAAACCCGAAAGATGTCCAGCGTTTGGGGTGGGTAGACGAAGCCCTGGGGCGGATGGGGCGTAAACGCCAGATTTCCGTGTTTACCCGCCATTACCAGGTGGCCATGTTGCTGGCCGAGCAGCACGACCTGATTGCAACGCTGCCGTCACGGGCGGCCTGGCTGCAGAAAGATAATCCGAACCTGGTGGTGAAGGTGCCGCCGTTCGAAATCCCGCCGTTCGAACTGAAAATGGCCTGGAGTCCCTTGCTGCAGCACAACAGTGACCATCAGTGGTTGCGCCGGCTGATCATTGAAGTGGCCGAGGAGGTGGATGAGGAGTTTGCGCCGTTCGGTGCCCGTTTCGAATCGCCCCAGGCAATCTACGGGCAACACTCAGAGCGGTAGTTCCCGCAGTTCCATGGAGGGGCGGGCGGCGTCCCACATGCGCTGGAAGGATTCTTCCATCAGTTTTACCCGGCCTGATGCGGCGAAGCCGGCAAAGCCGTCGGGTTTGTTGAAGTGGTGGCGGTAAAGAACCCCTTCACGGTCAACCAGCATGAACGGCTGGTCTTCCATCGGGTAGTCGGCGTTTACCAGCCTTAGCTCCATGCGGCTGCTCAGGCGACGCATCAGCTCAACCAGCTGGTGCCGGCGTTTCACCAGGGGTTTGTCGTCGTGGATCAGCAGGCGGACTTCGCTCAGGCGGTGTCGGCGGGCTACCGCAGAAATCAGTTCCCGCAGCCGGTAACGGTCATACAGGTCGTGGTCCAGCAGGTTGTCATACAGCCACAGGCGCTGGCCGGCCTGGCCCACCAGCGAATCCATCAGGCCGAGCATAGTGGCTTCGTCGTGGAACAGCCAGCTCTCGGTGTCGGCCCCGAGAATCAGCGGTTGGGTGCGGTCAGCGAGTGCCTGGTGGGCCAGCGAGGGCGCAAGGCAACGCATATCCAGGTGGGGGATGCCGGCGTCATCGTAGGGCTCGGAGCAAATATGGAAGCCGAAGCGCCCGTAGAAGCCGGTGGCGTGGTTCTGGGCTGATAGCCGAAGTTCCTGGAAGCGCCCGGCTGATTCCGCAACCAGGTGCCGCAGCAGCGCCTCGCCCACACCTTGGCCACGGTATTCCGGAAGCACAGCCATTCGCCCGATAAAACCGGTTTCTTCCATGGTGGAAAACAGCCGGGCGGTGGCCATGGGGGTATTGCCATGATCGACTGCCAGGTAATGATCGGCAATCTCGTCAGTGTCGTCCCACTCAAGCTCCGGCGGCACCTTCTGCTCATCGATAAACACCCGCTGACGGATGTCGCGGATGGAGGCAGGGGCCAGTTGCCAGCTGTATTTGCGAAATCTCGGAGTCATAGCTTACTCGAAGTACAACGAACCCTGGTTATACAGGTTGGTCAACAGGCCCAGCAGGGCCTCGTCACCGGCAAATTCGGCCAGGGCCGACATATCAATGCGGGCTCCGGCACACAGCAAGGGTGCCAGTAGCTGGGCATCGCCTTTCAGCAGGTATTGCTCACCATCCACAAACAGGGCGGTTTCACCGGCCAGTTCATGGTAGGCAAAGCGGGAGCCTTCGTTCCAGCGCAGCTGCTCGCCGGCGCGGATGGCTTCCGCCAGGTCTTCTGCTTCAGCGGGTTCCTCTGCCGGCACCACGATGTCCATGCTCTTGGGAGCGGTGGTGAACTGGCCGAACCACAGGGCCAGGTTGCGGCGGTCGCCCAGCTGTTCGCGGATTACCGTATCCAGCCGGTCGATAACCTCCGCACCGATGGTGCCCGGGTTGTCCTGAACCTGTAGGTCCGGGTCGTCCAGGTGTTCGGCGGCCTTTTCTTTCTGACTCAGGAAATCGGTAAAGCTGGTCAGGATGTCGTCGATGGTGGGCGCACGAAAGCCGACAGACAGGGTGATGCAGTCGTCTTCCGCCACACCGTGGTGGCCGATACCCGGGGGCAGGTACAGCATATCGCCCGGTGCCAGGGTGACGGTTTCTTCGCCGTCCCAGCTGCTCAGGATGCGCAGGGGCGTGCCTTCCACCCTTGGCGATGTGTGGTCGCAGTGGCCACCAAAGGTCCAGCGGCGATGGCCCTGGGCCTGCAGCAGGAAGACGTCGTACATGTCGTAGTGAGGGCCGACGCTGCCACCTTTCGGGGCGTAGCTGGCCATGATGTCATCCAGGCGCCAGTTGGGGACGAAACGGAAGTTGTCGAGCAGGTCGGCAATTTCCGGTACCCAGTGGTCCAGGCCCTGAACCAGCAGGGTCCAGTCCTGTTCCGGCAGGTCGCTGAAGCGATCCGGGTTGAACGGGCCGTTGTGCAGTTGCCAGGGTTTGCCTGCATCGTTCTCGATGACGATGCGGGATTCCACCGCTTCTTCACAAGCCAGGCCGGCCAGTTCGTCCGGGCTGACCGGGCACTGGAAACCGGGAAATGCCTGACGGATCACCAGGGGCTTTTTCTGCCAGTAATCCCGCAGAAATTCAGAAGCTGTAAATCCGCCAAGCATGTCCATGGTGTTGCTCCCGTTTAAATGTTGCCGGCCTGTTCGACGGCATTACCGATGTAGGTGTCCGGAGTCAGGTTGCGCAGTTCGGCCTTGGCTTCTTCCGGAATTTCCAGGGTCTCCACGAAATTCTTGATGACTTCCGCGCTCATGGTTTTGCCGCGGGTCAAGTCCTTGAGTTTTTCGTAGGGCTTTTCGATGTTGTAGCGGCGCATCACGGTCTGGATCGGCTCGGCCAGTACTTCCCAGGCGTTGTTCAGGTCTTCGTTCAGGCGCGCCGGGTTGATTTCCAGCTTGCCCAGGCCTTTCAGGGAGGCTTCGTAGGCAATCAGGCTGTGGGCGAAACCAACACCCAGGTTGCGCAGTACGGTGGAGTCGGTCAGGTCACGCTGCCAGCGGGAAATCGGCAGCTTGGCAGACAGGTGGCCGAAGATGGCGTTGGCGATGCCCAGGTTGCCTTCGGAGTTTTCGAAGTCGATGGGGTTCACCTTGTGGGGCATGGTAGAGGAGCCAATTTCGCCGGCCACCGTCTTCTGCTTGAAGTAACCCAGTGAGATGTAGCCCCAGATGTCCCGGTCGAGGTCGATCAGGATGGTGTTGAAGCGGGCAATGGCATCATACAGCTCGGCGATGTAGTCGTGGGGCTCGATCTGGGTGGTGTACGGGTTCCAGTCCAGGCCCAGGCTCTCGACGAACTCTTCGGCGTTGGCGGCCCAGTCTACATCCGGATAGGCAGACAGGTGGGCGTTGTAGTTGCCCACGGCGCCGTTGATCTTGCCCATGATTTCCACTTCACGAATCTGCAGCAACTGGCGGCGCAGGCGGTAAACCACGTTGGCCAGTTCCTTGCCCACGGTCGTGGGAGAGGCGGTCTGGCCATGGGTGCGGGACAGCATCGGCTGTTCGGCGTGTTCCTTGGCCAGCTCGGCCAGCTTGTCGACCACCTTTTCCATGCCTGGCAGCAGTCCATGGTCCAGTCCTTCGCGCAGCATCAGGGCGTGGGACAGGTTGTTGATGTCTTCGGAGGTGCAGGCGAAGTGCACGAATTCGGTCACTGCGTGCAGCTCGGGCACATCGGCGATCTTTTCTTTGATCAGGTATTCGACCGCTTTCACATCGTGGTTGGTGGTGCGTTCGATTTCCTTGATGCGCTCGGCATCGGCCAGGCTGAATTCGCTGACCAGCTTGTCCAGGAAGGCATTGGCTTCGGCAGAGAACGCCGGCACTTCGGTAATGGCCGGGTGTGCGGCCAATTGTTGCAGCCAGCGGATTTCGACGGTTACCCGGTTACGGATCAGGCCGTATTCACTGAAGATGCTGCGAAATACGCTGACTTTACTGCCGTAGCGGCCATCGACCGGGGAAATAGCGGTCAGGGCGGTGAGTTCCATCGAAAACCTCTCAGTTCATCAAAGAAAAATCGGATCGGGAAAATATGAAGGCGTTAATGATACACCAGAGGACGCTGCGAATCAGCGCAGCAGCTCCCTGGCGTGCAGGATCACTTTCTTGCGCTTGAAGATCAGTTGCCAGCGGTGGCCGCCACTCTGGCGCCAGAGTACAGCCGAACGGATGCCGGCCAGCAGCAGGGCACGGACTTTGTGCTGGTTGTCTTCCCGCTGCAGCATGTTGGGGTTACCGCTGACCTGGATGCGCGGGCCCAGGGTACTGATGGTGTCGCTGTATACGGATGCCAGGTTGCTCAGCAGGTTGCTGTGGGTGTAACCGAAATGGCTGGCGGTGTGGCGGGCCTGCTCAATGCGGTTGCCGAGCACATCCATTACATCGCCCTTGCGCTTGAGCTTGGATTCCAGGTGAATCAGGTTCAGCACATAGCGCAGGACCTCTGCGTCCTGCGGACGGGCTTGCTGGGCGAATACGGTCGACAGCACCTGCAGGCCATCGCGGATGTCGGACAACTCGCCACCGTAAACATCCAGCGTGGTCTCAGGATCTGTGGCAAACAGCGAGCGGATGCAGGTTTCCATGGCCGCTTCGTTGCAGTAGCCGGTGTGGGCAATTTCCCGCACCAGCGCGGCTGCCTGAAAGATACCCGCCAGGGCCAGGGTCTGGTCGTGCAGGGAACGGCTCATGCGTCGGCTTCCGCAGCCAGGCGGGCGGGCAGGGGCTCGCCATCGCGCCAGGTTTCTTCAATCACACCGCCACCGAGACAGATTGCGCCTTGATAGAACACTACAGATTGCCCGGGGGTCACCGCACGCTGGGCATCGTCAAAGACTACCTTCACGCCTCCATCGATGATCGTGACTTCGCAGTCCTGGTCCGGCTGGCGGTAACGGGTTTTGGCCTTGCACCGGAACTGCTGCGCCGGCGGTTCGCCTGCGACCCAGTCGATGGCGCCGGAGACCAGGCCCCGGGAAAACAGCAGCGGGTGGTTCTTGCCCTGAACGGCGATCAGCACGTTGCGGGACAGGTCTTTTTCTGCCACGTACCAGGGTTCATCGCCAAACTCCGCCAGGCCGCCAATGCCAAGACCCTGGCGCTGACCAATGGTGTGGTACATCAGTCCCTGGTGCTTGCCGATCACCTTGCCGTCCGGCGTTTCAATGTTGCCGGGCTGGGCCGGCAGGTATTGCTTCAGGAAGTCGGTGAACTTGCGCTCGCCGATGAAGCAGATACCGGTGGAATCTTTCTTGTCGTGGGTTACAAAACCCTGGGCTTCGGCAATGCGGCGAACTTCCGGCTTTTCCAGCTCGCCCACCGGGAACAGGGTGCGGGCGATGCGGTCGCCGGAGACGGCGTGCAGGAAGTAGCTCTGGTCTTTGTTCGGATCTAGTCCCTTCAGCAGTTGCGCTTTGCCACTGCCATCGTTGAGGGGGCGCTGGCGGGTGTAGTGGCCGGTGGCAATGTAGTCGGCGCCCAGGGTGACGGCGTAATCCAGGAAAGCGCGGAATTTTACTTCCTTGTTGCACAGGATGTCCGGGTTCGGGGTGCGCCCGGCGCTGTATTCGGACAGGAAATGCTCGAACACCCGGTCCCAGTATTCGGCGGCAAAGCTGGCGGTGTGCAGCTTTATACCGATGGCATCGGCCACCGCCTGGGCATCGGCCAGGTCTGTCATGGCAGTGCAGTACTCGGTGCCGTCGTCTTCATCCCAGTTCTTCATGAACAGGCCTTCCACCTGGTAGCCCTGGTCTTTCAGCAACCAGGCAGCTACGGAGGAGTCCACGCCGCCGGACATGCCGACGATCACGCGGGTGTTCTGGGGAGTCTTGGGTTCTGCAGTCTGGGTCATTGGTTTTCCGGGTTACCGCTGAAAAGGGGCGATTTTACCATCTTGTGGCGGTTACGTCTGTCCGTCGACCACCACTTCAAGGGGGAATCGCCGGCCGTTTCGGTAATCCTCGATGCACTGCAGCACCAGCGGGCTGCGCAGCCGGGTGCCCAGGTTGCGGATTTCGTCCAGGGTAAGCCAGTGCGGGGCGATAATGCCGGTATCCAGCTCGGTGGTGATTTGCCTGACGGCTTTGGCGGCGTAACAGAAGCGGTAGTAGGTAACGCCGTTGGCCGGGGCCTTGTAGGTGTAAACGCCAAGGAAGGACTCCGGCTCAACCTGCCAGCCGGTTTCTTCCAGTGCTTCGCGCCGGACTGCATCCAGAATGGCTTCGCCTTCCTCGATATGCCCGGCAGGCTGGTTGAAAACGACCTTGCCGTGGCTTTCCTCTTCAACCAGCAGAAAGCGGCCCTGTTCGTCTTCGGCCACAACGGCCACGGTGGCATGGGGTTTCCAGGTCATTTTCGGCTTGGCCTCCTGTTGGTCGTGCGGCGCCCGGGCTTGGCCTTGCGCGGGTTTTGCTTGCCAGCCGGCGGAGTGTCTGGCAAGTGAATGGTTTCAAGGCGGAAATGGCCGGGTTTCAGGCCGTCCAGTGTCCAGTCCCCTATCCGGTAGCGGATCAGTCTCAGGGTAGGGTAGCCCACGGCGGCTGTCATGCGCCGCACCTGCCGGTTACGGCCTTCGGTAATGGTGAGTTCCAGCCAGCTGGTGGGGACGGATTCACGGTAACGCACCGGAGGTACCCGGGCCCAGACCTCCGGTTCTGCTATCCGCCTGGCGCTGGCGGGGCGGGTCAGGCCGTCTTTCAGTTCGACACCGCTGCACAGTTGTCCGATTGCATCGTCGGAGATCTCCCCTTCAACCTGCACCCAGTAGGTTTTCGGCATTTTGTTGGTGGGGGAGGCAATCCGGTGCTGCAGCGCGCCGTGGTTGGTCAGCAGCAACAGGCCTTCGGAGTCATAGTCCAGCCGGCCGGCGGGGTAGAAACCGGGCTTTTTAATCCATTGGGCAAGGGTTGCGCGGGGTTGTCCGGCGCGGTCATCGGTGAACTGGCTCAGCACCTGGAAAGGTTTGTTGAACAGAATCAGCTCGGCCATGCACGGTTCCTGTTGGTAATACGGAGGAGTGGCAAGCCTAAAGGATTCGGAATTCCGGAAAAAGCACAAAAAGACACGGCCTGCCGGCTACCCGGCAGGAATCGGGGAAATAATCGCCGCGCCTGTCTCAGCCGTTCACAGCTCTCGGAGGATACCCCGAGTGGCCTGACAGCCCGCTATCCGGGGACTCGCCGCCTTGCCCGGACTCCTGGCCCGGTTCCCGCTTTGCTGGCGCTTCATCGGGTACGATGTTGATGGCGTGAACGCCTTTTTCGACCGGCTTTTTGTCGAAGGTGACCGACTGGCCTGCCTTCAGGGTTTTATAACCCTCCATCTGTACCGAAGAAAAATGGGCGAACAGATCGTCACTGCAGCCGTCTTCGATAATAAAGCCGTATCCCTTGGCGTTGTTGAACCATTTGACTTTGCCTCTTGGCATGATGAACTCCCTTGTTCCCTGTCTGTCTTATTATTGGATTGAGCGTTGTGCGAGTGTTGCTTCTGGTTACATAAGTCTTGCGTTTATTTACATTGTTTTACAATGCAGGTTAACTCTCTGCCAATCCGGCGTCTGAGTCAAGAGTTCTGACGGGGTGAATGAGTGGTTGAAGCAGGTCTGGAAGCTGTATCATGTCCGTATTGATAAATAACGCACGCTTGCTCCGCTTCCGGCTTGAAAAGCCGCAGTCGGGCAACCACATTTAGTCAGGAAACCGAATAACCGGTAAACAGAACCATGCGGACAATTAAGAATTCTCTACTAGTATTCAATCAGGGGGAGGACGAACAGCCAGGGCGCCATGAGGGGGTCAGTGTTGCGCCTGAAAAGCCTGCCCTGAAGCGCCCGGCCCGATTCAGGGTGGTGCTCCTGAACGACGATTACACACCCATGGACTTCGTGGTGGAAGTATTGATGAAGTTCTTCGGAATGAATGAGGAAAAGGCGACGCAGGTGATGCTGCTCGTCCATACGCAGGGAAAAGCCGTATGTGGGGTATATACCCGTGACATCGCAGAAACAAAGGCGGCACAGGTGAATCAGTATTCTTCGGAATGTGAGCATCCGCTCCTTTGTGAGATTGAACGTGCTGACTGATAGACGGCGGGGTGGCCCATGCTGAGCAAAGATCTTGAAATTACGCTGAATACGGCCTTCAAAAATGCCCGGGACAAGCGTCATGAGTTTATGACCGTGGAGCATTTGTTGTTGGCCCTTCTCGACAACGAATCGGCGGTGGGCGTTCTCAAAGCCTGTGGTGCAGACCTCCAGCGGCTCGAGGAAGAGCTGGTCGAATTCGTGGATTCAACCACACCTCTGATACCGAGCACCGACAGCGAACGCGAAACCCAGCCGACACTGGGCTTCCAGCGTGTGCTGCAGCGGGCGGTATTCCATGTGCAGTCTTCCGGCAAGAAAGAAGTCACCGGCGCCAACGTACTGGTGGCGATTTTCAGTGAGCAGGAAAGCCAGGCGGTGTACGTGCTGAAGAAGCAGAACATTGCCCGGATCGATGTGGTCAACTTTGTCTCCCACGGAATTTCCCGGGTACAGGGTGCAGAAGACCAGGACGGTTTGGATCATTCCGCCCACGAAGAAGCCGGAGAAGAAGGCAGCCAGTCCAGCCCGCTGGACAGCTACGCAACCAACCTGAATGAACAGGCACGGCAGGGCCGGATCGACCCGTTGATCGGCCGCGAGCACGAAGTGGAGCGGGTGGTGCAGATCCTGGTGCGTCGCCGCAAGAACAACCCCTTGCTGGTGGGCGAGGCCGGTGTCGGTAAAACCGCCATCGCCGAGGGCCTGGCCAAGCGCATTGTTGACGGCCAGGTGCCGGATATCATCTCCGATGCGGTGGTGTATTCCCTCGATATGGGCGCGTTGCTGGCCGGTACCAAGTACCGCGGTGATTTCGAAAAGCGCCTGAAAGGCCTGCTGAGCGACCTGAAAAAACAGGATCATGCCATCCTGTTTATCGACGAGATCCACACCATCATCGGTGCCGGTTCGGCATCCGGCGGTGTGATGGATGCCTCGAACCTGCTCAAGCCGATGCTCAGTTCCGGCGAACTGCGCTGCATCGGTTCGACAACGTTCCAGGAGTTCCGGGGAATCTTCGAGAAAGACAGCGCCCTGGCCCGTCGCTTCCAGAAAATCGATGTGAACGAGCCGAGTGTTGAAGATACCTACCAGATTCTCAAAGGCCTGAAGCCGAATTTCGAGAAACACCACGACCTGACCTACACCGACCAGGCTCTGCGCGTGGCTGCAGAGCTGGCAGACCGGTACATCACCGACCGCCACCTGCCGGACAAGGCCATTGATGTGATTGATGAAGCCGGTGCCCGGCAGCGGCTGCAACCGGAAGACAAGCGCAAGAAAACCATCGAAGTTTCGGATATCGAAGACGTGGTGGCGAATATTGCGCGCATTCCGCCGAAGAACGTTTCCACCAGCGACAAAGACCTGCTGCGTAACCTGGAGCGGGACCTGAAAATGGTGGTGTTCGGGCAGGATCCGGCCATCGAATCCCTGGCTACGGCCATCAAGCTGGCCCGCGCCGGCCTGAAAGCACCTGAGAAGCCGGAAGGTGCCTTCCTGTTTGCCGGTCCGACCGGTGTTGGTAAGACGGAAGTGACCAAGCAGCTGGCCAAGGTTCTGGGCATCGAACTGGTTCGCTTCGATATGTCCGAATACATGGAGCGCCATACCGTATCGCGGTTGATCGGTGCGCCTCCGGGCTATGTCGGTTACGACCAGGGCGGCCTGCTGACCGAGGCGGTCAACAAGCATCCGCACTGTGTGTTGCTGCTGGATGAAATCGAGAAGGCGCACCCCGAGGTGTTCAACCTGCTGCTGCAGGTGATGGACCACGGTACCCTGACCGATAACAACGGCCGCAAGGCGGATTTCCGCCACGTGATCCTGGTGATGACCACCAACGCCGGCGCCGAGAGCATGGCTCGCCGCTCCATCGGCTTCAGCGAGCAGGACCATAGTACTGACGGCATGGAAGTGATCAGCAAGACCTTCACGCCGGAGTTCCGTAACCGCCTGGATGGCATTATCCAGTTTGCCGACCTGCAGAAGGCCACCATTACCCATGTGGTGGACAAGTTCCTCACCGAGTTGCAGGCGCAACTGGATGAGAAACACGTGGTGTTGCATGTGGATGAGGCTGCCAAGGTGTGGCTGGCCGAGAAGGGTTACGATGTGACCATGGGCGCACGCCCGATGGCGCGTCTGATCCAGGACAAGATCAAGCGGCCACTGGCCGAGCAGATCCTGTTCGGAAGCCTGGCAGAGAAGGGTGGGGATGTGTTCATCCACCTGAAAGGCGACGAGCTGGTGTTCGAGTACGAGAACGAGCCGGCAGAAGCCCTCTGAAGCAACAAAAAAGCCCCGCACTTGCGGGGCTTTTCAGATGTCACTCGAGCAGATTAACGGGCGCGGTATACGATGCGGCCCTTGCTCAGGTCATAGGGAGTCAGCTCAACCTTGACCTTGTCTCCGGTCAGGATGCGGATGTAGTTCTTGCGCATTTTTCCTGAGATGTGGGCAGTCACAACGTGGCCGTTGGACAGCTCAACGCGGAACATGGTGTTGGGAAGGGTGTCGATAATAACGCCTTCCATTTCAATGACATCTGATTTCGCCATTCAGTAGAAACCTCGTTCGGAATGCTTTTCGGTGATTTTAAATTGCGCAATTCTGCCTGAATTCTTGCCGTTTGGCAAAAGTCAGTCTGATTGCAGTTCTCGCCAGTGCCCGTCGCGCAGCGCTTCGATGGGTTTGAAACGGGTTTTGTAGTTCATTTTACGGCATTCCCGGATCCAGTAACCCAGGTACAGATGGGGCAGGCCGCGGCGCCGGGCTTCTTCAATCTGCCAGAGTACGGCAAAGGTGCCCAGGCTCCGGTCTTCCAGTTCCGGAGCAAAAATGGTGTAGATGGCGGACAAGCCGTCATCCAGCAAGTCGACCGCCGCCAGGCCGGCCAGTTTGTCTCCCAGGGAAATTTCCAGGAACCAGGAGTCGGTGGCACCGTCTACCAGAAACGAAGTGAACTGTTCCCTGGAGGGCGGGTACATATCGCCATCGCGGTGGCGTTCTTCGATGTAATGGGCGTACAGCCGGTAATAACGCTCGCTGAAAGCGGCGGGCACCAGCCGGCACGACAAGTCTTCATTCTTGCGCAAGACACGGCGCTGGTTACGGTCCGGCTGGAACTGATCCACTTTAAGGCGTACCGGCACGCAGGCATTGCAATGTTCACAGTGTGGGCGGTAATAGTGGGAGCCACTGCGCCGGAAGCCCAGTGCAGTCAGTTGGCTGTAGAGTTTCTTGTCGACGTTGGCCCTCGGGTCCACAAACATGGTGGTGGCTTCGCGATCCGGCAGGTAGCTGCAGTCGTGGGGCGGCGTTGCGAAGAAGACCAGCGTTCTGAGATTGCTCATTCATTCCTCCGGCCCGGGCCAGCGCCAGTTGAAGGCCCAGTCTTCCTTTTCCGGTTTTTGATCCACGTACTTCCCGAGTATAGATAAAAACTCGCCCCTGGGAATAGTTCGCGCACCCATGCTGAGCAGATGGTCGCTTTCGACCTGGCAATCCATCAGTCTGTAACCCCATTGTGCCAGCTGGCGGGCCAGGTGCACCATCAAAACCTTGGAAGCATTGGTTTCCAGGGAAAACATGGATTCACCGAAGAAGCAGCGTCCCAGGGCAATGCCGTACATACCCCCGGCCAGCTCGCCGTTGCGGTTCCAGACTTCGATGGAGTGTGCGGTGCCGTGCCGGTGCAGGTCGGTATAGGCCTGGATCATGTCGTCGGTAATCCAGGTGCCTTCGGCGCGGGTGGTGGCACACAACCGGATGATGCGGCTGAAGCATCGGTCTGCGGTAACCTCGAACCGGTGCTGGTTCAGGGTGCGGCGCAGGCTGCGGGATACGTGGACTTCGTCCGGAAACAGGACGCAACGGGGATTTGGGGACCACCAGAGAATGGGCTGGTCGTCGCTGAACCAGGGGAAGATGCCGTTCCGGTAAGCCAGCAGGAGCCGGCCCCGGGACAGGTCGCCACCCACGGCGAGAAGACCGTCCGGATCGTCCAGTGCTTCGTCGGCCGGAGGGAACCAGAGTTCCTCCGGCTCCAGCCAGGGTAGAGAGGCCATTCCGTGTCGGCCGTTTAGTCCTGCTGGTCCAGGAATTTCTCGGCATCCAGGGCGGCCATGCAGCCGAAACCGGCGGAGGTGACAGCCTGGCGGTAAACGTGGTCGGCTACGTCGCCGGCGGCGAATACGCCTGGAATGCTGGTCTGGGTGGCCATGCCGTTCAGGCCGGACTGGATACGCAGATAGCCGTTGTCCATGTCGAGCTGGCCTTCGAACAGGCTGGTGTTCGGCTTGTGGCCGATGGCGATGAATACGCCGGCCAGGTCGATGTCCCGGGTGCTGCCGTCTTCGGTACTCTTGATGCGCATGCCGGTTACACCGGTGCCGTCGCCCAGTACTTCATCCAGGGTGTGGTTCCAGACGATCTTCACGTTGCCGTTCTCGGCCTTTTCGAACAGCTTGTCCTGCAGGATTTTCTCGGAGCGCAGCTTGTCGCGGCGATGCACCAGGGTCACTTCATCGGCAATGTTGGACAGGTACAGGGCTTCTTCAACGGCGGTGTTGCCACCACCGATCACAGCGACTTTCTGCTTGCGGTAGAAAAAACCGTCGCAGGTGGCGCAGGCTGACACACCCTGGCCCTTGAACTTCTCTTCGGATTCCAGGCCCAGGTACATGGCGGAGGCACCGGTGGCGATGATCAGGGCATCGCAGGTGTACTCGCCGTTGTCGCCCTTGAGGCGGAACGGACGGTTCTGCAGGTCGGCTTCATTGATGGTGTCGTACACGATGCTGGTTTCGAAGCGCTCGGCGTGCTTCTGCATGCGCTGCATCAGTTCCGGGCCCTGAACGCCATCGTTGTCGCCCGGCCAGTTGTCCACGTCTGTGGTGGTGGTGAGCTGTCCACCCACTTCAATGCCGGTAATCAGGGTCGGGTTCAGGTTGGCGCGGGCGGCATAGACTGCTGCGGTGTAACCTGCGGGGCCGGAACCAAGAATGATCAGTCGGGAATGCTGTGTTTCGCTCATGGGAATCTCGCTGGTATGTGATATGTAATCTGGATGTATGAGGCCGGAGCCGGATTATTCAAGTACCGAGACCGTGGTCAGCAGCTGTCGCACCCGCTCCTTGCTCTTGCCGGATTCGCCCTGCTCAAGCCGGTGCTCAGCCACGGAGGGGAACACTGCCTGGACGTCGTCTGGCAGCACGTGGTCACGCCCTGCCATCAGCGCCCAGGCCTTGGCGGCCCTTAACAGCCCGAGGCCGGCTCGCGGCGACAGGCCGTAGACCAGGCCAGGCATGCGCCGACTTTGTTCAAGCAATCGCTGCAGATAGTCCAGCAGGGCAGGGCTGGCGCTGACTTTTTCGACGGCGGCCTGAGCTGCTTCCAGTTCAGGCTGGGGCAGTATGGCTTGCAGCCGCCCGGTGATGGCCCGGCGGTCTTCGCCTTCCAGTAACTCTCTTTCTGCTTTCGGATCCGGGTAGCCCAGCTGCAGGCGCATCAGAAAACGGTCGAGCTGGGATTCCGGCAGCGGAAAGGTGCCGCCCTGTTCAATGGGGTTCTGGGTGGCAATCACAAAGAACGGAGAGGGCAGTGGCCGGGTTTCGCCTTCAATGGATACCTGGCGCTCTTCCATGGCTTCCAGCAGCGCACTCTGGGTGCGGGGCGAGGCCCGGTTGATTTCGTCTGCCAGCACCACCTGGGCAAAGATCGGGCCCGGGTGAAACACCAGGCTGCCGGCCTCCCGGTCGTACATGGAATAACCCAGAACATCCGCCGGTAGCAGGTCGTTGGTGAACTGGATGCGTTGATAGCTCAGCCCCATGATCTTCGCCAGCGCATGGGACAGTGTGGTCTTGCCCATGCCCGGAATGTCTTCGATCAGCAGGTGGCCGCGAGCCAGCAGGCCACACAGGGCCAGGCGGATCTGGTTGTCTTTGCCCAGCAAGATCTTGTTGAGCTCGGCAACCACGCTGTCCATTTTCTGTTTCATGCAGGCCTCAGTCCCGTACCCGTTTGAGAATGTCGTCGTAGGCATCAATGCGCCGATCCCGAAGATACGGCCAGATACGCCTGACGGATTCAGTCCGGTCACGGTCCAGCGTGGCGGTCAGAATGCATTCGCTTTCATCGTCGGCCCGGGCCAGGAACTCACCCTGCGGCCCGCAGATAAAGCTGTTGCCCCAGAAGCGGATGCCGTCGCCCTGGCCGGATGGGTCGGGTTCTGTGCCCACTCGGTTGGGGGCAATCACCGGCAGGTTGTTAGCCACCGCGTGGCCCCGCTGAACAGTCACCCAGGCTTCCAGCTGGCGGGCCTGTTCGTCGGCTTCGTCGGTAATATCCCAGCCGATGGCCGTGGGATAGATCAGGATTTCCGCGCCAGCCAGCGCCATCAGGCGGGCGGCTTCCGGGTACCACTGGTCCCAGCACACCAATACCCCGAGCTTGCCGACGGAGGTATTGATCGGGGTAAAGCCGCTGTCGCCATTGTTGAAGCGGGCGTCGCCCGGGGTGAAATAGAACTTTTCGTAGAAGCCCGGGTCGTCCGGGATGTGCATTTTCCGGTAGATCCCGGCCAGGCTGCCGTCGGTATCAAACACCACCGAGGTGTTGTGATACACCCCGTTCATCCGGCGCTCGAAGATAGAGCCTACCAGCACAATGCCCAGCTCCCTGGCCAGCTCCGACAGGCGGTTGCTGGTGGGGCCCGGAATGGGTTCGGCGAGTTCGAAAACGGCGGTGTCTTCGGTCTGGCAAAAATACAGGGTGGCGTGCAGTTCCTGAAGTACCACCAGTTGCGCACCCCCGGTGGCGGCTTCCCTCACCAGTTTTTCGGAGGTTGCCAGGCTGGCGGCTTTGTCGTTACTGCACTTTTGCTGGATAGCAGCGATTTTCAGCTGGCTCATAGGGAAACGACTCCGGCAGGAATCTGCATGGTGACACAGTGCAGGCTGCCATGCTGGTGGATCAGTGGACGGCAGTTAACGGGAATGATTTCCCGCTCCGGGAAGATCTCACCCATGATGCGAATGGCTTCCGGATCTTGCGGCACATCGTAGACCGGCAAAAGAACTGCATCGTTGATAATCAGGAAGTTGGCATAGGTGGCCGGCAGGCGCTCGCCCTCTTCGTCATAGATGGCATCGGGCCAGGGCAGGGCGGTCAGCTTGTAGGGGCTGCCATCCTGCTGGCGGAACTCCTGCAGTTCCTCTTCCATGGCGGCCAGGGCGCTGTAGTGTTCGTCTGCCACATCCGGACAGGTGACATAACAGATGTGGTCCGGGGCGCAGAAGCGGGCGAGGGTGTCGATGTGGCTGTCGGTGTCGTCGCCGGCCAGGTAGCCGTGGTTCAGCCACAATATGCGGTCTGCGCCCAGTAACTCGGAGAGCCGATGTTCGATGTCTGAGCGATCAAGGTCCGGGTTGCGGGTGGGGGTCAGCAGGCATTCGCTGGTGGCCAGGATGGTGCCCTGGCCGTCAGACTCAATGGAGCCGCCTTCCAGGACAAAATCCACCGCTTGCATCGGTGTCTTGCCGAATACGCCTGCATTGGCCAGGTGTCGGTTGAGGGCGTTGTCTTTCTCCCAGGGGAATTTGCCGCCCCAGGCGTTGAAGCTGAAATCCAGAAGCGTGGCGCTGTCAGCATCGGTAACGGTAATGGGGCCGTGGTCCCGTGCCCAGGTGTCATTGGCCGGGGCCGGTACGGCCACAACGCGGCCGGGGAGATGGTTGTCTTCAGCGTACTGGTTCAGTTCCTGCCCCAGCTTTTGCAGCCCGGCCACAAACTCGCAACTGATTACCAAATGTTCAAAGCGCAGTACCGCTTTGGCGATGTCGAGGAAGACCTGTTCTGCATCTGCCTTCATCCGGGCCCAGTCGGTTCCGGGGTGAGGCCAGGTCAACATTACTGCGCTCTGGGGAGCCCATTCCGCAGGCAACACTCGTCTGGAAGTCACTGTTATCTGCCACCTTGGTTCGCAAAAAGCAGTCATTCTATCTGACCGCTAAGGCAACGTCAGGACATGGGCAATGAAAAACCGGTGTATTGCCCCCGACCGGTTATTTGCGGCGCTTCATGACCGCATGGATAACCCGGTCGTGCTCCAGGTACACCACGAAATCCTGGTAGTGCCACTGGGTAATCGGTGGCTGGCCAACCGGGCCCCGAATCTCCATAGGGGCACCCCAACGGCCCTGCACGGAATCGCCGGTCATGCCGTTGGCCGGCAGTTTGACCAGGCTGCGGTCGGCCTGGCTGCCAACCGGGATGGTCAGTTGTTCTGCGTGGGCCTGGGGCAGGGCTGCAACCGCCACTGCTGCGGCTATGGTAAAGGCAGCGATCAGGTTCCGTTTGTTGTTCATAGATGGCTCTCCACTGATGCCGGAATGCTGTGGTGTGTCCACGGAATGTGTATAAAACGTAATATCCCGAAAATATTAGCAAAAGTCAGTATATTTTCGAGAGTTTATCCGGTTTGCCCCCGTGTTTTCAGTCATTGGATCACATCGGGGGCAGTTTTGCGGGCAGCCTGCCGGCCATGGGGCGGCGGGTGGTGCGGTTGCAACGCATTTTGATCCAAGGCGATAATGCGCGCCGGCATCTACCCCTCTGAAAGTGGCGACAGGCACCTCCTAATGTTCAGACCCTTATCATTTTATATAGGCCTGCGATACACGGCCGCCAAACGGCGCAATCACTTTATTTCCTTTATTTCCCTGACCTCCATGATCGGCCTTATGCTGGGTGTGGCGGTGCTGATTATTGTGTTGTCGGTGATGAACGGCTTCGACCGGGAGCTCAAGCAGAGAATTCTGGGCATGGTGCCCCACGCGACCATTCAGGGCGCCAATGGCCCGCTGGAAGACTGGCAGCAGATTGACCAGCTGGTGCAGGAACATCCCAGGGTGCTGGCGGCTGCGCCGTTTATCCAGGGGCAGGGCATGGTGACCGGTGGCGGCAATGTGCGCGGGGTGATGCTCAGCGGTGTTCTGCCGGAAGAAGAAGCCTCGGTTTCGATCATCGAGAACCACTTTATTGAAGGTGGGCTGGACGATCTCAAATCCGGTGAATTCGGCATCATTATCGGCCGGTTGATGGCCAACAGCCTGAGGTTGGCGATTGGCGACAAGCTGACGGTGGTGTTGCCCGAAGCGTCGGTGACTCCGGCCGGAGTGTTGCCCAGACTCAAACGCTTCACCGTGAAGGGTATTTTCAGTGTCGGCGCAGAACTCGATGGCAACTACGCCCTGATCCACATGGACGATGCTGCGCGACTGATGCGCACCGGAGGCAAGGCGGAAGGTGTGCGCTTGCTGGTGGATGATCTGTTTGCCGCGCCCCGTGTGGTTAACCAGGTGGCCCAGGAGCTGGGTGGCCGCTATTACGTATCCGACTGGACCCGCACCCACGGCAACCTGTTCCAGGCTATCCGCATGGAAAAAACCATGATCGGCTTGTTGCTGATGTTCATTGTGGCGGTGGCTGCCTTCAATATTGTGTCCACCCTGGTGATGGTGGTAACGGATAAAACGGCCGACATCGCCATTCTGCGCACCATGGGGGCCACTCCGGGCCGGATCATGCGCATTTTCATTATCCAGGGGGCGGTAATCGGCGTGTTCGGTACGCTGGTCGGCACCACCCTGGGCGTGCTGGGCGCACTCAACATCAGCGGCATTATTGCCTGGCTGGAAAGCGCCATGGGGCACCAGTTCCTGAGTGCGGATGTGTACTTCATCAGCTATCTGCCATCGCAGTTGCAGTGGCAGGATGTGTTTATTATCAGCGGTGCCGGCCTTGCCATGAGCCTGCTGGCAACGATTTACCCGGCCTGGCGTGCATCGCGGGTCGAACCGGCGGAGGCTTTGCGCTATGAGTGATGTCACAGCGAACGAGGCAGGCAAGCCTCTGGTGATCGACTGCTGGCAGGTAACCCGAACCTACAGTGAGGGCCCGGAGAAGCTCACGATTTTCTCTGACATCTCGCTGGAGGTGACGCCTGGAGAAACCGTTGCCATTGTCGGTAGCAGTGGCGCTGGCAAGACCACCTTGCTGAACCTGCTGGGTGGGCTGGACAAGCCCTCGTCCGGCCAGATCGAGATTTGTGGCCAGAACATTCACAAACTCTCGGAAGCCGGCCGGGCCCGCTTCCGTAATCGCCATCTGGGGTTTGTGTATCAGTTTCATCACCTGTTACCGGAATTCTCCGCACTGGAGAATGTGATGCTGCCCTGTGTGTTGGGTGGCTTGTCGCCGGCCCAGGCCCTTCCGAAAGCCGAAGCGCTTCTGGGGCGTGTGGGCCTGGCTGAGCGGCTTCGTCATAAGCCGGGTGAACTGTCAGGCGGTGAGCGCCAGCGCGTGGCCATTGCCCGTGCCCTGGTGAACGAGCCGGATTGCGTGTTGATGGACGAGCCTACCGGTAACCTGGACCAGCACACCGGTGAGGGGGTTCGGGCTTTGATCGAGGAACTGCGTGATCAGTCCGGCATCGCGTTCATCATGGTGACACACGATATGACCATGGCCCGGAGCCTGGGGCGGGTGTTGCGCCTGGAACAGGGCCGGCTGGTTCAGGAAGTCTGATTGCCGGGCGCGCGGTCAGCGCGCCTGGCTGTGCGTCTCTGGCGCCAGTCGGTGCGGATTTTTCGCCGCCACAGATACTGGATGCCCAGATAGGCGAGGCAGGCACAGAGGGTGGCGATGATCAGTGACCCCAGGTACAGCGGAATGCCGATGTCCACCAGGCGGTGGCTGATCCAGTGCCAGGTAAGTTCGAATTCAAAGTCGAGCACCGGGCGATCCAGCAGCCAGGCCCCGAGTTTGTAGTTGAAATAGAACATGGGTGGCATGGTCAGCGGGTTGCTGATCCACACCAGTGCCACCGACAAGGGCAGGTTAGCGTTGATCCAGATGGCACAGAAGGCCGCGGCCAGCATCTGGAAGGGCATAGGAATAAAACAGAACCAGACGCCGACCAGGAACGCCCGTGCTACGCAATGCCGGTTGATGTGCCACAGGTTGGGTTCATGGAGGATATCGCCCAGAAAGTGCAGCGAACGCATGGCGCGCACTCTCTCGGGGCTGGGCAAATACCGTTTCATGAACTTCTTCGGCATTGGAAGTTCGGCCTGTTGCGTTGCAGTGAAACACCACTGACAAACGGAAATTGTCAGCTTTTACCAGAGGAGGACAGGGAGTGTCCGGGCAAGTTCATAATGGCTGTGAGCGCATAAAACCGGCGCTGGCCGCATCCTGCATGGTCGCCTTCTCTAGCGGCGTTATCTTACTGTATTGGCTGACAGTCTTACCACCTTATACATGGTTGTTTGTGCTTACCTTCATGGTTGGTGCCGCCGCGTTTTGGGGGCGGGGCAGCCGGTTCTCCAGTCTCTGTTTATTGGTTTGTTTCGGGTTGCTGGGCCTGCTCTGGGCCACCTGGCATGCCGATGGGCGCCTGGCGGAGCGGTTGCCCCAGGGGCTTGAGGGCGAGCAGGTGACAGTCTCCGGTCATCTGTGCAGCCTTCCTCAACCGGGCAGCTTTGGCAGTCTCCGTTTCAATTTCTGTGTCCAGCGCTGGCACGAACCTGCGACGGTGCCCGAAGGCACCCGCTTGCCGGAAACCCTGCGGCTGGCCTGGTACGGGCGTGACGGTAAAGACCTGCCTGACCACCGGCTGCGCCTGGAAGTCGTCCTCAAACGCCCCCACGGCAACCTGAACCAGGCCGGCTTTCGCTACGAGGACTGGTTGTTTCGAAACGGCTTCCGGGCCACTGGAAGCGTCAGGAGCGTTGCCCTGGAGCCCGGGCTTGCCTGTGGCTGGCACTGCCAATACCGGGCCTGGCACCAGTCGGTGGCGGCTGTGGTGGAAGGCTGGTTTGGTGAGGCGCAACAGTTTCCCCTGATTGCATCGCTGCTGATCGGTAACCGCGGGCATCTGGAAAACGCCCACTGGGATACCCTGAAAGCCACGGGCACCATTCACTTGGTGGCTATTTCCGGGCTGCATCTGGGCTTGGTGGCGGTAGCAGTGGGGCTGCTCGGGCGCCGGCTGTTGTTGCTGGTGCCATCGGGGTGGGTGTCCGTTCATCAAGGCCGGGTGGCGGTGTTTGCATTGGTAATGCTGTGCAGCCTGGCCTATGCCCTGCTGGCGGGGTTTACGGTACCTACCCGCCGGGCCTTGATCATGGTGGTTGTGGGTGGCGGGTATCTGTTGATGGCCCGGGAAGCCAGTGCCTGGCAACCCTTTGTGGCGGCGCTGTTCCTGGTGTTGCTGCTGGATCCATTTGCGCCGCTGGATCAGGGCTTCTGGCTTTCCTTTGGTGCGGTGGCGGTGTTGTTGCTGGTGTTTGCCAGCAGGGTAGCAACTCCGGGCTGGCTGAAAGGCCTGGTGCTCGCGCAGTTTGCGGTGTTCGCCGGTTTGTGGCCGGTTCTGTCGCACTTCGGCCTGGGCCAGCCGGTGGCTGGATTGCTGGCCAACCTGTTGGCCATTCCCTGGGTGTCCCTGGTGGTGATGCCGGTGTTGTTTGTGGGTGCGTTGCTGTCGGCGCTGTCCGGCGGCGGGTTGTCGGGCTTTGCGATGGTGCTGATGGACGGGGCACTGGCATTGCTCTGGGGCTGGCTTGAGTGGGTCCAGGTTCTGGACTGGCCTGTGCCCGGAGGAGGCAAGGTTGCGCAATCCGGCTTGCTGGCGCTGGTGGTGGTTGTCATGATTCGGCTGCCGGTGCCCGGGTTCCGGCCCGCGGCATTCGCTGCCATCGCCTTATGGAATCTTGCGGCGCTGTACCATCGCGAGCCGGAGAACTCGTCAGTGGCGGTTCCGGAAATTCGCATCCTGGATGTGGGGCAGGGGCTGTCAGTTCTGATCCGGGTGGATGACAAGGTGCTGCTGTATGACACCGGCCCGGAGGTGAAAGGCGTGTTTTCTGCGGCCGATTCGGTGTTGATACCGGAGCTGAGCGCCCGGGGTATCCGGCGGATAGACCACCTTGTGCTGAGCCATGCCGATAACGACCATTCCGGCGGCTTGCCTGTGTTGCTCGATACCTTCGATGTGGTGCGGATATCCAGCGGTGAAGCCGGGGAGTTATCCGGGAATTTGGACGGCCTGCGCCTTGTGCATGACTGCCCGGCAGTCGCTGAGCACTGGGGAGACCTGGAGCTGGCATTCTGGCAAGCGCCGGATGCAACGGAGGGTAACGATGCATCCTGTGTGCTCCGGGTAAGCCATGGGCTGTCCGATACCGAGACCTGGCTGACCGGTGATATCAGCGACCGGGTAGAAGCCCGGATGCTGGCGGACCCGGAACTGGACTGGTTCAACCGGCAGCCGGCCCACCGCCTGGTGCTGGCACCCCACCATGGCAGCAAAACCTCGTCGTCAGAAAGCTGGGTTGAGACTCTGCGGCCCGACCAGGTCATCTACACCGCCGGATATCGCCATCGTTTCGGACACCCCCATCCGGAGGTGACGGCCCGCTATCGCCAGGCTGGAGCCCGGGCGTTGAATACAGCCTGTTCCGGTCAGATTGCCATTACCTTGCCGGCGACAGGCCCGGAAATCGAAGAAATCCGCCATTCCGCACCCTTCTGGGTAGCCGCTCCGGGCCTGGCCCGTGACCAATGTAATATACCGTGACATTCCGGGTGTGGCCTGCACCGGCAGCTATGCTAAAGTAGCGCGGCTTGTAATTAATCAGGGAGATCAAGCGTGTTCGAGCTGTTGAAAGCCGGTGGCATCCTGATGGTGCCTATTGTTGCCTGTTCCATTCTGGCCCTTGCCATCGTTCTGGAGCGATTCTGGTCTTTGCGTGCTTCCCGCGTAGCGCCGCCGCAATCGATCAATGAGCTCTGGCGCTGGATCAAGAAAAAAGAGCTTAACGGTCGCAAGCTCAAAGCCCTGCAGGGCTCCTCTCCGCTGGGCCGGGTTCTGGCCGGTGGTCTGATCAATGCCAAGCATGGCCGTGAGGTCATGAAAGAAAGCATCGAACACGAAGCCAGCCAGGTTATCCACGAGCTGGAACGGTTCCTGAACCCGCTGGGAACCATTGCTACCATTACCCCGCTGCTGGGTCTGTTGGGGACGGTTATCGGTATGATCAAGGTATTCGCCGAGATCCAGCTGGCCGGTGTCGGTAACGCAGGCAACCTCGCAGGCGGTATTTCCGAAGCCCTGATTACCACGGCTGCAGGCCTGAGCGTTGCCATTCCTGCGCTGATCTGCCATCGCTATTTTATCCGCCGCGTTGACGAGCTGGTGGTTAACATGGAACAGGAAGCCATAAAACTGGTGGAAGTGGTTCATGGTGACCGTGAAATCGACGTGGAAGGAGCCTGAACACAGTGAAGTTCAAGCGCCAACGAAGCCAGGAAGTCGGGGTAGACCTGACGCCACTGATCGACGTGGTGTTCCTGCTGCTGATTTTCTTTATGGTATCCACCACCTTCACCCGGGAAAGCCACCTGGAAGTGGAATTGCCGCAAGCCAGTGGTGATCCGGCAACGCCGTCTGAAGTGCACCAGATTGACGTGGTGATCAATGCCGAAGGCCAGTACATCCTGAATGACAGGACACTGGTGAACAACCGGCGCGAGACCCTGGAGCGGGGTGTCAGGGAACTGGCTGAGGGAGATAGCAACCTGCCGTTTATCATCACGGCAGATGCCCGTACTCCCCACGAATTTGTTGTGCGCGCCATGGATGTGGCCGGTCGCCTGGGGTTTGCGAAACTGAGCATAACCACAGAGCGGGAGGCTGACAGCCAGTGATCGATGTAAGGCCGGAACCGCTCAAAGCTCCGCCGGTTGGAAGCTGGACAACCTACAAGCGCCTGCTCACCTACGTAAAACCTTTCTGGCTGGCCTTTTCGCTGGCGGTGCTGGGCAACATTATCTACGCGGCGGCGTCTACCGGTATGGCGGCAGCCATGGAGTATGTGATCACCGCCATTGAAAACCCCACCGACCAGAACCGGATGCTCCTGACCGGCCTGATCGTTGGTGTGTTTGCCCTGCGCGGCCTGGGCACCTTCTTCAGTCAGTATTTCATCAGCTATGTTGGCCGCAATGTTATCAACGCCCTGCGTAACGATGTCTTTGACCGGCTGATGACCCTGCCATCCCGTTACTTCGACGACAACGCCGCCGGCCGGCTGGTGTCCAAGCTGACGTTCAACGTGGAGCAGGTGGCGGAAGCGGCCACCAATGCCATCACCATTACCCTGCGCGAAGGCCTGACCATTGTCGGCTTGCTGGGCTTCATGCTGTATACCAACTGGAAACTGACCCTGGTGTTCCTCACCGTGGGGCCGGTGATCGGTTTCGTGGTCAGCTATGCCAGTAAACGCTTCCGCCGGATCAGCAAGCGCATTCAGGGCTCCATGGGTGATATTACCCACGTGGCCTCGGAGTCCATCACCGGTTACCGGGTGGTGCGTACCTTTGGTGGCGAAGACTACGAGCGGGAGCGTTTCCGCGATGTCAGCGAGCGCAACCTGAAGCAGAGCCTGAAAATGGCTTCCACCCAGGCCATCAGTGTGCCGGTGATCCAGGTGCTGGTGGCGGTTGCCATTGCGGCCCTGGTCTGGACCATGCTGGCCCCGGAAATTCGCGGTGAAATGACCACCGGACAACTGGTTGCTTTTATCACTGCAGCAACCACCATGGCGAAGCCGATCCGCCAGGTAACCTCGGTACACGCCAAGATACAGAAGGGCGTGGCCGCCGCCTACGACGTGTTCGAAACCATGGACGAACAGCCGGAAGAAGACCGTGGCGGATTCGCGCCGGAGCGGGTGGAAGGCCGTATCGAGTTTGACCAGGTGTCTTTCCGCTACCGCGACCAGCTGGATAACGTACTGGAAGGCATTTCCCTGAGCATTCCTGCGGGCCAGAGCGTTGCCCTGGTCGGGCGCTCCGGCAGCGGCAAGTCCACGCTGGTGAGTTTGTTGCCCCGGTTCTACGAGTTCACCGGCGGTGATATCCGCATCGACGACCATTCCCTGAAAGAATTCTCCCTGCAGGCGCTGCGTTCGCAGATTGCCCTGGTAAACCAGAACGTGGTGCTGTTCAACGACACCATCGCCGCCAACATTGCCTATGGCGCGTTGCGGGATTGCAGCCGTGAGGAGATTCGGGAAGCAGCGGCCAAGGCCCATGCCCTGGAGTTTATCGACCGCATGCCGGAAGGGCTGGATACCATGATCGGCGATAACGGTGTGATGTTGTCGGGTGGTCAGCGACAGCGGCTGGCCATTGCCCGGGCGCTGCTGAAGAACGCGCCGATCCTGATTCTGGATGAGGCCACTTCGGCGCTGGATACAGAGTCTGAGCGGCATATCCAGGAAGCGCTGGAAACGGTCATGGAAGGGCGGACAACGCTGGTGATTGCGCACCGTCTTTCCACTATCGAGAAAGCCGACCGGATCCTGGTGATGGACAAGGGCCACATTGTTGAATCCGGTAACCACGATGAACTGCTGGCGGCCGATGGCGCCTATGCCCAGCTGCACCAGATTCAGTTCAGCGAGCAGGCATGAGTACCAGCCTGGTCGATCGGCTTTGGTACGGGCGGGGCAGGCCACTGGCCCTGCTGACGCCACTGGCCTGGCTGTACCGGGCGGTGTCGGAATCCCGGCGCCGGAAGGCCTGGCAGGCCCGTAACGAATCCCTCCCGGTACCCGTGGTGGTGGTGGGTAACATCACCGCCGGCGGTACCGGCAAGTCGCCCCTGACCGCCCGGCTGGTGCAGCGCATGAATCAGGAAGGCTGGAAACCGGTCATTCTGAGCCGGGGCTACGGCGGCAAAAGCAATCACTACCCCCTGTTAGTCAGTGAAGGCACTTCGCCGGGTGTGAGCGGTGATGAGCCCCTGATGCTGGCCCAGGCAACCGGTTGCCCGGTGGTGGTGGATCCGGAACGGTGCCGGGGTGCTGCCTGGGCGCTGGAGAATGGTCTGGGTGACGTGCTGATCTGCGATGACGGACTGCAGCACTACCGGCTGCCCAGAGATATCGAGCTGGCGGTGTTCGACGCCCGGCGGGGCATCGGCAATGGTGCGATTATCCCGGTAGGCCCGTTGCGGGAGCCGGTCGAGCGCCTGGGCAGTGTCGATTTTGTCATCCTTAACGGCGCCGGATTCCCTGAAGCAGGAGAGACCCTGGACAGCTTTGCCGGCGTTGACCATCCGGACATCCATGCCATGGAGCTGGTGCCGTCGGCCCTGGTGAACCTGAATTCCGGTGAGACCGTGCCCCCGGAAAAGCTGAAAGGCAAACCGGTACGGGCGGTGGCAGGTATCGGCAACCCCGGGCGATTCTTCGACACGCTTCGTGGCTTGGGTGCCCACGTGAATGAAGTGCCATTTCCTGACCATCACCATTTCCGACCGGAAGACCTGGCCTCCGGTGCCCTTGAGTGGCTGGTGATGACCGCCAAGGATGCGGTGAAATGCCGTGGCTTTGCGCCAGACAACGCCTGGGTGTTGACGGTAGAGGCCCGGGTATCGGAACCTTTTGAACAACGTTTTATCGAGCGGCTCAGGGAGTGTTCCGGGCAGCTGAAACCACATGATACCGAGAGATCTGACCATGGATAAAAAACTGCTGGGCCTGCTGGCCTGCCCGGTTTGCAAGGGTGAACTCAAGCTTAACGAAGCCCGCACCGAACTGATCTGTTACCAGGATGCCATGGCATTCCCGATCCGTGAGGGTATTCCGGTTATGCTGGCGGTTGAGGCGCGGACCCTGAGCACCGACGAACGTCTCGACAAGCACTGATCTGCACGGGGTAGTCCATGTCTTTCACCGTTGTTATCCCGGCCCGTTACGCTTCCAGTCGACTGCCCGGCAAGCCCCTGGCGATGATAGCTGGCAAGCCGATGATCCAGCATGTGTGCGAACGGGCGGCAGAAAGCCGTGCCAGCCGCGTGGTGGTTGCCACCGATGATGCCCGCATTGAAGAAGCCTGCCGGGGGTTCGGGGCCGAGGTGGTGATGACCTCACCGAACCATGCCAGTGGCACCGACCGGCTGGAAGAAGTGGCCCGCAAGCTTGGGCTCGATGCCGACCACCGGGTGGTGAATGTACAGGGCGACGAGCCGCTGATTCCGCCGGCCCTGATCAACCAGGTGGCCGAGAACCTGGAGCTGTACCCGGAAGCCGAGATCGCTACGTTGTGCGAGCGGCTCCACGATGCCCGCCAGGTGTTTAATCCGAATGTGGTGAAAGTGGTGTTCGACGCCCGTGGTATGGCCCACTATTTCAGCCGTGCGCCCATTCCCTGGGCCCGGGATTTCTGGCCGGCCAATGCGCCAGCGGTGGATGTAGACCTGCCCGACGGTGTGGGTTATTTCCGCCATATCGGCATCTATGGTTACCGCGCCAGCGTGTTGCGGCAGTTCGTCACCTGGCCGCCTGCGCCTACCGAGCAGGTAGAGGCGCTGGAACAACTGAGGGCGCTTTACAACGGTGCCCGTATCCATGTGGACATTGCCGAACGGCCACCGGCGGCCGGCGTGGACACCGAAGAAGACTTGGCCCGGATTCGGGCATTGCTTGAAGCGGGAGGGCGCTATGTCTGATGCTGCATCCGGAAAAGTCAGCGTTCTGTTTGTCTGCCTGGGTAACATTTGCCGCTCGCCGAGCGCGGAGGGCGTATTCCGGCAGCTGGCCGCAGAACAGGGCTTGCTGGAAAGCCTGCATATTGATTCCTGCGGCACCGGTAACTGGCACATCGGCAAGGCCCCGGATGCCCGCGCCACCGCCGCAGCGGAGCGTCGCGGCGTCGATATTGCGGAGCTTCGGGCGCGGCAGATCCAGGCCGAAGATCTTGACCGGTTTGACTATGTGCTGGTGATGGACCGTTCCAACCTGGCCGATGTACGGGATATCTGGAACCAGAACGGTGGCACAGAGCCCCGGCTGTTCCTGGAGTTCGGTCGATCCGGCCATGCCGAGGTGCCAGACCCCTACTACGGCGGTGAGGACGGCTTCGAGCAGGTGCTGGACCTGATCCATGAGGCCAGCGAAGGGCTGCTGGAATCCATCCGGGAGCGGCTGGCTTGAGCCGACTGCCCGAGATCCGTGAGCAGGTCAGCCTGCAAGGCCTGAACACCCTGGCAGTGCCGGCTAAGGCCCGTTATTTTGCGGACATTACCACCGCCGACGAGCTTGAAGCGGCCCTTGACTGGGCCCGCAAGAATGGCCAGCAAACGCTGGTGCTCGGTGGTGGCAGTAACCTGGTCTTCGCCGGGGACTTTGACGGTCTGGTGCTGCACATGGCGCTCCGGGGTCGTACCTGGGAGCAGGTGCGGGAAGCTGACGCGGTACTGGTATTGGCGGCCGGGGAAAACTGGCATGATGCGGTGCTGTATGCGGCCCGCTCCGGTTACCGGGGTATCGAAAACCTGGCACTGATTCCGGGAACCGCCGGGGCCGCGCCTGTCCAGAACATTGGCGCCTACGGTGTGGAGCTGTGCGACACCCTGAAAACGGTCACGGCCCTGGATCGCACGACCATGGAAGTGGTCGAGTTACCGGCAGCCGACTGCGAGTTCGCCTACCGGGACAGCCTGTTCAAGCATCAGCCCGGTCGTTACATAATTCTTGAAATCCGCCTGGCCCTGTCCCGAACCGAGCCGATAAAGCTCGGTTACCGTGACTTGCAGGAGTACCTGGGAAGCGAGGACACCGATCAACTGACGCCCCTGGCTGTGGCAGAAGCGGTGATGGCCGTTCGCCGCCGAAAACTGCCGGATCCGGCTGTGCTGCCCAATGCCGGAAGCTTCTTCAAGAATCCGGTGGTCAGCCAGGCGCAATTTGAAGACATTGTTAGCCGTTTTCCGGACGTGGTGTCCTACCCGGTCGCTGAAGGCGTCAAACTGGCGGCAGCCTGGCTGATCGACCAGGCCGGCTGGAAGGGTTACCGAAACGCAACGGTCGGTGTGCATAACCGCCAGGCCCTGGTATTGATCAATCATTCCGGGGGCAGCGGGCAGGACATCCTGGCACTGGCGCAGGAGGTGCGGGAATCGGTGCGGAACAAGTTCGGGGTGGAGCTGGAGCAAGAACCGGGTATCGTCGGTAACTGAGACTTTGTTGCAGTGTTACCTGCCTTCAGCGAGCGGCCAAGCCGGCCACCCGCCAAAGACCGGACGGGCGGGTTAGAGCCCGCCTTTAGGTGAGGCCTTCACCAGGAAGGGCAGGGCTTCTTCCAGGGCAATATCCTGTTTATCTTCATCGCGACGGCCCTTGTATTCCAGGGTGCCGGCAGCCAGGCCCCGCTCGGAAACCACAAACCGGTGCGGAATGCCCATCAGTTCCATGTCCGCAAACTTCACGCCCGGGCGCTCGTTCCGGTCATCCAGCAACACATCGTAGCCAGCCTGGCGAAGTTGTTCGTAAAGCTTGTCACCGGCTTCGGCCACTACGGCGTTCTTGTGGGCGTTCAGGGTAACGATAGCCACTTCGAACGGAGCAATGGCGTCGGGCCAGATGATGCCCTTGTCATCGTGGTTCTGCTCAATGGACGCCGCCACGATGCGGGATACGCCGATGCCGTAGCAGCCCATCTCCATGATCACGGCCTTGCCGTTCTCGTCCAGTACAGTGGCATTCATGGCCTGGCTGTACTTGTTGCCCAGCTTGAAGATGTGGCCCACTTCGATACCGCGGCGGATCTCCAATGTGCCCTTGCCGTCCGGGCTCTGGTCACCTTCCACTACGTTGCGCAGGTCTTCCACCCGGCACAGGGCTACATCACGCTCCCAGTTCACGCCGGTCAGGTGATAGTCATCCTTGTTGGCACCACATACGAAGTCCGCCAGGTGGGCGGCGCTGCGATCGACAATGACCGGCACCGGCAGGTTAACCGGGCCGATGGAACCGGGATTGCAGCCAATGGCTTTCACGATTTCTCCATCGGTGGCCATGGTCAGCGGCTCGGCAATGCCGGCCAGGTTTTCAGCCTTGATCTCGTTCAGGGTGTGGTCGCCGCGCAGGATCAGTGCCACCAGGCCGGATTCGCCGTTCTCGTCGGCTTCGCCTTTTACCAGCAGGGTTTTCACGCTGCGCTCTGCCGGCAGGCCCAGGAACGTTGACACCGCTTCAATGGTTTTCTGGCCCGGGGTGTGTACTTCCTGCATGGCTTCGCCCGGTGCCGGGCGTTCGCCCGCCGGAGCCACGGCCTCGGCTTTCTCGATGTTCGCGGCGTAGTCGCTTTCGGTGCTGAACACGATGGCATCTTCACCGGAGGAGGCCAGCACGTGGAACTCGTGGGAAGCGCTGCCGCCAATAGAACCGGAATCCGCCTGTACCGGGCGATAATCCAGGCCCAGCCGATCAAAGATGTTGCAGTAGGTCTGGTGCATCAGCTGATAGGTATCATCCAGGGACGCCGCGTTCACGTGGAACGAGTAGGCGTCTTTCATGATGAATTCCCGGGCGCGCATCACACCGAAACGCGGGCGGCGCTCGTCGCGGAACTTGGTCTGGATCTGGTAGAAGTTGGCCGGCAGTTCCTTGTAGCTCTTGAGCTCGTTACGGATCAGGTCGGTGATGACTTCTTCATGGGTCGGGCCGAAGCAGAAATCCCGGCCATGGCGGTCGTTCAGGCGCAGCAGTTCGCCGCCGTACTGCTCCCAGCGGCCGGATTCTTGCCACAGTTCCGCAGGCTGAACGGCGGGCATCAGCACTTCCTGGGCACCGCTCTTGTCCATTTCTTCACGAACAATCCGCTCTACCTTGCGCAGGGTACGCAGCCCCATGGGCAGCCAGGTGTAAAGGCCGGCGGCCAGTTTGCGGATCATGCCGGCGCGCAGCATCAGCTGGTGGCTGATGATCTCGGCATCGGCGGGGGTCTCTTTCTGGGTGGCAATCAGGTAGCGGCTTGCTCGCATGGTGTCTTCCGTTTTTTGAAATCCGGGGTTAAGACTAATTGGCAGGTCTGTTGGCCTGACTCTGCCTTTCTTTGTCGTAAAGTGGGCGTTATTGTACGGAGCCTGCTGCACAAGGTACAGATAATGACTGACGAATCTATCGACGTAACACCACGCCGAAAGCCCGTACAGGCCCGGAGCAGGGAGCGTGTAGACGCCATCTTGCGGCACGCCGCTGCGATCTTTCACGAGAACGGGGTAGACGGCACCAGCATGTCGGCCATTGCCCGGCAGTCGGACATGTCCCTCGCCTCCCTTTACCGGTATTTCCCGAACAAGCCGGCCATCGTCCACGCCATTGCCGAAGGCCATGTGGAGAAAATGGAACGTGCACTCCGGGAGAAGCTACCGCAACTTGGCCTGGATGAGGCCATCGAAGTGCTGATCGAGCAGTTCTACACCTTCTACCGCACCGAGCCTGCCTATTCGGCCATCTGGAGTGGCGTTGAAGCCATGCCCGAGTTGCGGGACCTGGACCTGCGAGAGCTCTACAACAACGCCAGTGACCTGGATGCACGCCTGCAACAGGAATACCCTAACCTGCCGGATGACCGCCGCTGGAATGCCAGCCTGTTACTGCCGCGGGCGGCCGGATCCATTCTGCGGCTGGCAGCGACACTGCCGGACCAGCAGGGCCGGCAACTGGTCGGTGAACTGAAAGTGATGACCCAGGCCTATGTGGCCGAGCTGATCCGTCAGGAAAGGTAGCCCAGGGGCAGGGCGGTGCTGTCGATTACCCGCCGCAGAACAAAGCTGGAATGCACGCCACTGACCCCCGGGATACGGGTAATCCGGTTCAGCAGGAACTGGTGATAGTGGTCCATGTCCGGCACCACAATTTTCAGCATGTAGTCGGCGCTCTGGCCGGTAATCAGGTAGCACTCCTGGACTTCCGGGTATGCGGCAACCTGTTCCCCGAAGGCGGCAAACCGCTCTGGTGTGTGCCGGTCCATGCCGATCAGGATAATCGCCGTCAACGCCAGCCCCAGTTTCTTGTGATCCAGGATAGTCACGGTGCGGATAATGATTCCCGCTTCCTCCAGGGCCCTGACCCGGCGCAGGCAGGGCGACGGCGATAACCCCACCTTTTCGGCCAGCTGCTGATTGGTCAGCGAACCGTCTTTCTGCAATTGTTCGAGGATTTTCCGGTCTGTTTTGTCGATTTGTATCAGGGTCTTTTCTTTTGTGGGCATTTTATTCTTTATAACCTTTAATGATCGCAATTATATGCCGTAAAGTTAGTGAAAGCGCCCCGAAATAGCAACCAAATAGCGCCACAGCGGCGTTAGAATGGTGTCATTACACAGACCCGTGAAAGGAATTGTCAGATATGGCCTTTGATCATCGTAAATACGTTGCCTTCAAGCCGGTTGCCAAGAAAGACCGCCGCTGGCCCGACCAGGTTATCGAAAAAGCCCCCACCTGGTGTGCCGTAGACCTGCGGGATGGTAACCAGTCCCTGATCAAGCCCATGTCCGTTGCCCAGAAGCAGCGTTTGTTCGATTTGCTGGTCAAGCTTGGCTTCAAGGAAATCGAAATCGGTTTTCCGGCAGCCAGTCAGCCGGACTTCGATTTCTGCCGCAAGCTGATCGAGGAAAACCGCATTCCTGAGGATGTAAAAATCCAGGTGCTGACCCAGGCCCGCCCGGAACTGATCGAACGTACCTATGAAGCGCTGGCAGGTGCGAAGCAGGCGATTGTGCACGTGTACAACTCCACCTCTACGGTCCAGCGGGAGCAGGTGTTCGGCCTGGATCGTGACGGTATCCGCGAGATTGCCGTAAATGGCGCCACCCTGGTGAAAGAAATCGCGGCTCGCCACCCGGATACCGACTGGACCTTCCAGTATTCGCCCGAGAGCTTTACCGGCACCGAGCTGGACTTTGCCGCGGAAGTGATCAATGCAGTCACCGACGTCTGGCGTCCGGACCAGGGCCAGCCGGTCATTATCAACCTGCCGGCCACGGTGGAGATGTCCACGCCCAACGTGTTTGCCGACCAGGTAGAGTGGATTTGCGAGAACATTCGCTACCGCGAGCACATCAGCATCAGCCTGCACACCCACAACGACCGGGGTTGCGCGGTTGCAGCCGCGGAGCTGGGTGTCATGGCCGGCGCTGACCGGGTGGAAGGCACCCTGATGGGCAATGGCGAGCGCACCGGTAACATGGACCTGGTGACCATGGCCATGAACCTGTACTCCCAGGGCATCGATCCGACCCTGGATTTGTCCGGCATGGCGGAAATCACCGAGGTGGTGGAAGCCTGTACCGAGATTTCCACTCATCCGCGCCATCCGTATGCCGGTGAGCTGGTATTTACCGCCTTCTCCGGCAGTCACCAGGATGCGATTCGCAAGTGCCTGGCACGGCGCAAGGAAGGCGACGTCTGGAACGTGGCCTACCTGCCGATCGACCCGTTCGACGTGGGCCGCCGGTACGAAGAAGTGGTGCGTATCAACAGCCAGTCCGGTAAGGGTGGCGTTGCCTACGTGCTGGAGCGGGACTATGACATTACCCTGCCACGCTGGTTGCAGATCGAGTTCAGCAAGGTGGTGCAGCGAGAGGCCGAAACCAATGGTGGCGAGATCGATTCCCACACCATTCACCGGTTGTTCGAAGATCGCTATCTGAAGGTGTACGGTGACTGGTCATTGCGTTCGTATGACCTGCACCGGGACGAAGATGGCGTGCGCGCAGAAGTGGTTGTAGGTGGCGAGAAGGCACCGGTTACCCTCGAAGGGCGTGGTCTGGGTGCAGTAGAAGCGGTGTCGGACGGCCTGGCCAAGCGCTTTGGTGTAACCGTCGCCGTAGAGGCCTATGACGAGTTTGCGCTGGGTGAGGGCACCAACGCCAACGCACTGGCGTGTATCCGCCTGACGGCCAATGGCCAGCACTGCAGCGCTGCTGCCCTGGCCGAAGACACCACCTCGGCGACCCTGCAGGCCCTGTTCTCTGCTGTGGCCCAGGCTGTAGGTACGGAAATGCCGGCAGCCAAGGCGCCGGAACCGACTGAAACCGCCTGACTCAGTTGGTGATGAGCTAACCAGAACGCAAGAAGGCCGGCAAATTTGCCGGCCTTCTTGTTTTTCCGTCTGCCCGTGAGGGGCATCCGGCGGGGAACGCGCGCCCTTACAGAGGGGTTACGTTTTCCGCCTGCGGGCCTTTCGGGCCCTGGGTAACGGTAAACTGTACCTGCTGGCCTTCAGCCAGGGTACGGAAACCGTTTGAGTTGATTGCACTGTAGTGAACGAAAACGTCACTGCCGCCTTCCTGGGCGATGAAGCCAAAGCCCTTGGATTCGTTGAACCACTTCACGTGGCCGGTTTTGGTATCGGACATCGATCTTTCCTGTCTTACTGAAATTTGCCCTCACGGGACCTTCATTTTTGCACTTAGGCAGTTATGAGCTGAAACATCCGGAGCGTACTGAGGAAGGGGCAACGAAAAGCCGGGGCAGGACGTTGGAACGCATTCGCCAAATACCGCTGCAGAGGTTCACAGCAATTTTCAGTATAGACCGAGTTTGAGGGGCGTCAATTATTTTCTAAAGATTGATTTTCTTGTTTTTGTTGATAAAAAACAAGGAGTTGTAATTAAAATGACATCAAGGCCTGTTCCGTCGGGAGCAGGCCTTGATGGGTTTTCTTACGGTAGGGTCCGGGGCGGATCAGCGTCCGAATTTCTCGCTGATTTCTTCCAGGATTGCCGGGTCGTCGATGGTGCTGGGTACGTTGTACTGTTCACCGTCGGCGATCTGCCGGATCACCCGCCGCAGGATTTTGCCTGACCGGGTTTTCGGTAGCCTTTCCACCACAATGGCGCGGCGGAAGCAGGCGATAGCGCCGATCTTCTCCCGCACCATTTCCACCAGTTCCTCTTCGAGCTCGTCCTGGTCGATGGTGGCGCCGTCCTTGATCAGTACCAGGCCGACCGGGATCTGCCCTTTCATATCATCGTGGGCACCTACCACGCAGCATTCCGCGATGGCCGGGTGAGAGGCAACCACCTCTTCCATTTCGCCGGTGGACAGGCGGTGGCCCGCCACGTTGATCACGTCATCGGTACGGCCCATCACGAACACGTAGCCGTCATCGTCAATAAAACCGCCATCGCCGGAGCTGTAGAAGCCTTCGATGGGCCGCAGGTAGCTGTTCAGGAAGCGCTCGTCGTCGCCCCATACGGTCATCAGGCAGCCCGGTGGCAGCGGTAATTTAACGGCAATCTGGCCTTGCTCGCCGGCGGGTACCTGGCGGCCGCCCATATCCACCACCTGAACGTTGAAGCCGGGGGAGGGTACCGTGGCGGAGCCGGGTTTGGTGGCCATCATTTCAATGCCCACCGGGTTGCAGCAAATGGCCCAGCCGGTTTCGGTCTGCCACCAGTGGTCCAGCACCGGCAGGCCGGTGTGTTCTTTCAGCCACTCGTAGGTGGGCGGGTCCAGTCGCTCACCGGCCAGGAAGATACGCTTGAGGGAAGACACATCGTACTTGGCCAGATGATCCGCTTCCGGGTCTTCCTTGCGCACGGCGCGGAAGGCAGTCGGAGCGGTGAACAGCATGTTCACCTTGTGTTCCTCAACCACGCGCCAGAAAGCGCCGGCATCCGGGGTGCGTACCGGCTTGCCTTCATAGAGGATGGTGGTGCAGCCGGTAAATAGCGGCGCGTAGATAATATAGCTGTGGCCAACCACCCAACCGACGTCCGAGGCCGCCCAGAACACATCTCCGGGCTTGGCGTCATAGACCAGTTCCATGCTGTATTTCAGGGCGACGGCGTGGCCGCCGTTATCCCTTACCACGCCCTTGGGCTTGCCGGTGGTGCCGGAGGTGTACAGCACGTACAGCGGATCATTGGCTTTAACCGGTACCGGGTCTGCGGGGCTGGCTGCGGCAGAAATGGTGTTCCAGTCAAAGTCCCGGCCGTCCTGCATGTCTGCCTTTGCCTGCGGGCGTTGGTAGACCACGCAGAATTCCGGCTTGTGGCTGGATTGCTCGATGGCTTTATCCACCAGCGGCTTGTATTCGATCACCTTGGTGATTTCGATGCCGCAGGAGGCCGTCAGCAAGGCCTTGGGCTTGGCGTCTTCAATCCGTACTGCCAGTTCGTGGGCGGCAAAACCGCCGAACACCACAGAGTGGATGGCACCAAGGCGGGCGCAGGCCAGCATGGCAATGGCGGCCTGGGGGATCATCGGCATATAGATGATTACCCGGTCGCCTTTTTCGATACCGCGATCACGCAGGGCGCCGGCAAAGCTGGCCACTTCGTCACGCAGTTCGTTGTAGGTGAATGTCTGGCGGGTATCGGTAACGGGAGAATCGTAAATCAGTGCGGTCTGGTCGCCGCGGCCGGCGCGGATGTTGGCGTCCAGCGCTACGTCACTGGTATTGAGTACACCATCGGGAAACCATTCGCCGTGGCCGTTATCCTTGGCCTGCCAGATGGTCTTGGGTGGCTCGATCCAGTCGATGTTTTGCGCCTGGTCTCGCCAGAAGTCGTCCCGCTGATCAATCGACCGACGGAATTCGGCGTTGTAGCTCATGTGCTCCACCTCAGTTGTATCGTTTTTTATTTTAGGGTTGATGGCTACAACTGTAGGGGCTTTGAAAAAGGGGGCTACTAGACCATAGGCGTAGTTTTGATCGGTTCCGGGTCTATTCTGTGACGGAATTGACTTTCGTCACCTCTGCCGACACGTTGCCCTGTCCAAAGCGGGCACTGATGGCCTGGCCGGCTGACAGCTGATCGGCACTCCGTACGATGCGATTCTGGTCATCCCGCACGATGGCGTAGCCGCGGCCAAGGGTGGCCAGCGGGCTGACCACGTTCAGGGTCTGGGCGTTCAACTGGAGCTTTTCCTGCTGCTGCCGCAGGTTCTGGCGAATGGCTTTGTTCAGCCGTTCATTCAGCCGCTGCACCTGTTCCCCGGCATTCTGCAGGGTTTTTGTTGGCGACTGGGTGCCCAGGCGCTGCGCCAGGTGCCCGGTTTTAAGCTGCTGTTGCTGGAGCTTAAGGTTCATGGCCTTGTTCAGGCGCATGTCCAGCTCGTCCATGCGCTGGGCTTTGTCCTGGAGTTCCCGGCGCGGGTCCCGAAGCCTTGCGGCCAGGTGGCCGAGTTGCTGGTCCAGCCGGAGCAGCAAACGGCGGGCGGATTGCCCCAGCCGGAGTTGCTGTTCAGCCAGCCGGCGCAGCCACTGGCTTTGATCCGGCGAGATTTTTTCCGCTGCGGCAGAGGGGGTGGGTGCCCGAAGGTCTGCCACGAAATCGGCGATGGTAACGTCCACTTCGTGGCCCACTGCACTGACGGTGGGAATAGAGCATCCGGCAATCGCCCGGGCGACGGCTTCTTCGTTAAAGCACCAGAGGTCCTCCAGCGAGCCGCCGCCCCGGCCAATGATCAGCACATCCGCCACGCCGTGGCGCTGGGCGCGATCGATGGCGTTTACAATGTCGGCCGTCGCAGCCTGCCCCTGAACGGCAGTGGGGTAGAGCGTGACCGGAATGGCCGGGCAACGCCGTGCCAGCACGGTGAGAATGTCGTGAATGGCTGCGCCGGTGGGTGAAGTGACCACGCCGATGTGGCGCGGGGTAACGGGCAGGGGCTTTTTGCGAGCCGGGTCGAACAGGCCCTCGGCCTGCAGTTTCATTTTCAGGGCTTCAAATGCCTGCTGCAGCGGCCCCAGGCCGGCAGGTTCCAGGTGTTCTACGATGATCTGGAAGTCACCCCTGTTCTCGTAGAGGGTCACCTTGCCGCGAATGCGGATCTGGTCGCCTTCTTTCGGCAGGGTGCGAATACGCTGGTTCGCCCCGCGAAACATGGCGCAGCGGATCTGGCATTTCTGGTCTTTCAGCGAAAAGTACCAGTGGCCGGACGATGGCCGGGAAAAGCTGGACAATTCGCCTTCCACCCACACCTGCATGAAGCTGGATTCGAGCAGGTGCCTGGCCTGATGATTGAGTTCGGAAACGCTCAGTGCTCTTGGGCGGGTGTCCGGATAGGGGGGTATCAAAGGGCGGGCTCCCGGTTTTTTCATACGCAATAGCCGAAGGTGACAGGCAAAAATAACGTAAATTCAGAAAGATGCAACCAAACCGCAAAAACCCTGCGGTTTACTGTGTTCTGTCACCACTTTATAATAGATCGATTAAGGATTTTGCTTTGTTGCACCGCCGCGGGTGCAGCTGGGAAATTCCAAACTTAGCATGTTCAAAAGGCGGACCCAAATGCTGCGTATTGCCGAAGAAGCCCTCACGTTTGATGACGTTCTCCTGGTTCCCGGATTCTCGGAAGTTCTACCTCACCAGGTTGAGCTGAAAACCCAGTTGACCAAAGGTATCACCCTGAACATTCCGCTGGTATCAGCGGCCATGGACACGGTAACCGAAGCTGAGCTGGCGATCGCCATGGCGCAGGAAGGCGGCATTGGCATCATGCACAAGAACATGACGGTTGAACAGCAAGCTGCTGCGGTACGCAAGGTCAAGAAATACGAAAGCGGTGTGGTGAAAGACCCGATTACCGTTAACCCGGACACCACCGTGCGGGAACTGGTTGATATCACCATGGCCAACAGCATCTCCGGCCTGCCGGTGGTGGATGGCAACGACCTGGTAGGTATCGTTACCGGCCGTGATATCCGCTTTGAGAGCCGCATGGATACCCCGGTGCGGGATATCATGACGCCGAAAGACAAGCTGGTGACTGTCAAAGAAGGCGCCAGCCTTGAAGACGTGAAAGAGCTGCTGCACCGCCATCGCATCGAGAAAGTGCTGGTGGTCAACGACGACTTCCAGCTGCGCGGCCTGATTACTGTTAAGGATATCCAGAAGGCCAAGGATTACCCGCTGGCCTGTAAAGACGAGCAAGGCCGTCTGCGTGTTGGTGCTGCGGTGGGTACCGGTGGCGATACCGAAGCCCGTATTGCCGCACTGGCCGAGGCCGGTGTAGACGTGATCGTGGTAGACACGGCCCACGGCCACTCCAAGGGTGTGATTGACCGGGTTCGCTGGGTCAAGCAGAACTACCCGGATGTGCAGGTGATTGGTGGCAATATTGCGACTTCTGCCGCAGCCATCGCCCTGGCCGACGCAGGCGCAGATGCCGTGAAGGTTGGTATTGGCCCCGGCTCCATCTGCACCACCCGTATTGTGGCAGGTATTGGCGTACCTCAGATTTCTGCGGTTTCCAATGTAGCTGCTGCCCTGAAAGAGCGCGGTGTGCCGTTGATTGCCGACGGTGGCATCCGGTTCTCCGGCGATATCGCCAAGGCCATTGCCGCTGGCGCCCACGCCGTGATGGTTGGCAGCCTGCTGGCCGGTACTGACGAAGCCCCGGGTGAAGTTGAACTGTTCCAGGGCCGTAGCTACAAAGCCTACCGTGGCATGGGTTCCCTGGGTGCCATGGGGCAGGGCTCCAGCGACCGTTATTTCCAGGACGCCAGCAAAGGTATTGAAAAGCTGGTTCCGGAAGGTATCGAAGGTCGTGTTGCCTGCAAGGGCCCGATGCGTAACATCGTGCACCAGCTGGTTGGCGGCCTGCGTGCCTCTATGGGTTACACCGGCAGCGCCACCATGGACGACATGCGTACCAAGCCTGAATTTGTGCGGATTACCAATGCCGGTATGCGTGAGAGCCACGTTCACGACGTGACCATCACCAAGGAAGCGCCGAACTACCGCATCGGTTAATTCAGCCTGATCTGATGCGGCCCGGTTTCCGGGCCGCGTTGTTTTTTAAAGCCCGAGGACTCCATGGCTCAGAACATTCACGACCACCGTATCCTGATTCTTGATTTCGGTTCCCAGTACACCCAGCTGATTGCCCGTCGCGTTCGGGAAATCGGGGTTTACTGCGAGATCAAGGCCTTTGATATCACAGACGAAGAACTCGCCGAGTTCAATCCCAAAGGCATCATTCTGGCCGGTGGTCCGGAGTCGGTAACCCAGCTGGGTGGTCCCCGTGCTCCGGAAGGCCTGTTCGACAAGGGCATCCCGGTTCTGGGCATTTGCTACGGCATGCAGACCATGGCCGAGCAGCTCGGCGGCCGGGTGGCCAGCTCCGAGAAGCGCGAGTTCGGTTATGCCCAGGTTAAGGTTCGTGCCAAGGGCCCGCTGCTGGCAGACATTACCGACCACCTGACGCCGGCCGGTGATTCCCTGCTGGACGTATGGATGAGCCACGGCGACAAAGTGGTCGCCATGCCGGAAGGCTTCGAGCTGCTGGCCTCCACCGAAAGCGCACCGGTTGCCGCCATGCAGGACCTGAGCCGCAACCTGTACGGCGTTCAGTTTCATCCGGAAGTCACTCACACCCTGCAGGGCAAGCGCATCCTCGAGCACTTTGTCCTGACCATCTCCGGTTGTGAGGCACTGTGGACCCCGGCCAAGATCGTTGACGATGCCGTTCGCCAGATTCGCGAGCAGGTGGGTTTCGACAAGGTGCTGCTGGGCCTGTCCGGTGGTGTGGATTCCTCAGTCACCGCTGCGCTTCTGCACAAGGCCATCGGTGAGCAGCTGACCTGCGTGTTTGTGGACAACGGCCTGCTGCGCCTGCACGAAGGCGACCAGGTGATGGACATGTTCGCCAGCAATATGGGCGTAAAGGTTATCCGAGCCGATGCCGAAGACCTGTTCCTGTCCAAGCTCAAGGGCGAGAACGATCCGGAGCAGAAGCGGAAGATCATTGGTAACACCTTTATTGATGTGTTCGATGCTGAAGCCGCGAAGATCAAGGATGTGAACTGGCTGGCCCAGGGCACCATCTATCCGGACGTGATTGAATCCGCTGCGTCCAAAACCGGTAAAGCCCATGTCATCAAGTCCCACCATAATGTGGGTGGCTTGCCGGAAACCATGAAGATGAAACTGGTAGAGCCGCTGCGCGAGCTGTTCAAGGACGAAGTCCGCAAGATCGGCCTCGAGCTTGGCCTGCCGTACGACATGGTCTACCGCCACCCGTTCCCGGGGCCGGGTCTGGGCGTTCGCATCCTTGGCGAAGTAAAGAAAGAGTACGCCGAGATCCTGCGCCGCGCCGATGCCATCTTCCTGGAAGAGCTGCACCGCGCGGATCTGTACCACAAAACCAGCCAGGCCTTTGCCGTGTTCCTGCCGGTGAAATCCGTGGGTGTAGTGGGTGATGCCCGCCGCTACGAATACGTGATCGCGATCCGTGCCGTGGAAACCGTGGACTTTATGACCGCACGCTGGGCGCGGCTCCCGTACGAACTGCTGGAAACCGTATCCAACCGGATTATCAACGAGATTTCCGGTGTGTCGCGGGTGACCTACGACATCTCGTCCAAGCCGCCCGCAACAATCGAGTGGGAATAAAGGACGACCAGTACTGGATGGTCAGGGCGCTTGAGCTGGCCAGCCAGGCTGCAAGCAAGGATGAAGTGCCGGTAGGTGCCGTGGTGGTGCTGAATGGCAAGGAAATCGGGGCCGGGTTTAATGCCCCGATTTCCGGGTGTGACCCGACCGCCCATGCGGAGATTCGCGCACTGCGGGACGCCGCCGCCAGGGTTGGGAATTACCGGTTGGCCGGTGCCACCTTGTACGTGACGCTGGAGCCCTGCACCATGTGCGTGGGTGCCATTGTGCACAGCCGTATCAGCCGCCTGGTGTATGGGGCCGCAGAACCCAAAGCCGGCGCCGTAGAATCCGCCCGCAGAACGCTGGAAGAGCCGCACCTGAACTGGCGGGTAGAGGTAACCGGCGGTGTGATGGCCGAGGCATGCGGGCAGGCCATTTCAGAATTTTTCAGCCGGCGCCGTCGGGAAATCCGTGCGCGCCGACAACAAAACTCAGGGAAGGGAAACGAAATTCCATGAAAGTTCTCGTTACCGGCGGTGCCGGTTATATCGGCAGCCATGTGGCCCGGCAGTTGGCTGCAGCAGGCCACGACATTGTGGTTTTCGACAATCTTTCCACCGGCTATCGCTGGGCGGTCACTGCCGGTGAGCTGGTGGTGGGCGACCTGGCCGATGAACAGGCTATTGAAGCCGTTTTCTCGCAGCATAAGTTTGAGGCGGTCCTGCATTTTGCCGCCAACATTGTGGTGCCTGAGTCGGTCAGTAATCCCCTCAAGTATTACAGCAACAACACCCGTAACACCCTGAACCTGCTGAAAGCGGTGGAAAGCCACCAGGTTCCCTACATGGTGTTCTCCTCCACGGCCGCTGTGTATGGCATGCCGGAAGAAACGGTACTGACCGAAGACCTCCCGCTGGCGCCCATCAATCCCTACGGGGCTTCGAAGATGATGAGCGAGCGCATGATGATGGACCTGGCCGCGGCCAGCAGCCTGAACTATGTGATTCTGCGCTACTTCAACGTGGCCGGCGCTAACCCCGAAGGACTTCTGGGCCAGGCAACGCCGGAAGCGACTCACCTGATCAAGGTGGCCAGCGAGTGCGTGACCGGGCAGCGCGAGGGCATGAGCGTCTTCGGCACGGATTACGAAACCCGCGATGGCACCTGCATCCGCGATTACATCCACGTGGAGGACCTGGCCAAGGCCCATGTGATGGCGCTGGATTATATGGCCGGAGGCGGGGAATCGCAGGTGCTGAACTGTGGCTACGGCCGCGGCTTTACCGTGCGGGAAGTGATTGATGTGGTAAAGCAGGAATCCGGTGTGGATTTCCCGGTCACCGAAACCGGCCGCCGCGCCGGAGACCCGGCTGCCTTGATGGCCGACAACACGCGAATCAAGAAAGTTCTGGGCTGGCAGCCGGATTACGATGACCTCAATACCATCGTGCGCACCGCGCTGGCCTGGGAAAAGATCTGGCTGCAGAAAAAAGCCTCTGATTGACGCCCTTTTCAACGAAATTCAGGAACAGTTACATGAAAATCACGATTTTCGGAACCGGTTATGTTGGCTTGGTGACGGGTGCCTGCCTGGCGGATGTGGGGCACCACGTTCTGTGTATGGATGTCGACCAGGGTAAGATCGAAAAGCTGAAGAACGGCCAGATCCCCATCTACGAGCCGGGCCTGGATAACATCGTGAAGCACACGGTTGAAGCGGGCCGTCTGTCCTTTACCACCGATACCGAAGAAGCCGTCAAACACGGCACCCTGCAGTTCATCGCCGTGGGCACGCCGCCGGATGAAGACGGCTCTGCCGACCTGCAATACGTGCTGGCCGTGGCCAAGTCCATCGGCCAGTACATGGATGATTACAAGGTGGTGGTGGACAAATCCACCGTACCGGTTGGCACCGGCGACAAGGTGAAAGCGGCGGTTCGTGCCCAGCTGGACCATCGCGGCCTGGAGCTGGATTTCGATGTGGTCTCCAACCCGGAATTCCTGAAAGAAGGGGCGGCCATCAACGACTTCATGAAGCCGGACCGGATTGTGGTGGGCACCGACAGCGAGCAAGCTGCGGACCTGCTGCGCGAAGTGTACTACCCGTTCAACCGCAGCCACGACCGGATGATCTTTATGGACATCCGTTCCGCTGAGCTGACCAAATACGCCGCCAATGCGATGCTGGCCACCAAGATCAGCTTCATGAACGAAGTGGCCAACCTGGCCGAGCGCCTGGGCGCGGATATCGAGGAAGTGCGCCGCGGTATCGGTTCCGACCCCCGTATCGGTTACCACTTTATCTATCCCGGCTGCGGCTACGGCGGCTCCTGCTTCCCGAAAGACGTCCAGGCCCTGGCCCGCACCGCCCGCGACTGTGATTACGAATCCAAGCTGCTGAACGCTGTAGAAGCGGTGAACTACGCCCAGAAGCACGTGCTGTTCGACAAGATCAGCCATTACTTCCAGGGCGATCTGAAGGGCAAGGTCGTCGCTTTGTGGGGGCTGGCCTTCAAGCCGAACACCGACGACATGCGTGAGGCCTCGGCCCGCACCCTGATGGAAGACCTCTGGAAGGCAGGTGCTACCGTGCAGGCCTTCGATCCGGAAGCCATGGAAGAAACCCAGCGTATCTACGGTGACCAGGATGGCCTGACTCTGTGCGGTACCAAGGAACAGGCCCTCAAAGGCGCCGATGCCCTGGCCATCTGCACCGAGTGGAAAGAATTCCGCTCCCCGGATTTCGACGTGGTGTCCAGCACCCTCAAGCATCCGGTGGTCTTTGATGGTCGTAACCTGTACGAGCCGGAAATGCTCGAGCGCTATGGTTTGATCTACTACGCCATCGGCCGCGGCCGTAACCAGTTCCATTCGGCGCTCTGAGCCGGGGAGGGCAGGTGATGTTCCAGTTACATGAACGCCTGGCGGCAGACACCCATAACCTGGGGCGCAGCCAACTGTGCGAAATCCTGCTGATGAATGATCGCACCTGGCCCTGGATTATCCTGGTGCCGGCGGTGCCGGATATTCGGGAGATCTACCAGCTCGGCAAAGAGCAGCAGCGTTTGCTGGAAGAATCGTCGACCCTGAGCCAGGGCATGATGGAGATCTTCGGTGGCGACAAGATGAACGTGGCGGCGCTGGGCAACATGGTGCCGCAGCTTCACCTGCACCACATCGTACGCTTTGAAGGCGACCCGGCCTGGCCGGGCCCGGTATGGGGCAAACAGCCGCCGGTTCCCTATGAGGACGGCGAACTGGAACAGATCAAGGCAAAACTCAAGCCGCTGCTTCAGCAACTGGCCTGAGTACTCTTTGGTATTACTCCCGGCCCTGCTGCCACTGCGCCAGGGTCTGGGAACCTACCAGAATCATCCGAAGCTCCGTCTTCAGCTTGGCTTTCAGCTCCTCCCGCTCTTTGGGTGTGGCATCCAGCGCTTCCGCGCCCTGATTGAACACCAGGGTAACCATGGACTCGGCCACCAGGCGGGCATCCGCCAGCGGCTTGTTCTGCTCCTCGGCAAACCGGCGCAAATCATCGGCCAGCTCTGTCACGAAGTGATCAATCTCCGCCTTCACCGCCGTCCGGAACGGCTTCGACACCCCGGTACGCTCCCGCAGCATCAGACGGAACAGATTGGCATTATTGCCCAGATACTCCATAAACGTATCCACCGACGTAGAAATAGCACTGCCGTCGCGCACAATCCGCTTGCGGGCCTGCCGCATCAGCTGCCGCAGCGCCACACCGCCTTCGTCCACCAATGCCAGCCCCAGCTCATCCAGCTCGGCAAAGTGCCGGTAAAACGACGTCGGCGCAATCCCGGCCTCCCGGGCAACCTCCCGCAAACTGAGACTGCCAAAGCCCCGATCCGCGCTCAGCTGTGCCAGGGCCGCATCCATCAGCGCCCGCCGGGTTTTCTGTTTCTGTTCCGCTCTGGTGGCCAACTTACAACTCCATCCGCCGGTCAAACCATGCATTCTAGCCCCCGGTTTTTTGATAGTCACCTTTACGCCCGATTTGCGGTGCCTGGAGTTATGGTGATTTCTGGTGTATGGAAGCAGGCTGAAGGGGTGGCGTATCCTGTTGGTTGATCACCGCCAAGATCACAACCAACAGAGGAATGATACGCCATGTCCGAGTCTAACCTGCATGCTCTTTCACAACCAGA
>NZ_JADARC010000019.1:0-2134 GCF_016464245.1 Marinobacter sp. bablab_jr003
CGGATTCCGGCATGGTGAACACCGATTCCGGAAAATCACCAGAAAGTGTTCATCTTCGACCGGAATGACTGTTCACGTTGAACCAGAATAGGTGTTCATGTTCGTCCGGAATGGGTGTTCACGATGGGCCGGAATATGCACGCGCCGGCTTGGAGCCGCGAAGCGGCGTAAAATCGACCGCTGTGCAGCCGATTGTTATGTTTTCCCCGAAGTGCTAGATTGTGTATAAAAACTGCAAACTATACACATAGGTGCACCATGAGAACGAACATTGTCATTGACGACCAGTTGATGGCCGAAGCCCTCAAAGCCTCTGGCTACGAAACCAAAAAAGAAGCTGTTGAGCAAGGCCTGAAACTTCTGGTCCAGTTGAGCAAGCAGCAGGAAATTCGAAAGCTGCGCGGCAAGGTCAAGTGGGAAGGCGACCTGAATGAAATGCGGAGCGCCGGATGATCCTGGTGGATACCAGCGTCTGGATTGACTATTTCAACGGAGTCACTAACCCACACACTGACCTGTTGGATGCCTCGATAGTCCAAGGATCTGTCGCTATCGGGGACCTCATATTTCTGGAAATACTGCAAGGCATCCGCAACGACAAACAATATCGTCAGACCAAACAAAGCCTGATGGCGCTGGATCAATATGAAATGTTTGGCAAAGATATGGCAGCCAAGTGTGCCGACAATTATCGAGCGCTTCGTAAAAAGGGCATCACGATCAGAAAGACTGCCGATGTGATCATCGCGACATTTTGCATAGAGAAGGAGCTACCTCTGTTGTTCCTGGATCGTGACTTTATCCCCTTTGTTGATCATCTTGGACTTGAGCCGGCCCTGAGAGAAACATAACGCCTACCATCACTGGTGACAGAACCGCAGCGAAGCGGAGGTTTTGGCATCCGGTGCATGGCCTGGTTACACCTCACTCTGGTCAGTGAAGCTGATTGAAAACTTCCGGGTGTTGCTCAGCAATGCGCAGAAGCGCAACCGCAGGCCCCTGCGGCTCGCGCCGACCCTGTTCCCAATCCTGAAGGGTTCGCACACTCACACCCATAAGACCGGCAAACGCAGATTGCGACATGTTCAACTTCAGCCTGATCACTTTAGGCGGTGAAGGCTCTGATAGCTCATGAGTTCGTAGAGCCAATTCGCCCTTCTTGAACTGCTTGATTTCATTGATGCCATCAAGAATCTCTGCCCCAAGGTTCCTGTCACCCATTTTTGATTGCCTCTGCTATCTGCTTGAGCGTATGGCCAGGAATACTGGCGCGCCCTGATTTACTGTACAGCGTGAGCATCCATATCTCGTGGTCAGACTTCTTCCAGTAGTAAATGGCTCTGATACCACCGCTCTTTCCCGAACCCGCTGGTGCCCATCGAACTTTACGAACGCCACCCGAGCCTTTGATTAGATCCCCGGCATCCGGCTTCTGCAAAAGGTAGGTTTGAAGCCCACGGTATTCCTCGTCCGTGAGGTAGTTCGGCAATAGCTTGGTGAACGTTGAAGTTTCGATGAATAGCATTGCCAAAATATACGGCGTTGCCGTACAGACGTCAAGGTCGGATCCATGAGGTGTAACGCTTCAATAACCGGCGCAGCTTTGCTGTGTCCGGCGCCAAAGGCGCGAAGTTAATTGACTTGTTAAGAAACACGCCACCACCAAGTAGACCTGTATATTGTACGATTCATGTCGGTCCACGTTACTTTTTCCCACATCGGCTTCCCTTTGGAGAACTTGACTGATTCATGCAGCATATCGTACACATCTGAACTTATCCTGGATGGGTAGGCACTGGATAGGCCACCCATCTTTGCAGCATGGTTAGCCGCTCTCCCAACCCATACCAAATCATTTGATCCTCGTATTCCCGTGCGAGCGACAAAAAGCTTAGAACTATCAACTGCTACAGTGTGCTGCACCTCGTACGCAGCTTTAGGATATTGCGACTTGAGCGCGGGGTTAATTATATGAATCCTTGCGTAATTAATCTGAGTTATGGTGATTTCTGGTGTATGGAAGCAGGCTGAAGGGGTGGCGTATCCTGTTGGTTGATCACCGCCAAGATCACAACCAACAGAGGAATGATACGCCATGTCCGAGTCTAACCTGCATGCTCTTTCACAACCAGAG
>NZ_JADARC010000020.1:0-1118 GCF_016464245.1 Marinobacter sp. bablab_jr003
AACCGGTTAGTTTTGAGTTCGCCAAAACAACAAACCTGACCGACTCACCGCCGTCCCTATGAATGCTAATCCTCTTGCCCTGTTCTGGGAAGGATTCACGATAGAATCGTATGCCCAGATTGACGCTCAATCTCTGCTCATCCGACTGCAACCTGCCGACGATTACTTGCCATGCTGCAGTGGTTGTAATCAGCACACGCTTGCCATCCATGACATCAGCACCCGACGAGTCCGAGAACGCGACCTGTTCCAATACCGTGTCTGGCTGGACGTGCCAGTTCGCCGAGTTCGTTGTACGACCTGTGGCCCCAAGCTTGAACAGATTCGCTGGTTACCAGGGCGACAGCGTCTGACGGCAGGCATGGTCAGTTGGATTGAATCCCTGGTACGACTGATGCCGATCCAACATGTGGCAACGCTGCTAGGGTTGCATTGGCATACGGTCAAGGCCATCGACCATCGGCGCCTCAAACGAGAAGTGACTGAGCCAGATAAACGCCGGATTCGTCGACTGATCATGGATGAGTTCGCCTTGTTCAAGGGACACCGCTACGCCACCGTGGCGATTGATGCGGATACTCAACAAGTCCTCTGGGTTGGAGAAGGCCGCAGTCGAGCAGCGGTACGCCCCTTCTTTGAATGGCTGGGGCCGGAAACCTGTGGCCAGATCGAAGCCGTGGCGATGGATATGAATACCGCCATGGACCTGGAAGTTCAGCACCACTGCCCACAAGCACGGGTGGTCTATGACCTGTTCCACGTTGTAGCAAAGTTCGGACGGGAAGTGATTGACCGTGTCCGGGTCGATCAGGCCAATCAGCTTCGACACGACAAGCCGGCTCGCAAAGTAGTGAAACGAAGTCGCTGGCTGTTGCTCAGAAACCGAGGCAACCTCAAGGATGAGCAGGCTCTGAAGCTCGAAGAACTGCTGCAAGCCAACCAGCCCCTGATGACTGTCTACGTCCTGAAAGACCAGCTCAAAGAGCTCTGGTACGCTCCCTCAGAGGCCGATGCCAGACAACGCTGGCAAGACTGGCTAAATCTGGCTATGAGTAGTGGGCTGGCCCCCGTGCAGCAGTTTGCCAGGCGCCTCAAGGGCTACGTCGACGGCATTATCG
>NZ_JADARC010000021.1:0-13000 GCF_016464245.1 Marinobacter sp. bablab_jr003
TCTGGTTGTGAAAGAGCATGCAGGTTAGACTCGGACATGGCGTATCATTCCTCTGTTGGTTGTGATCTTGGCGGTGATCAACCAACAGGATACGCCACCCCTTCAGCCTGCTTCCATACACCAGAAATCACCATAACTCCTCAAGTGATGGCATGTTCACGGTATCCTAAATGCAGGAAACTTCTTCCTATCGCTGACACTGCGCCTATACGAGCTGGGCGCTAATTCCGGGCGATATGGGCTTGCCTTGTGTGTCATTTGGTGATGGGCTACGCCGCGGATATGCGCGGGTGAGCGGCTGAGGCATCCAGTTGACCCAATTAGACCGAAAAAAGATCTGTATAAAGGTCTTTTTTAATGCTTTGGCTCGCACAGGACGAAAATTCGAGGGCATAAACGAAAAAAGCCCCGGCGAACCGGGGCTTTTCTCTGGAAGGTGGTGGAGACGGCGGGAATTGAACCCGCGTCCGCCAGCACTAGGCCTTGAGATCTACATGCTTAGTGTCCTTCTATTGATTTAACCTCAAGCGACCCGAAGGCCAGGGTGCAAGAGGCGAGCTCTTTAAATCTTAGCCTTTAGCCAGTGAGCTCTGGATAAAGGAGCATCCCGTAAGCGATGACGTCCTGAGATGTTGCTTCCGAGCTACGGGCGACCCGGTCAGGACGACTAGCAGCTTACGCTGCTAGTGCGTAGTTTTCGTCGTTTGCGACTATTGCGTTGCAGCTTTGGATTAACGAGATTGGCTGCCATCTCGACATGCACCCAAGGGTTCGCCACCAGCGTCGAAGCCATGTCGTCCCCTCTTACTTGGAGTATATGTGGGCGGCTCCCGATACTTCAAGGGGTGTTTCACTATCGTGGCGGTTATTTGTACCTATCCGTATCACGACGCAGCGCGAAGATCCCCTGTCGAGCCCTTGGCCTTTGCGGCCTGGTACAGATTCTGGAAGCTGTCGCGGAAGTATTCCATCACCGCAACCGGGTCTGCCGGGATGCCTTTGTCGATGGTAATTCCGAACTGTACGGTGCCGGCGTAGCTGAAAATGCTCATGCCAATGCCGATGTTACCGCTTTGAGGTACCCAGAACATGGGCTGAACCAGTTTGCTGCCGGCCAGGTACACGGCGTGCCGGGGGCCGGGCACGTTGGTCAGTACCGCAGAGGCTTTGTTGCTGAGCAGGTCCAGTGCCCGTCGTTCCAGGATATCGGGGCCGCGACCGAACAGATCAAGCAGGCTGTAGGTGACCTGGGCCTGGTAGGAACGCTTTAGCCGGTTCATGTTTTCCTGCACCTGGCGGAAGCACATGAGAGGGTCGGTAACTTCAACGGGCAGGCCCACCAGTACCAGGCCGAACTGGTTGCCCAGGGTCTCGATCGGCTGGTCCAGCGGGCGCAGGTTGAAAGGCACTGCCACCCGAATGCCGCAGTCCGGGATGGTCTGGTGTTGTTCGGTGAAGTGCCGGCTCAGGGCACCGGTGGCGGCGCACAACAAAACATCGTTAACGGTGCCGCCGAGTATTTTGGCGCAGGCTTTGACGTCATCAAGGTCGAGCGGTTCGGCCCAGGCGACCTGTTTGCGGCCAACCAGTTGTTGTTTCAGGCTGGTTTTTGGTTCGAAGGGAGCCAGCCCGAGTTTTACCAGGTCCGCAGCAATGCCGCCGGCCGTGGTGGCGAGCTTGAGCGGGTAGTTGGGTTCTTCACGGACGGAGTCCAGGAACAGTCTCGCCTGCTGCCATCCTGCCTGGCTGCTGTCTACCAGGCGGTGCAGGAAGCGGGAGGAGGCCGTGCCTTCCGGTTTTTTGGCAGGTTTCGGTTTGCTGGAGATTTTTTTCAGCCTGGCTTCGGGGGATTTATCCGTAAGGGAAAGCAGTACCCGAACCAGGGAGATGCCGTCTGCTATGCAGTGGTGAATGCGCACGAGCAGCGCACAGCCGCCGTTAAAACTGTCGATATAGTGGATTTGCCAGAGCGGGCGCCGGAAATCCAGGGCGCTGCTGTTGAAGTCGCTGGCCAGCGCCTGGAGTTCATCCTTGCCAGCTTTGCCGGGCAGGGCAATGCGATGCAGGTGGTTGTCGAGATCGAACAGCGGGTCGTCTTCCCAGTAAACCCTGTCGCCTTTGTCTACGATGCGCTGGCGGAAACGCCGGAACTTCAGGAAGCGCTCCTCCAGGGTGCGCTTCAGGCGAGTGATGTCGATCGGTTTTTCGAACATCAACACCGCCGAAATCATCATGGGGTTTTCCGGGGTGTCCATGCGCAGCCACGACCGGTCTACCGACGACATGGCTGCCCGTTGTGGTGACATACCCCCTCCTTGTGTCTCAGCCTCAGGTGTTGGCTTCGCGCATAATTCGCTGCTTCTGCCTGTTCCAGTCCCGCTCTTTTTCTGTCGCCCGCTTGTCGAACAGCTTCTTGCCTTTTACCAGGGCGATCTCGCACTTCACTTTGTTGCCTTTCCAGTATAGCGCCAGCGGGATACATGTGTGCCCGGCCTGGTTGACCTGACCGATAATCTTTGCAATTTCCTTGGCGTGCAGCAGCAGTTTCCGGGTGCGGGTGGGGTCGGCAATCACATGGGTAGATGCCGTGTTGAGCGGCGTAATGTGGGCCCCAAGCAGCCAGGCTTCGCCGTCTTTGAGCAGGACATAGGCATCCACCAGTTGCGCCTTGCCGGCACGCAGAGACTTCACTTCCCAGCCAAGCAGGGCCAGGCCCGCTTCGAAGCGTTCCTCGATGTGGTATTCGTGCTTTGCCTTCTTGTTCAGGGCAATGGTGTTACTGGTTGGTCCGCTTGCTTTCTTCTTGCTCATGAATCCTGTCCGGGATCGGAAGAATGACTTGGCCGGCGGTTAACAGAGGGCCGGCAAAGCGGGCATTGTAGCTCAGGTCTGCCAGACGGGTCACGATTTCGCCGCCGGGGCGCCACAATGGTCGTTTGCCGCCACCGGCATCGGCTACAATAAGCGGCTATAGCTTTTCAGGGGCCGGAATGCCGCACAAGTACCAGACATCCATAGGGTCGTTTACCCGTAAATCCAGCTTCTTCTGGGCCTCGGTTGGTGCAACCGTGGGCCTTGCCAACCTGTGGCAGTTTCCTTACCTGGCCAGCATTCACGGTGGCGGCCTGTTTATACTGTTGTACCTGGCGTGCCTGTTGCTGGTGGCTTTGCCACTGATGGTGACCGAGGCGGTGTTCGGGCGGCACTCCCGGCACGGGATCGTGCTCGCCATGGATGGCTTTGTGCGCAACGCCGGCAGCCACCGCTTGTGGCACCTGACCGGTCCCCTGAGTGTGATTGCAGCCTTCCTGGTACTGTCATTCACCGCAGTGTTTGGCGGCATTGTGCTGGCCTATGTGTTTGCCGGTGCTTCCGGCCAGTTCAGCAGTGCGACCACAACTTCCGCTTCGGCGGTGCTGACCGAGCTGGTTTCAAGCCCGGAGCGTTACCGGGAGTTTATGGCCTGGCACGGGTTCTTCCTGCTACTGGTACTGGCGGTGTCGGCACGGGGTGTCGTGAAGGGATTGGAGCGTTCGCTGCGCATTGTTGTGCCTTGCACGTTAGTGTTGCTGGCGATGTTGTTTGCCCTGTCCGCCGGGCATGGGCGGCTGGAATCCGGGGTTGATCACATTCTGACCTTCCGGCCGGAACAGTTGAGCCTCGACAGCATCAAGGCAGCCTTCTTCCATGCCTTTTACACCCTGGGGCTCGGGGTCGGGGTTTGGGCGATCTTTGGTGCCTACACCACGGCGGAAACCCGCCTGAAACGATCTATTCTGGCGGTGGTGCTGATGGATACCCTGGTGGCAATCGTTGCCGGTGTGATGATGTTTTCCATTGCGCTTGACGGCACCAGCCTGGATGGCGAGCGAGGCTTCAGCCTGTTGTTTGTCTCTCTGCCGGTGGCACTGGCCCAGGTGCCGTTCAGCCAGGTGGTGATCACCGCGGTATTCCTGCTGGTGGTGCTGATTGTCTGGGCGACGTCTATCTCCCTGCTGGAGCCCGTGGTGGGCTGGTTGCGGGAATGGCTCGGCGCGCCAAGGGGATGGTCTGTGGTGTGTGTGGGCCTGGCGGTGTGGCTGGCGGGCCTGGCCTCGCTGTTTTCTTTCAACGTCTGGGCCGACTATCAGCTGGCAGGTGCCACGGTTTACCGCTGGCTGGAGCTTGTGACCGGCGGCATCCTGATTCCGGTGGTTGCCATGCTTGTTGCCACCTTCGCCGGCTGGTGTCTGACTCGCCGCTACAGTGCGCAGATTCTGGGCGATGCCCCGGCGTTTTTCCGCAAGCTCTGGTATTGGGTGATGCGGCTGGTGCTGCCGGTTGTGGCGTTGTGGATAGGTATCCAGTACACCATTTTTTCACTGTCCAATCTTTGTGATAACGGCAACGATGCGATCTGGTGCGGGCCGGGTACGCCGGTTGCCGAAGCTTCGGCGCCGGTTGAAAACGCCCCAAACGGGCCGGATATCCAGTATCATGGTGAATGACCCATCGGCCGGTGACAGCGGTTGGTGTCAGTAGTAGCAAAAAAGCGCAGGAATTCCGTTTTACATGGCTCATCAGATTGATAAAACCGCGCTGGTTATGCATTCGGCCGAACGCATGTTCCACCTGGTCAACGACGTGGCGCGTTATCCCGAGTTTCTGCCCTGGTGCGCCGGGGCGGAAGTGCACGAGCGTACCGATGCCGAGATTATGGCGTCACTGGAAATCGCCAAGGGTGGTGTGCGCCATCGTCTGACTACCCGCAACCAGTTGCTGATGCCGGAAAGCATCGAAATGAAGCTGGTGGATGGCCCGCTCAAGAACCTGACCGGTCGCTGGCATTTCCGGTCGCTGGACGACAATGCCTGCAAGGTTATCCTCACGCTGGAGTTTGAATTTGGCGGCTCGTTGTCCCGAATGACCTTCGGCCCGGTATTCAACCAGGCTGCCAACACCATGGTGGACGCCTTCTGCCGTCGCGCGGATGAAATCTATCGCGGAGGATTGGTGTAATGCAGGTAGAGGTGGCATACGCCCGGCCCGACAAGCAGCAGATTGTGCCGGTCAAGGTTCCGGAGGGAACCACGGCGCTGGAGGCGGTAAAGCTTTCGGGTATCGTGGATATCTTTCCGGAAATTGAGCCGGACGCTATCGATATGGGCGTGTTCGGCAAGGTAATCAAAGATCCCGCCAGCCACGAGTTGCGGGAAGGCGACCGGGTAGAGCTGTACCGGCCGCTCAAGATCGACCCGAAACAGGCGCGCCTGAACCGGGCCAAAAAGAAAGCCTGAAGCTTAGTAGGCTGGGGTTTCTTCCAGCAGCTGGGCTTCGTAGTGGCTGTACTGGTCGCCGTTGTAGTAAACGATGATGCGTTGCTCTTCGATGTCACCACCCCGGCGCTGGAAGGTGTACACGTAGTATTCCCTGGAAGGATCGACCGGGTTCAGCATCAGCGGGCTGCCCAGTACCGCGTGTACCTGGCTGCGTGGCATGCCTTCGGAGAGTTCAGTCAGCTCTTCGTCGGTAACAATGTTTCCCTGCTGTACGTTGATCTTGTAAACGCCGGGGAAGACGCAGCCTGACAAGGATAAAATGCCAATAAGAATGATAGCGGTGAGCTTTTGCATCGCCAGGGGAAATCCTCTATCTTGAAATCGCCTGCCTTTGGCAGGTGTGAAACGGGTTTAACCGTTGAACGGCGGCTTCATCATACCGGAAGCCGTAAGGCACACCAACGAGTGAATAGTAGCATGCCATCTGAAAACGCCGAATTACGAAAAGTCGGTCTTAAGGTTACTCTGCCCAGGGTGAAAATCTTCAATATTCTGGAGAACGCCAAGGAGCATCACCTGAGTGCTGAAGACGTCTACAAAAAGTTGCTCGACCAGGGTGACGATGTGGGCCTTGCGACCGTTTACCGGGTGCTGACCCAGTTTGAGGCAGCTGGCCTGGTATTGCGCCACAACTTTGAAGGCGGCCATGCTGTGTTCGAAATGGCCGGCGACGATCACCACGACCACATGGTCTGCACCCAGACCGGTGAAGTGATCGAGTTTGTGGACGAGATCATCGAAGAGCGTCAGCAGAAGATTGCGGCAGAACACGGCTACGAGATTGTCGATCACAGCCTGATCCTGTACGTAAAACCTCTGAACTCCGGCAAGAAGTAATCAAACGATAAAAAAAGGGGCCAGCAAGTGCCGGCCCCGAAGCTCTCCGAATCGAGAGGGGATTTCAGTGATGGGTCGCCTGGCCCTTTACGAACATCTCTCGGGCATGGGCAATGGTGTGCTCGGTCATGTCCACGCCACCCAGCATTCTTGCTACCTCGCTGATCCTGCCCTGGTCATCCAGTGCCTCAATGCGCGAGTAAGTCGCTTCTTTCTCAGTAAACTTGCTGACAAACAGGTGCTGATGGCACTGGGCGGCCACCTGCGGCAAGTGAGTCACACACAGTACCTGCCCGTTATCCCCCAGTGACCGCAGCAGTCGGCCCACCACTTCTGCAGTGCCGCCGCCAATACCTACGTCCACTTCATCGAACACCAGCGTGGGTGTGGTGGAGGTTTGTGCCACAACCACCTGGATGGCCAGGCTGATCCGTGACAATTCACCGCCGGAGGCCACCTTGGCCAGTGGGCGTGCCGGCTGGCCGGGGTTGGCGCTGACCAGGAATTCGATATCTTCCATGCCATGGGGTGCCGGCTCGTTGTCAGTATTGCCGCTCAGGTGGGTGACAAACTGCATGTTGGGCATGCTTAGCTGGGCCAGTTCCCGGGCAACCCGCTGGTCCAGTTCCATGGCGGCCTGTTCCCGTTTGGCAGACAGCTGTGCTGCCAGCTCATCGAATTGTTTACGCAGGTTTTCCAGCTCAGCTTCAAGCTGTTCCAGGCTGCCTTCGCCGCCATCCAGTTCGGCCAGTTCTGCGGCCAGGCGCTGGTGCAGTTCCGGCAACTCTTCCGGGGTAATCCGGTGCTTGCGGGCCATCTGGTAAATGGCGCTCAGGCGTTCTTCCACCTCGGCCAACCGCGCCGGGTCGGCTTCATAGTCGTCAACAAACCGGCGCAGGTTGTCGCCGGCTTCGGAAATCTGGATCTGTGCTTCGTTCAGCATCTGCAGGGTATCGGCCAGTGCCGGCACTTCCAGCGGCAGTTGCTCCAGTTGCTGCAGGGCCTGGCGTACCAGGGCGGCTGCGCTGGTGTCATCTTCGGTGCAGAGTAGGGCGGCCTGGTGACTGCTGTGCAGTACTGCATCCGCCTGACTCAGCTGGGCCTGCTCCTGCTCAAGGGCCTCCTGCTCGCCGTCTTCCAGTGCCAGCCGGTCCAGCTCCTCTACCTGGTAGCGAAGCAGTTGCAACCTGGCCTCGGCTTCGTCGGCATTGTGCCGGCGCTGTTCCAGTTTCTGGCGGGTGGCGTTCCAGGCTTTCCAGGCGGTGCGGGCCTGGTCGGCCAGTTGTTCGGCGCCGGCGAACTCGTCCAGCAGTTTGCGGTGGGTGTCTTTGCGTAGCAGTGACTGGTGCTGGTGCTGGCTGTGGATGTCCATCAGCAGGCCGCCCAGTTCTTTGAGCTGGGACAGCGGGCAGGGCTGACCGTTGATAAATGCCTTGCTGCGGCCGTCTTTGCGGATGGTGCGGCGCAGGATGCAGTCTTCCTTATCATCCAGCTCGTGGGCTTCAAGCCATTGCCGGGCTTCCGGAATTCTCGAAATATCGAAACTGGCGTTGATATCGGCACGCTCGGCCCCGTGGCGCACAGCTCCGGCATCTGCGCGGCCGCCCATGGCCAGGCCCAGGGCATCCAGAACGATAGACTTGCCGGCACCGGTTTCGCCGGTGAGTGCTGTCATGCCCTTGCTGAACTGCAATTCAACCCGTTCAGCAATGGCGTAGTTCGAGACCGTCAGTTGGATAAGCATGCTGATTACCTCCGTTCAGAGTCTGTTGTCTCTGAAAATTTCGAATACTGTGATTTCATACAGTTGCTGTGAATATATACAGGGTTTTTCCTGTTTGCAAATAACCTGTGCCCCGAATTTGTAAAGAATGCATCCCGGAAGGTTGAAACCCGCCCGGCGGGCCCCATATTCGTTCGCAAAGTCGTATTTTCCTGCCCTGAAACGGGCGGGGCTTAAACCAGCCGCAGGCCTTCGGGCCCTGGGAAAATCCATCAGGAGTTGTCATGAGTGCTGACGAAAAGCGCAACGAACAGGTAGAAGAAGAGCTGAACGAAGCCGCACAGGCGGAACAGGCTGATGCCGAGCCGGAAGCTGGCGAGGCGGGGCAAGAGGGTTCCGAGCTGGATGCCCTGAAGGCCAAGCTGCAGGAGTACCAGGGCCAGGCGTTGCGCTCCCAGGCAGAAATGCAGAACGTGCGCCGCCGGGCCGAGATCGACGTGGAAAAGGCGCACAAGTTTGCGCTGGAAAAATTCGTCAAGGAATTGCTTCCGGTGGCCGACAGTCTGGAGAAGGCCGTGGAAAGCACGGAAGGGCAGGAAGACGCCAGCGAACTGGTGGCTTCTATCCGCGAAGGCGCGGAAATGACCCTCAGCCTGTTCATGAGCAGCCTGAAGAAATTCAACGTGGAGCAGGTGAACCCGGTGGGTGAACCGTTCGACCCGCAGCAGCACGAAGCCATGTCTATGGTGCCGGCCCCGGACGCCGAGCCCAATAGTGTGGTGGCGGTGGTGCAGAAGGGTTATCTGCTGAACGGCCGTGTTGTTCGTCCGGCCATGGTTGTAGTAGCAAAAGCAGAAAATTGATCAAAAAAGGCGCCGCCGGGGCTTGAAAAGCCGCTGAAAGCGCCAATATAGCGATTAAACAGCGACAGCCGGGGTGGTCTCACTCCGGAGCAGAATTCAGAAAGATCTTGGAGTGATTCGATGAGCAAAATTATTGGTATCGACCTGGGAACCACCAACTCCTGCGTGGCCATCATGGATGGTGACAAGGTAAAGGTAATCGAGAATGCCGAGGGTGATCGTACCACCCCGTCCATCATTGCCTACACCGACGATAACGAAACACTGGTCGGCCAGTCTGCCAAGCGCCAGGCGGTCACCAACCCGGCAAATACCCTGTACGCCATCAAGCGTCTGATCGGTCGTCGCTTTGAAGACGACGTGGTTCAGAAAGACATCAAGATGGTGCCGTACAAGATCGCCAAGGCTGACAATGGCGATGCCTGGGTAGAAGTGAAAGGCCAGAAGATGGCTCCGCCGCAGGTTTCTGCCGAAGTCCTCAAGAAAATGAAGAAGACTGCAGAAGACTACCTGGGCGAGACAGTAACCGAAGCGGTTATCACCGTGCCGGCTTACTTCAACGACAGCCAGCGCCAGGCCACCAAAGATGCAGGCAGGATTGCCGGCCTGGAAGTTAAGCGGATCATCAACGAGCCGACCGCCGCAGCGCTGGCCTACGGCATGGACAAGCAGAGCGGCGACCGTACCGTGGCGGTCTACGATCTGGGCGGTGGTACCTTTGACCTGTCCATCATCGAGATTGCCGACGTAGACGGTGAGCACCAGTTTGAAGTGCTGGCTACCAACGGTGACACCTTCCTGGGTGGTGAAGACTTCGACATGAAGGTCATCGAATACCTGGCGGACCAGTTCAAGAAAGACAGCGGCATCGACCTGCGCGGTGACTCCCTGGCCATGCAGCGCCTGAAGGAAGCCGGCGAAAAGGCCAAGATCGAGCTGTCCAGCAGCCAGCAGACCGACGTAAACCTGCCGTACATCACTGCAGATGCGTCTGGTCCCAAGCACATGAACGTGAAACTGACCCGCGCCAAGCTGGAATCGCTGGTAGAAGAGCTGGTTCAGCGCAGCCTCGAGCCCTGTAAAGTGGCTCTGCAGGATGCTGGCATGAAGGCCTCTGAAATCGACGAGGTTATCCTGGTCGGTGGACAGACCCGTATGCCGCTGGTGCAGGAGAAGGTTAAGGAATTCTTCGGCAAAGAGCCGCGCAAAGACGTAAACCCGGACGAAGCCGTAGCCATGGGTGCTGCCATTCAGGGTGCGGTACTGTCTGGCGACGTGAAAGACGTACTGCTGCTGGACGTAACCCCGCTGACCCTGGGTATCGAAACCATGGGTGGTGTGGCCACTCCTCTGATCGAGAAGAACACCACGATTCCGACCAAGAAATCGCAGACCTTCTCCACAGCGGACGACAACCAGACTGCGGTAACCATCCACGTTGTTCAGGGTGAGCGCAAGCAGGCGGCACAGAACAAGTCCCTGGGTCGTTTCGACCTGGCCGACATTCCGCCCGCACCCCGCGGTGTGCCGCAGATCGAAGTCACTTTCGACATCGATGCCAACGGTATCCTGAACGTGTCTGCCAAAGACAAGGCGACCGGTAAAGAGCAGTCCATCGTAATCAAGGCCTCTTCCGGCCTGAACGATGACGAAATCGAGAAAATGGTGCGCGATGCCGAGGCCAACGCCGAGGAAGATCGCAAGTTCGAAGAGCTGGTACAGGCTCGTAACCAGGGCGACGCCATGGTTCATGCCGTACGCAAGACCCTGACCGAAGCCGGCGACAAAGTCACCGAGGCCGAGAAAGAGTCCATCGAAGGCGCCATCAAAGACCTCGAAGAAGCTCTGAAGGGTACCGATAAGGAAGATATCGAAGCCAAGACCCAGAAGCTGACTGAAGCCTCTTCCGAGCTGGCCCAGAAAATGTACGCGGATCAGGCTGACCAGGCGCAGCAGGCCGACGGGCAGGAAGGTGCCCAGGCTGCAGACGACGCGGTTGATGCCGAGTTCGAAGAAGTCAAAGACGACGACAAGAAGTAAATCCGAAGTACATCAGGCAGTTGGAAAACGCGGGGGTAGCCCCGCGTTTTCCGCGTTATAGCAACAGGGTTTTGAAGTATGGCCAAGCGCGATTATTACGAAGTACTCGGGGTTGCCCGGGGAGCGGATGAGAAGGAAATAAAGCGGGCATATCGGAAGCTCGCGATGAAATACCATCCAGACCGTAACCCGGATGACCAGGATGCCGACAGTAAATTCAAAGAGGCCACCGAAGCCTACGAGGTGCTCGCTGACTCCGGCAAGCGCGCTGCGTATGACCAGTTTGGTCATGCCGGTGTAGACGGCCAGGCCGGTGCCGGTGGCTTCGGCGGTGGCGGCAGCTTCTCCGACATCTTCGGAGACGTGTTTGGCGATATCTTCGGTGGTGGTGGCGGTCGTGGCCGCAATACCCGTGGCTCAGACCTGCGCTACACCCTGGAGCTGGACCTTGAAGAAGCCGTTAAGGGCAAGTCCGTCGAAATCAAAATTCCGGGCCACAAGGAATGTGACGTCTGTGAAGGCAGCGGCGCCGAAAAAGGCTCCCGGCCGGAAACCTGTGGTACCTGTCAGGGCATGGGTCAGGTACGCATGCAGCAGGGCTTCTTCACCGTGCAGCAGGCCTGTCCGACCTGCCGTGGCTCTGGCCAGATCATCAAGGATCCCTGCAAGGCCTGTCATGGTCAGGGTCGTGTTCGCCAGGACAAAACCCTGTCGGTCAAAGTGCCGCCCGGCGTGGATACCGGCGACCGCATCCGCCTGTCTGGCGAAGGGGAAATGGGCGTAGATGGTGGCCCCCCAGGCGACCTGTACGTTCAGGTGGCTGTGCGCGAACACTCCATCTTCACCCGCGACGGTCGCAACCTGTACTGCGAAGTGCCCATCAGCATCGTGGATGCTGCCCTGGGTGGTGAGCTGGAAGTGCCTACACTGGATGGCCGCGTGAAACTGAAAATCCCGGCCGAAACCCAGACCGGCAAGCTTTTCCGCCTGCGCAACAAAGGCGTGAGCCCGGTGCGTGGTGGCCCTGCCGGCGACCTGCTGTGCCGGGTGATGGTAGAAACCCCGGTGAAACTGACCAAGCGCCAGAAAGAACTGCTGGAAGAATTCCAGCAAACGCTGGACGGCAGCAACGGCACCCATCATGCTCCGAAGAAAACCTCCTGGTTTGAGGGTGTGAAAAGCTTCTTTGACGAAATGAAATTCTGAGGGCAGAACAGATGCGGGTAGCAATCATCGGCGCCGCCGGGCGCATGGGCAAGGTACTGATCGAAGCGGTAGACGGCACCGAGGGCCTTGAACTCGGCGCCGCCATCGTCGAGCCGGGCAGCAGCCTGATCGGCGCCGACGCCGGCGAAATGACCAGCGTTGGCAAAACCGGCGTAAAAATGGCTGGCAGCCTGGACGACGTAAAAGACGACTTCGACGTACTGGTGGACTTCACCTTCCCGGATCTAACCCTGGAAAATGCAAAGTTCTGCAGCTCTAACGGCAAGATGCTGGTCATCGGCACCACCGGCATGACCGACGCCGAAAAAGAACAGCTCGCCCTGGCCGCCGAATCCACCCCGGTCGTCTTCGCCCCCAACATGAGCGTGGGCGTTAACGTCGTCCTCAACCTCCTGCGCACCGCCGCGGCGACCCTGGGTGACGACTACGACGTAGAAATCATCGAAGCCCACCACCGCCACAAAAAAGACGCCCCCTCCGGCACCGCCCTGCGCATGGGCGAAGTTGTCGCTGACGCCCTGGGGCGCGACCTGAAAGAGTGTGCAGTGTACGGCCGCGAAGGTTTCACCGGCGAACGCACCCGCAAGGAAATCGGTTTTGAAACCATCCGTGCCGGGGACGTGGTGGGTGACCACACCGTGCTGTTTGCCACCGAAGGCGAGCGCATCGAGATTACCCATAAGGCCAGTAGCCGGATGACCTTTGCCAAAGGTGCTATGCGGGCTGCTTTGTGGCTTGAGGGTAAGGCGGCTGGTTTGTATGACATGCAGGATGTTTTGGGCCTTAAAGGCTGATTTTTGCCACTAAATCCACGAAAGAACACGAAAAGAAAAGGTTTTGTGCCACGGAAACCATATATGGTCTCCTCCCCGCTTGCAAGGCCTCAGACGTTGTTGATGAGGGACAGGTTGCTGCCATATATCCGGCCTGTTAACGAGGCGGCGTTGCCGCCTCTGGCCTTGATGAGGATTCGCCGCGCGCCTGCCTAATCA